>CAZCWQ010000005.1:0-52657 GCA_964502365.1 uncultured Desulfobacterales bacterium | reverse complement strand
GTAGCAGGAAATAGTCCGGGTTCAAAGCTTGACAAGGCCAGACAGTTAGGCATAAGAATTTTAAATGATGAAGAATTCAAAGAGTTACTTTCTTAGGGGTAATTACTGAAATGTTGTTGGGAGAGAGGCCATGAAAAGGGTCCGAGCTCATGTGTGTATTGACGGGCGCGTCCAGGGGGTTTGTTTTAGAATGGACACGCGGCGAGCAGCCTTGGAAAGGAACCTGACCGGATGGGTGAAGAATCTACCGGACGGCAGGGTGGAGGCGGCATTCGAGGGGGATAATTCCGACGTGAAATCCATGTTGCAGTGGTGCGAGACCGGTCCACCCTTAGCCCGGGTAAATAGTGTAGCTGTAGAATGGGAGCCCTACACCGGCGAGTTTAACGGGTTTAAGATTACTTATGTGTAGAAATATTGGTTGGTTCCCATCACAAAATGCTGTTTTCGGATGGGAACCAACCAATATACCGATCTATCAGCCAGTAGCTAGATGGCGTCTTTTAAAGCCTTGCCCGGCTTGAATCTTATTGTATTGGAAGCCTTGATCTTGATTGTTTCACCGGTTTGAGGATTTCTCCCCTTGCGTGCCTTGCGCCGTACCTTTGCGAATGTCCCAAAGCCCACCAGAGTCACCTTGCCGTCTTTCTTCTTAAGGGCCTTGGTAACGTTTTGGGTAAAAGAGTTGAGTGCTGCTGCTGCCGCTGCCTTGGAAATACCGGCATCGTTGGCCATTTTTTCCACAAGCTCTGCCTTTGTCATGTTTACTGCCCTCCTTCTTGTTTTAAGTTGACCCTCAGTCCCTTTATATTCCCATGACCTCTAATTTCCGCATCCCATACATTGATATTCTTGAGATGTCAACTCCATAATGAGGGTATCATCAACTTTTTCTATTTTTTTCTCTCACGGACTGAGGGGCTGCCGCAGTTTCCCGTTCTTATCGCCCCTTTTTGCCAGAGACATCGGCTTTTGCGGATAGGCATTTCATGAAATGTTGTATGCTTTCATCTTGGAAAGGAGCGTGGGGTGACTGATTTCCAACAGTTTGGCTGCGCGGGTCCGGTTGTTATTGGTTTCCCGCAGGGCCTTTTCAATAAGGGCTTTTTCAAGTGCCATGGTATTTGCCTTTAGCGAGATACCTTTGAAAACCGGTGAAGGTTCGATACCGGCTGGGGCACCCTTTATTTCATCCGGTAGCTCACGGAGGGGGATCTCGCGCTGCTCGGTCAAGACCATGGTCCGCTCAATAACATTTTCGAGTTCTCTGACATTCCCCGGCCATGGATATTCCATTAGGGTCTGAAGAGCATCGTGTTGAAACCCCTTTAGTTCTTTGTTTAATCGCTTTTTGAACTTTTCAACAAAATGATTGACCAGCAGGGGGATATCCTCCTTCCTGTGGCGCAAAGCAGGCACTTCTATATGGAGCACGTTTATTCGGTAAAAGAGATCATCTCGGAAGGTCCCCTCCTGGACGGCCTCGGCCAGGTTTGATGCTGTAGCTGCAACAATCCTTACATCTACTTTCACGGATTCCGTGCTTCCCAGGGGCCGCACCATTTCGTCTTGCAGGACCCGTAGAAGCTTGACCTGAAGAGGCAGAGGCAGTTCTCCAATCTCATCAAGAAAGAGGGTCCCGCCATTTGCTTCCTGAAAAAGTCCTTCCTTTTCTTTGATTGCATCGGTGAAGGCCCCCTTCACATGGCCGAAGAGTTCACTTTCTAAGAGGTTTTCGGGCAAGCCGCCACAGTTGACAGCGACCATGGGCTCATTTTTTCGTGGGCCGTTGTAATGAATCGCCCTTGCAATCAGCTCTTTGCCGGTGCCGCTTTCGCCTGTGATTAGGACTGTGGTCTTGTAGTCCGTAATCTTACGAATATTGTCAAAGATTTTACCCATGGCCCTGCTCTTGGCCACCATATTTTGAAATGAAAAGGTCTCCTGGACAGCATCACGGAGCCTAAGGTTTTCCTGACGCAGCCGGTTCCGTTCTTCTATCTGTACCAGCTTAAGTAGGATCTCATCCGGTTTGAAAGGCTTGGAGATGTAGTCGGCTGCTCCGAGCTTCATCGCTTCCACGGCGGTATCGATCGTGCCGTAGGCGGACATTACGACAGTTGTCGTATCGATGCCTCGCTTGGCCAATTGTTTTAAGAAGGTCAGACCGTCCATCCGTGGCATGCGGATATCACAGAGGATGATATCAGGGGCCTTACTCTTCAGAAGGGACAGGGCATCCTCGCCGTCCGCAGCATCTATTACTGCGTACCCGGCCTTTTCAAGGACCACAGTTATCATGTGCCTCATATTAGGCTCATCGTCTACGACTAGGACGTGCTTGGACATACCGAGTGCCTCGCAACAGCAGAATGATTTTCTGAAAGCTTTCTATAAATAGCGTAAGTCAAGTCTGAGGCTCCCGCCAGTGACCCTAGAAAAGACCTCATGATCCGTATCAGATTGCGAGAGATGCAGACTATTTGGTGCTCTCAGTAGTCAAATAAGGCTTTCATAAAAGCATCGGCGTCAAACTCCTGCAAATCCTCGATCTTCTCTCCCAGGCCAATATAGTTAATCGGAAGTTCGAGGCTGTGACATATACCCACAACGATGCCCCCTTTTGCTGTGCCATCCAGCTTCGTAAGTGCAATCCCAGTGACATCAAGGGCTTCATGAAAGAGCTGTGCTTGGGAAATGGAGTTTTGTCCGGTCGTGGCGTCAAGGACAAGCAGGGTTTCGTGGGGGGCATTAGGGAGTTGCCGGGCCACGGTGCGACGGATTTTCTTGAGTTCTTCCATTAGATTGACTTTGGTGTGAAGACGTCCTGCTGTATCAATGATTACCACATCAACATCTCTTGATTTTGCTGCCTGAATTCCGTCATAGACAACAGCGGACGGGTCAGACTTGCCCTTGTGGCGAATTACATCAGTACCAACACGCTCTGCCCAAATTTCCAACTGTTCAACAGCTGCGGCCCGGAAGGTGTCAGCAGCAATCAATAATACCCGCTTGTTATCCTTGATATAACGAGCGGCCAACTTGCCGATGGTGGTTGTCTTGCCCACCCCGTTCACCCCTACGACCATTATGACAAGCGGTTTTTCTTTGGGTGTAAGATCCAGGCTTGTCGGGACCTTAAGAAAACCGAGAATCTCCTTCTGAAGAGCCTCTTTAAGTTCTTTAGCATCACTCAAGTCTTTTCTCTCCACCTTTTCCCGTACCGCTTCGATTAAGTCTATGG
This sequence comes from uncultured Desulfobacterales bacterium, assembly GCA_964502365.1. Taxonomy (GTDB): domain Bacteria; phylum Desulfobacterota; class Desulfobacteria; order Desulfobacterales. The sequence continues at coordinate 49,410 of CAZCWQ010000005.1, read as the reverse complement.
TGGTCTGCACCCCCATGTCTGAGGTGATTAGAATTTCTTCAAGCTCTTCGAGAAGCTCTTCGTCGATCTCCTTCTTCCCCAGCAAAAGCCTGTCCACACGGTTTACAAAGCCTGTCCGTGTCTTGGAAAGGCGATTCCTGAGGCGCCGAAAGAACCCTTGTTTATCAGCTTCGGAGTCGGCGGATTCTTCGGACCCAAGGCGTTCTTCTACTTCCTCGGTCTCAGAGTCTTTCCACGCTGGTCGGGGAGGCTCTTCTGTGGATTCCTGCTCAGCCCCTTTTTTCTTTTTAAACCATTTCATGGCCATGGTAAGCTAGTTGACCTCACCACCCTAATTGAGCGTAAACAAAATGAAGAAACATTTGATCATATTAAGATTACAATACATTGTTAGATTTATGTGGAGTTTGGTATCTCTAGGCCAAACTCTTACGTCAAGTTCAGGGAAACCAGTTTTGAAATGCCTTTTTCCTCCATGGTCACACCGAAAAGTGCGTCAGCCACCTTCATGGTTTGTTTGTTGTGGGTAACCATTACAATCTGAGAGGCGTTACCAATCTCTCGGAGAAGATGGTTGAAGCGAAAGACGTTTGCGTCATCAAGCGGGGCATCAATCTCATCAAGAACGCAAAACGCTGTTGGCTTTATCAAAAAAAGGGAAAAGACTAGCGCGATAGCTGCCAGAGCCTTTTCACCGCCCGAAAGCAGACTCATGCGCGTAAGCCTTTTTCCCGGAGGGCGAACCAGGAAGGCCACGCCCGACTCCAAGGGCCGCCTCGGATTGGTGAGAACCAGGTTAGCTTTTCCCCCCTCAAACAGCTTGGGGAAGACCATTTGCACTTTTTCATTGACCGCCTTAAAGGTCTTCATGAACCGTTTAAGAGAGACCCGGTTGATCTTTTGGATAACCCGATGAAGGGCGTCTATGGCCCCTAACAGATCGTCGCGCTGTTTGGTCAAGGTGTGATATCGTTCGCTCAAGGTTTTGTATTCTTGAATGGCGGTCAGATTCACGTCTCCAATTCTTGCAATTCTTTCTTTGCATAAGGCCAATGCATTTTCTGTCTCTTCTTGAGAAAAGTCCTTGGTGTCGTGTTCCTGTGCCAATATGTTGATGTCTTGATGGTAGGCCTCTTGGATGCGACTGGCCAGATGATCGCATCTCATACGCCTTTCGGATTGCTTCAATTCCAGTTGCTGAATCTTTTGAAGGGTCTCTTGTTGCCGCGTTCTGACTTCACAGATGGCTTGATCGTTTTGTTGCAAGGCCGCTTCGATGGTTTGGTACTCGGCTTCGCTTTGGGCCAGTCTTTCTTCCAGGCTCCGGAGTTCAGCATACAGGTTGTTGACTCTGGCTCGGTCACTCGTCAATCTCTGCTCAGTGGCTATTCTGTCTTCGTCTGTTTGCCTTAGCCCTCTTTCCAGGTGGGTCATTTTTTCTTGGCGGTCACCTTGGAAATCCATCAATCGTCTCAACGTGTTTGTTGAGCTTTCGTATTCTGCGTGCAAAGTAGTCAATTCCAGTTTGAGTTCTACAATCCTTTCATTGACGGCTTCCAGTTTTTCCGAAGTTTCTGTTAACTGGACATTGGTCTGCTGGATGGTCGATTCTTCAGCTTGAATCTCTTTTGTCAGCTCGGCCAGAACCCCCTCATGCCTGTACACCTCTTCGTCTACCTCTGTCCGCTCCCCCTCTATTTGCTGTTCCTCAAGGTCAAGAATTTCAAGATTGCGCTCGGTGTGTTTGTGTCTTTCCTGAAGGCGGTACAGCTCTTTTTCCACTTCTACCAGCAGTTCACTCTTTTGCCTTTGCTCTTGTCGGGTCTTTTGAAGCTGTGTTTCCACTGACACTGCCTCTGTTTCCAATTGCTTTTGCCTCGCCTTAGCCGTCTCAACAGATGAGTCCAGCTTTGATATCACCTTAGCCAGGCTTCTGACTTCCTTCTTCTTCACAAGGATGCCAGATGGGCTATTGTGTGTACTTCCGCCAGTCAGTATGCCTTGAAGGGACACCCTGTCTCCTTGTTGTGTAACGATGGTCAGAGGCGATCCGTTCCGGTTCCACAGCCGCAAAGCCTCTTCAAGGTTGTCGGCAACTATGACGTGACCGACAAGGGCCTGGACCAAATCATCGTAGCCTTCTTGAATCTGTATATGGTTTGCAAGGAGATCTTGGTCCTGAGGTTGAAGACCGGGATTTACGCTTGTTGCCGGCCTGACTGCTTTCATGGGAATAAAACTGCCTCGGCCTCGTGAAAGGCTCCGTAGAGAGTTGATAGCAGTCACCCCCCCCTGCTGGTCTTTTACGATGACATACTGCAAGGTCTCGTCCAACGCCGCCTCCACGGCATGTTCATAGGAAGGCTCCGGTTCGATAACATCGGCTACCAGGCCACAAATGCCAGCCTCGTCGAGGTTTCGAGACTTCCACTGTTTCATGATTATCTGAACGCCTTCCCTGAACCATTCATAGTTTTCATCCATCTTCTTTAGAGCCCCATAGCGGGACCGAACCTTTTGCCGCTCAAGCTCCATGGCTTGTACCTTCCGCACCTGCTGGCTGAGCGCCTGACGGTTTTCCTGTAGTTGTTTTTCCAAGCGTTCAAGGACATTCGCTATCTCTGCCGAACTTTCCTTCAAAGCATGAAGATGATCTTCAGACTTGGCGATGTCTTTATTGATCTTGGTGAATTCGCTTTTGGTTTGGCTTTTCTCCTTATCGAGTTGACTAAGTCGCTTTGATAGATTTGCCCTGTTCTTGGAAGCATTCTCCAGGGTGTTTTGGTAGGTTGCCTTGCGGCTTGCCAGGTTGACAAGCTCTGCCTTCTTGGTCTCAAGCGATCTATTAAGCTCTACAAGCCGCTCTTTAATGGCCCTTTCTTCAGTCTCTTCTTGGTTTAGGGTTTCCTTGATTCGTTGGATGTCTTGTTCAAGGGCGTGTTTTCGTTCCTCCAGGCCGCTGCATTCTTCAGCGATTGCACGAGTTTTCTCCTTAATCTCTCCTATCTCTGCCTTGAACTCCTCAATTTCGGTGATAAAGCGCTCGAGATCCTTCTTGCTGTACTCGATATCGCCCTCAAGCTTATCCAGTACCCGTCGGAGCTGCTGACTGTGGTCCCTTTTTTCCGAGATACCCTGGTTTTTGGCTGCGCGTTCCACTTTGATCCGTTCGATGGCAGCGTCCAATTTTGCCAATTCAGAACCGTGCTCGGAGTCTGTATCTCGCAAAGATTCCAACAACAACTCTGTTTCGCCCATTTCGGTCCTGATGGTCTCATATTGATAGGTTGCCAGATTTACTTCCAGCTCTTCAATTTGTTCCTGGTAGGCCTTGTAGCGCTCAGCCTTTTTGGCCTGACGCTTCAAAGAGTTCATCTGACGCTTGACTTCGGAGATAACGTCACCAACACGCAACAGGTTCTGCTCAGTCCGCTTGATCTTAAGTAGTGATTCATGCTTTCGCCTTTTGTAGCGTGTGATGCCTGCGGCTTCCTCTATGAAGTACCGTCGTTCTTCCGGGCCGGCATCGATGAGTGTCCCAATCTGTCCTTGTTCAATTATCGCATAGGTTCTGGCCCCAACACCGGTTCCCATCAATAGGTCTTGAATGTCCTTGAGCCTGCATGGTTGTTTGTTGATAAAATAGCCGCTCTCCCCTGAACGGAAGAGTCGGCGACTTACCATGATCTCAGAAAAGTGCCGATATTCTTCAGGGGTGTTGCCGTTATCGTTAATGAGTGTGATGGCCACCTCGGCCACGTTCAAAGGCCCCTTTTTTTCACTACCAGAGAAAATAACGTCTTCCATGGACTTGCCGCGCAGCTGTTTTATACTCTGTTCGCCCATCACCCAACGGAGGGCGTCAACGATGTTGCTTTTGCCACAGCCGTTTGGCCCCACCACGGCACAAATGCCTTCAGGAAACCGCAGCGTGGTTTTATCCAGAAAAGACTTGAACCCGACAATTTGTAACTCTCTGATTTTCATATCAAAAGATCCCTATCTGAACGTTCACCTTTAATGCGACCCTTACAATTGCGCGGAGATTAACAGGCAAAGCAGGGTTTGTAAAGACAAAAATACTATAAAATGTATGTCTTAGGGAAGATAGATACAACATGTGGCGTTTGTGTCTTTATATGTTTAAGGCGATTTTGAGACATGAAAAACGTTCGTTCACAGATCCTAAAATTAGGGAAAGGCCTTTCACCATAAATCTATTGTCGTTTTCAGCCAACTAGGCTATTTAATTACACACAAACCTTATTGCCGAGTCAAGCAACTATGTTTAACTTCCGTCTTGGAAGGCGCCTTGCCATGGCCGAAGAGACTTATGACTTTCCGCCTTTCAGGCCACCCAGTGAGGCCAACAGCCTCCTGTTGAGGGTGACCCGGGGATGCCCCTGGAACCGGTGTGCTTTTTGTCCCATGTATAAAGATATCAAATTTGAGAAGCGTGCGGTAGAAGAGGTTTTGCGAGATATTGACACGGCCAAGGCATATACCGGAGGAAACGCGGAAACAGTATTCATCGGTGACTCAGATAGCTTGGTTATTAGGACGGACGAGCTGTGCGATATCCTTGGTCATCTTCATGATACTTTTGAGTCTCTAACTAGGGTCACAAGTTACGCGCGTTCACAGACCCTGAGACGCAGATCCCTTGAAAGCCTGAAAAAGATAAGAGAGGCAGGCCTGACACGCCTCCATATCGGTCTTGAGTCGGGAAGTGCTGTTGTGCTGGATGAGATTGATAAAGGTGCGTCTCCTGATACCATGGTCAGGGGATGTACCAAGGCAAAGGAGGCTCAATTCGAAGTTTCCCTGTATGTGCTTCTGGGAATAGGGGGCGAGGCGAACTGGCATGAGCACGCGTCAGACACGGCCAAGATCATAAACCGGATAGGCCCTGATTTTATCCGCGTAAGAACACTCACGCCTCAACCGGGCACCCCGGTTTATCAATGGTGGAGGCAAGGGAGTTTTGAAATGCCGGGTGCGGAGACGATCCTAAGAGAACAGAAGATCCTCATAGAAGGTCTTTCAGTGAAGTCTCAATATCTTTCTGACCATGTTTCCAATTATGCCCCTATCGATGGGCACCTACCAGCTGATAAGACCAGAATGCTTTCATTGCTAGACAAGACTCTGGACAAGCTTTCCAAAGACGAGACGTTCAGGGCAAGAGTTGAGCAGATGCCATACCTGCGAAGGTTGTGAGTGGAGGCAAGAATACCTGCATGCCGATTTACGAGTATGAATGTGGTGAGTGCGGATCGATCTTTGAAATGATCATGCACAGGGCTGAAAGTCTGCCGCCGTGCCCAAGCTGTGGATGTTGCAAGACCAGGAAGCTTATGGCAGCCCCGTCCGTCAGTGTCAAGGAAGATCGTGCAACTGAGCGCATTGAAAAGAGGGTGAAAAGCTATTTGAAAGACGGCAAGTTTTCGGATGCGACGCGCTTTGCGGACAAGGCTGCCTCCATGGTGAAATCTGACAAGGTCAAGCGGATAGCGGACAAGCTTCATAAGAAGACTGGAAAGTAGGGAAGAGTTTAGGCTTTTTCAAAGCGCTAAAGTGTTACTAAAGTAGATATGTGGGCATGGGCCCGCAATGGTGCCCTTCGGATGGCAGCCTTCTCTTCGGGTCAAGCTTCAGCATAAACCGCCGAAGCTGCTTCAAGGGCCTCGGCATGCATCTTGAAACCCTCGGACTTCAGCACTGTTTTTAGGGCAGAAAGGAACAAGAAAACATTTTTCCTGCGGCAAGAGTGGCCCATTAATCCCACTCGCCAGATCTTGCCCTTAAGATCTCCCAAGCCGCCGCCGATCTCTATTCCGAAGTCACTAAGAAGCGCTTTGCGGACTTTAAGATCGTCTACGCTTTCTGGAATACGGACGGCGTTTAGCATCGGCAGGCGCTCTGATGCGGGAACGAGCATTTCGAGACCCATTGCCTCTAAACCGGCCACCAAGGCTCTGTGGTTCAATCGGTGCCTGGCAAATCGTGCCTCAAGGCCCTCCTCTGCAATTATGCGCAAGGCTTCCCGAAGTGCGTAGATCATATTGACGGGTGCAGTGTGGTGGTACGTCCTGTCAGCCCCCCAGTATCTGCGGACCATGCTCATATCCAGATACCAACTTGCCACCGGGGACGTTCGTTTCTCAAGGGCTTTCATGGCAGCATCGCTGAATGAAATGGGGGCCAGACCGGGCGGACAGGATATGCATTTCTGTGTTCCGCTGTATGCTGCGTCGATTCCTGCGCTATCCACGGCTACTTCCATCCCCCCAAGCGACGTGACCATGTCTACGAGGAAAAGGGCACCTGCCTGACGTGCGACATCCGCGATATCTTCAAGGGGCTGGCAGACTCCCGTGGAGGTCTCCGCATGCACCACCGCGACAAGTTTTGGGTTTTTTCCTTGAACCGCCTTTCGTACAGCCTCAGGGTCAACAGCCCTGCCCCACTCGCCCTCAACCCGAACTGGGTGGCCGCCCACACGGGCAATGATGTCCGCCATCCGGTTGCCAAATACACCATTTACGCATACCACCACCTCTTCTGCCGGTTCAACGAGATTGACAAGACAGGCTTCCATACCTGCGCTGCCCGTACCGGAGACCGGTAGGGACAAGATATTATCTGTTTGGAAGAGAAATCTAAGCAAGCCCTGGGTTTCATCCATAATCGACAGAAACTCAGGGTCCAGGTGGCCAATACACGGAGCGGACATGGCCCTTAACACTCGCGAGGGCACATTGCTTGGTCCCGGCCCCATAAGCACACGTTCACCCGGGTTGATGTCGGTAAACTGTTTTATGTCAATATCCATTTAAGCCTCCTGGCATCGTTACTCACAGATAATGTGGCTATTACTTCGAAACATATTAACTATATGGAAGCTGCGCCCGTGTGTCAAGGACGTGTCATGATGATGCATTGGGCAAGAGTGAAAAGTGTTGACAAGGTAATTCAAAGAAACTATTAAAATTCTACACTCCAAGATGCCTGATATCAGGCATCAGATCCATTCCTCAAATTCCGTAGCGTGAGAATCTAGAGAAGGGGGGTGATTGCACTTGGCATGGGTTGTGCCCCTACGGTGTGTTTTCACCTCGCAAAAAACCTTTGTTGTCCAAGAAAGGAGGAAACGCCATGGCATTTAACACGAAAGGGTTGAAGAAAAAAAGGGTAGGAGTTGTCACTAGACGGCAGTTCATCAAGACCACATTGGCGGGCGCAGCACTCGCTGGCATTGGTGGTCCTGTCTTTCCCTGCTACGGGGCCGCTAAACCAAAGACACTCAAAATTCTGCAATGGGTCCACTTTGTTCCGGGATACGACAAGTGGTTTCAAGAAACCTACGTTAAGGAATGGGGGGCCAAGAATGACACGGAAGTGATCGTTGACACTATTGGCCTGGCAGGTCTTAATTCACGAGCCGCGGCAGAGGTTTCGGCCCAGAAGGGTCACGATCTATTCATGTTTCTGTGGCCTAAGCCGGATATGGAACATCAAGTCATCGACCATAGAGAGATATACGAGGAGTGTATCAAGGATTTGGGCAAACCCATCGACCTGGCTGTCAGGAGTACGTACAATCCCAAAACAAAGAAATACTACGGCTTCTCAGATAGCTTTGTCCCGGATCCGGTCAACTACCGCAAGGACCTGTGGGACTCCGTGGGCATGTATCCGGACACCTGGGATGATGTACGGACAGGCGGAGCAAAGATAAAGAAAAAACACAATGTCCCTGTAGGCATCGGTCTAGCTTCTGAGATCGACACCAATATGGCCATGCGGGCTATCATGTATTCTTTTGGAGCATCTGTCCATGATGAGGGGGGCAATGTGGTCCTCAATTCCAAGGAGACTTTGGAAGCCGTCAAATTCGTCAAGGCCCTTTACGAGGAGTGCATGACCCCCGAGGTCTTCACATGGGATGCATCGGCTAACAACCGTTTCATGATTTCGGGCAAGGGATCCCTTGCGTTGAATGCTATCTCCATAACACGGACAGCTGAGAAGTTGGCCCCGGAGATGGAAGAGAAAATCTGGCTGGCCAAGGCTCCTAAAGGGCCGGTACGCAGGATGGGACTCGAACACGTTATGGACGTGTACTGCATTTGGAAGTTCGCCGACAACATCGATGGTGCAAAAAAGTTTCTGGTGGACTACATCTCCAATTTCAGGGAAGCCTTTTTGGCGAGCGAGTACTACAACTTTCCGTGCTTCGCCCAGACCGTGCCTGACCTGAAGAAGTTGGTATCTTATGACAAGAAAGCCCATCCTCCGGACAAGTACAAAGTCCTTGAGGACGTCTTAGACTGGGCCACTAATGTTGGCTATCCTGGCTATGCAAATGCGGCCATTGACGAGACCTTCAGTACCTGGGTGATCTCTACGATGTTTGCACGGGCTGCCTCCGGAATGATGAGCCCGGAAGACGCCATCCAGGCGGCAGACAAGAAGGTCCAGGGCATATTCGAGAAGTGGCGGGCCAAAGGCCTGGCATAACAGATGGCATTGTTGCCTGGGATATGAGAATGTTTTCTGGGGAAATCCCGGCGGCATGAACGCTGCGGAGCAGGCTTGGCCAAAGGCGAAGAATACTGTTTTTATGAGTTCGCCCCCTTGGGCGGTGAAAGCCCGGGGGGCTTTACATGTTTTGAGCTGACTTACTATACATATCGGAGGATTTCTTGGCTATAGTAGAAACGCAAGGTCTCGTAAAGCACTTTGACGATGTAATAGCTGTGGACGGGGTAGACATCGCCAGCAGGGAGGGTGAGTTCCTTGTACTGCTGGGTCCCTCCGGATGTGGAAAGACCACCCTTCTCCGCATGATAGCGGGGCTGGAAAAGCCCTCGGCCGGGGACATACTGATAGGAGGTAAGACGGTTACCGACCTGCCCCCTCGAGCACGCGGCATCGCCATGGTTTTCCAGAGCTACGCCCTGTATCCCCACATGACCATCTTCAAGAATATCGCTTTCCCTCTCAAGGCCCAGGGGACAGCGAAAGCCGCAATGAAACAAAAAGTGGAATGGGCCGCCACCATGTTCGGGATCGATGATCTTCTTTCCCGCAAGCCCAGGGAGCTTTCTGGTGGTGAGCGGCAACGGGTGGCTCTGGCGCGCGCCCTGGTGAGGGAACCGAATGTCTTTCTCCTGGACGAGCCCCTCTCCAATCTGGACGCCAAGCTCAGGACATCGGCCAGAGAGGAGCTTCACCGATTCCAGAAGGGCATAGGAATTACCACCATCTATGTGACACACGACCAGGTGGAAGCCATGGGGATGGGGGACCGAATTGCGGTCATGAACGATGGGAAGGTTCGGCAACTGGGTAACCCGGTTGAGGTCTACGGCGACCCTGCTGACACATTTGTGGCTGGTTTCTTAGGGTCCCCACCCATGAACCTGGTAGAGACGAAGGGACGGATTTTGGGATTCCGTCCGGAGTGCTTTCTCCCTCGGGAGATGTATGAACAATCCGTTGACATCGTATCTCTCCGCTTTGACGTAAGCCGGGTGGAGGATCTGGGAGCCGATCGTTTGGTGTACGGAAAGTTGGATGAGCGGTTCAACCGCTGCCATGTGGTTTCCAGTCTGCCAACGAGCTTCACCTGCTATTGTGTTGAAACTGATTGTGGCTATGACTTTGCTGTCCCGCGTGATGCAGTCAAGTTTTTCGATAGCAAAACAGGTCTTAGGACAGAGCCGTTACCGCTGTAAGGAGATTGAATGGCCCCTGAAGCCAACCCCGCGGAAAGCCTGGTTATGGGTCAGAGGCAACGCCTAAGTTTTCTCGTTGATAACGAGAGGCTGTTAGGCTTTCTGATGATAGCTCCTGCCGTGATATATGTACTGGCATTGGTTGGTTATCCACTCATACTGGCATTTGTATACAGTCTCAGTGACATCACGGTGGGCAGTGTACATTACAACTTTGTGGGTCTGGAAAAATTCAAGAGCGTCATTAATGATATGGAATTTCGGATAGCGCTGAAGAACACCCTCTTGTTTACTTTTGTCTCCATGTTGATTGTACTGGTGTTGGCCAAAATATTGGCCCTGCTTTTGCTGAAAGACTTTAAAGGGAAGTTTCTGTTGCGAGCCCTGATCCTTATGCCTTATGTGGCACCCATCTCCCTGGGGGTGATAGGTTGGCTGTGGATGCTGGACTCCATCTACAGCCCTATTAATTGGCTGCTCCAACGTACCGGGATCTTTGGGCCCGACTTCTGGCCCATGTGGCTCGGGCGGCCGCATCTGGCCATGGTTTCCATAATAGCTGTCCACGTATGGCGTATGTTGCCTCTGGCTATGGTCATTATCTTGGCTGGACTCGCCTCTATCCCCAAAGACATACAGGATGCGGCGTCGGTTGACGGAGCCGGCTATTTTCGGCAGCTCTTTCAGATCACCATTCCCCTGATGCTCCCGATCATGTTGGTGGCCGTGCTTTTTGGGATCGTATTCACCGCCACTGACATAATCATAATCTTGGTGCTGACCCGTGGGGGACCGTATGATTCCACCCAGGTCCTGGTCAGCCAGGCCTTCTATACCGGTATCGATGCCGGTGATTTGGCAGGCGGCGCGGCAATAGCCCTTTTCCTTTTTCCGCTCTTGCTGGCCGTGGCAATATTCATGCTGAAGATTGCCCGTCGGGCGGAGGTGGCGTAAGATAGTGAGACGGGTTGAAACCATCAAACGCGTGGGATTGAAGATCGCCCATTTCGGAACGTTGACCGTTTTTGCCATCTTCGCGAGCCTGCCTTTCTTGTGGATGCTTATCACCACCTTCAAGCAGGATGCTGACCTTTATAATCGTGCCAACAACCCCTTTATCTTTAACACGGCTCCCACCTTGACCCATCTGGAGTATCTCTTCACTGAAACCTTATTTGTAAGGTGGCTGATAAACACGGCCATGGTAGGCGTCCTTGTGGTTGCCATAACCCTCATTTTAGCCATACCCGCTGGTTACAGCCTCGTGCGCCTAGGTGGACGATGGGGCGAAAGGCTCGGCATCGGGATATTCCTCACCTACCTGGTTGCCCCGACCATTCTGTTCATTCCCATGTCGACGGTGATCGCGAGGCTTGGTCTTCAGGACTCCTTGTGGTCACTGGTCTTGGTTTTCCCGTCCTTCACGGTGCCCTTTGCTATCTGGCTCCTGATGGGTTTCTTCAAAGCTATCCCCCCCGACCTGGAGGAAGCTGCCATGATAGACGGCTATAGTCGCTTTGGGGCTTTCGTCAGGATGGTCATTCCCATATCCACGTCTGGAATATTGACGGTAGTCATATTCAGCTTCACCTTGGTAGTGCAGGAATACATCTATACTCTGACTTTTGTAACCGCGGCGTCCAAATACACGGTGAGCGTGGGAGTGCCCACTTTCCTGGTACACGGAGATGTCTACAATTGGGGCGCACTGATGGGTGGGTGTCTCATCGCATCACTTCCCATTGCCATTGTTTATAATTTTTTTGTGGATCGATTCATTGGCGGTCTCACCATGGGAGCCGTTAAGGGTTGAAGAACCTTAGAGAACGTGACCCGCCAAGTGCCGAAGTACTCCATTCCCATTTCCGCACCACGATGTCGCCTGCTGACTATTCCTTTGGCTCCGAAGAACCCATTATGGTAGCTCAGAATAAGCAGCATGACCTAGTAAGGAGGATTAAGACATGGCTATTTTGGAAGAACCGATAAATGGCATCCCGATGATCAAGAACTATATCGATGGCGAATGGGTTGAATCCGAGGGTAAAATTATCGATGTAGTCAATCCGGCAACTTGTGCGACTATCGGCCAGGTTGGTATTTCGACAAAGGCAGAGATAGATGCTGCCGTAAAGGCAGCACAAGAGGCTCATCCTGATTGGAGGAGGACTCCCGCGGTAAGCAGGGCAAGATACCTGTTCAGACTTTTGCAGTTATTGGAAGAAAATTTCGAGGAATTGAGCAGGGTCCAGACGCAAGAGCATGGAAAGACCATAGATGAGTCAAGAGGTGAAACAAGGCGTGGTATTGAAAATGTGGAAGTGGCCTGTGGGATTCCCACCTTGATGATGGGAGACAGCTCAGAGGATATCGCCTCGGGCATAGATGAGTATCTGATACGGGTACCATTGGGCGTCTTCGGAATAATAGGACCCTTCAACTTCCCGTTCATGATCCCTCTGTGGTCAGCGCCCTATGCAGTGGCCACCGGGAATACGATAGTCGTCAAACCGTCAAGCGAGGTTCCATTTTCTCAAACAAAGATTGCTGAACTGGTTGATGAAGCCGGGTTTCCTCCAGGAGTATGGAATGTAGTGCATGGCGGAAGAACTGTGGTGAACGGTATGTTGGACCATCCAGACATTGAAGGGATAACATTTGTTGGGTCCTCACCGACCATGAGGGATGTTATATACCCCCGTTGTGGTGCCACTGGTAAACGGGTTATTGCTCAGGGTGGTGCGGCAAATTTTTTGGTTATCATGCCGGATACGAACGTAAAGGCAACTATACCCGCCCTCATGACATCATTTTTTGGCAATGCAGGTCAGCGATGCTTGGCAGGTCAGACTCTTATTATCGTAAGCGATGAAGACAAATTCTACAGTCAGTTTATGGCTGCTGTTATTGCGAGGGCTAAGGGGATCATTATTGGCTACGGCCTTGACGAGAAGGTCCAGATGGGGCCGGTACGTGATGCGCAGAAGAAGGAAAAAATCATACATTACATAGAAAGCGGTCTAAAACAGGGCGCAACACTCACACTGGATGGCCGCAAGCACGGCAACATTCTTGGTGATTATCCGGACACTTGTTTCCTTGGGCCTACTATCTTGGAGGATGTGGAACCAGACATGAGAATAGTGGTACAGGAAATTTTCGGACCAACAATGGGGGTCATCAGAGTCAAAGACTTAGACGAAGCCATAAGAATATGCAACGAGAATCCATTTCACAATGGCGATGCCATATTTACTTCAAGCGGTAAATCGGCTCGCAAGTTCCAGTATGAGGTGAAATCCGGCAACGTAGGTATTAACATCGGAATAGTGGCACCCATGGCCTTCTATCCATTTAGCGGCATGTCTGGTTCTTTCTTGGGGATATTACACTCTCAAGGCAAAGAAGCTGTTCGTTTCTTTACTGAAAGCAAAGTGTGCATCCACAGGTGGCTGTAAGGAGGGAGGCAATTTGAATGAAACTTCAAACCTGTTCTGAGACTATCAGCTTTGCCAAAAAACTGGAAAATGAAGCGTCAAGATTCTACGAAGATCTATCCGAGCGGTATGTTGAAGACAAGGATGCTTTTCTTTCTTTTGTTAAGGAGAACAGCAGATATGTGGTGCAGATTGAAAGGGCGTACTATTCGGTTATTACCGATGCAATTGAGGGTGGTTTTGCCTTTGATCTGGATCCGAATGAGTATGGCTTTGAAACCACACTGCCGAATGACGCAAGTTATACAGATGTTTTAGCAAAAGCCTTGGAGATTGAGGGCAAAATCATAAAATTTTACTCGGATGCTGCTGAACACTCTATGTCTTTGATGGCGGATGTCCCAAGGAATTTTGCAATAGTGGCAAAAAAAAGGAAGAACCGTATAGAAAAGCTGGAATCATTATTCCAGAAAAGTAAGACTCAATAAATCTCACCGGACTGTCAGAGGACCGCGCATTTAAAAAACCAAGGCCTGCCTCGTCAAAATTTACGTGCATGCCGCCCGCAAGGCCGGCCCACAGGGGCACAGAAGGTTCAGATTGCCAGGCCGAAGGCTTGGTGAATTTTTTCTTGACATACAGCATATAGCACCCTAACATATTCGGACTACCATATATGGAAAGAAGGACCGGCTGGGCTTGCCATGAGGATGCTGGGCTATTATTGAGAGAGCTTTCCGAGGCTCAGCAAAGCTCTACAGTCTGACTGAACCGGATCTTCAGATCCTGAATAACAAAATATGAGACTTGATAAGGTGCAGGTTATGAACAAATTGCATGTTAAGTGTATTAAGTGCGGCAAGGAGTGGGAAAAGGATTCAGTGATTCCCTGGCAGCCTGGCCACTTCAGCTCATCCCTTTGCAGTACCTGCTTCAGGGAGGTAGCCTCTGCCACGATTCACAGGAGACAACTAAACGAAGGCAACTTCGACTGCTTTGCCACGGCAGGAGCGTATTGTGATCAATTTGGGTGCAAGTACAGACAATGGTGCCTCCATATGGAGGCACTGGAACGGGCCAGAACGGATAAGAGCGCCCTGGATGAGAGCTTTGCATAACCACATAAGAAAGAGCGAGACGAGTTCATGCAAAGGTCGTCTCATTAATGTTGCAGGCCGTTGTGCTCAAGAGGTTATGTAAAACAAAAAAAGGGACAGCCATTTATATGAATGAGGGTTCCCGAAAAGCTTGTACCCGCTTATCAATGAACGCATAATCCGTCACAATACTCTTAAAACGAATTTCGTTTTCACTGACTATTTCAAATTGGTATACATCTGGTTTTTTCATGACGTCCGGGGCAATTTCATAAAACCTGTCACCTTCAATCCACCATTTGCCCTTCTGTTTAGTCTTGTGTACTTCTCTTTCGGTATGGTGAACGAAAACGATTGTGTAAGTTCCATCTGCTGAACGATTCTGCGTCCACGTGCGCACCAGTTTCCCCTTGCTATTTACGTATTGACCTTCCCATGTCCCGATAAATATACGCCTAATATCTTCCGGCACATCTTTGGGGGAAGTTTTATTGAGATTTGCACAACCTTGCTGAAGGCCGACAAAAAGAACCAAGGTCAGGACTATTTTGATCTTGTTCATTAGGTAGGAGGCCTAACCGGAAAATCGCAATTTTGCTTGTGGGGATTATATAGAGGTCCCGCTCTATAAATCATAGCTATTTAGGGCCCTCTGTCTAAATATATGCATACCAAAACTTCTGAAGGATCTCCTCGTTTTCTTTTCGAACGTAGTCGTCGTCCTTGGGCAACACGTTCAACCGCATATGCAGCTCGCTTAACCCGTCATATACTCCTTCTTGCTCGTACTTGGCTATAATGAGATCGGACGGGCCGGAAGCCAAGATTGACTTGCGGGCGCAAAATCTACACAGATAATGTCCATCGTCCCTAACTTGATACAATACCCGCCGGAATTTCCCGCAAGTTGGGCATGTTAACATAATCCTTTCTCCTTTCCTCTATGCCATCATTAAAAGGACTTGACCAAAAAGGCTAAGCCCTAGATATTACTGGTGCGCCCAGCCCGATTCGAACGGGCGGCCTACGGATTCGTAGTCCGGCGCTCTATCCACTGAGCTATGGGCGCGTTTATAGAGTTTACTTTATAGTGCTTTTGGTCCACCCTGTCAAGGTGATTGCAATCCTGGAGTTGGATGTTGACCGATAGTAGCTTTATGCGGCAGGCTATCCTTGAGGCACAACAAGCCGCTCGAGAAGATGAAGTGCCTGTGGGGGCAGTACTCGTTGACGTAAACGGAGCCGTCCTTGCTAAGGCCTATAATCAAACGATCTTGTTATGCGATCCCACTGCTCATGCAGAGATCCTGGCATTGCGATCAGCGGCCAAGGCACTTGGAAACCATCGTCTCGTGGGTACCCTCCTTTACGTCACTATAGAGCCTTGCGTCATGTGCATGGGGGCGCTGCTGCATGCAAGGGTGGCAAGAATCGTTTATGGTGCTAGGGACCCAAAATGGGGTGCTGCCGGGTCTTGCTATGAGCTTGCGGCCGATACCCGGCTAAATCATGTCATCGACGTGAGAGGGGGCATCCTTGAAGATGAATGCAGACAATTGATCCAGGCCTTCTTCCGAGACAAGCGCTGTGGCTGTAAGTGATATTGAGGATGGTGCTGGGCAGTAAATACTTGTTAGAAGTGGAGTCGAGCAGAATGAGAATTGCCTGACAGAGGGCTGAAGTTGACAAGCAGAGGTTCGTCTGGTACTCAATTCCGGGGTGTAGATAAGGGACCACCGGCAAGACCCTTGCAGAACCTCGGAAAGCGACGACAATCAAAAACCTCGTATCAAAGAGCGAAACGAGGTTATGCAATAAGGGCCTCCCGTCAAGGAGCTGATCATGTCAAATATTGTTGTCATTGGTACCCAGTGGGGAGATGAAGGCAAAGGAAAGGTTGTGGATGTTTTGGCACAAAAGGCCCGCATGGTGGTCCGGTTTCAGGGGGGGAACAATGCGGGTCACACCATGGTGGTGGACGGAGAATCGTTCATCAGTCATTTGATCCCTTCTGGAATACTGCATCCAGATAAGATCTGCCTAATCGGAAACGGGGTGGTCGTGGATCCGGCCGTCTTGATCGAAGAAATCGAGAATCTGAAAGCCCGTGGGATCTCCGTTAGCCCTGAGAACCTCCTGGTGAGCGAAAGAGCCCACCTCATCATGCCCTATCACAAACTCATAGATAACGGCAGAGAAGAGCTGAAAAGAGACAAGAAACTGGGCACCACGGGCAGGGGGATCGGTCCATGTTATGAAGACAAGGCAACACGACGTGGCATCCGATTCTGTGATCTCATAGACAAGGAGATTTTTCAGGAGAAACTATCTGCCATTCTGCCCGAGAAAGATTTCTACTTGAAGGAGTTCCTAAAGTCTGAAACGATCGACGAGGATGCGGTTGTAAAGGAATATTTACCATACGCAGACACCCTTCGACCATATGTTACCAACGTCTCTGTCGTCCTGAGCCAAGCAATGAAGGATGGAGATAATATCCTCTTTGAAGGGGCCCAGGGGACCCACCTTGACATAGATCATGGAACTTATCCGTTCGTCACTTCATCCAACACTGTGGCGGGAAATGCGTGTTGCGGAGCGGGCATCGGCCCCACCCAGATCAACGGTGTCATCGGCATGGTAAAGGCCTATACTACACGCGTGGGCGCCGGCCCTTTTCCCACAGAGCTGCACGATGAAATCGGTAACCGCATTCAAGAGAGGGGGGCAGAGTTTGGTGCTACTACTGGAAGGCGCAGACGATGTGGATGGCTCGACACGGTGGTGGTCCGGAATTCCACACGGCTAAACTCCCTTACCGGTCTTACCATAACAAAACTCGATGTCCTGACAGGCCTTAAGACCCTGAAGATCTGCACGGCGTATCAACATAAGCAGGATCGACTCGCAGAGTTTCCTGCCGCCTTAAAGGTGCTTGATCAATGTGTGCCCATATATGAGGAATTGCCGGGGTGGTCTGAAGATATCACAGGAATCAAGGAACTAGGTGACCTGCCGGAAAATGCCAGGGCCTATCTGAAACGGATCGAAGAACTGGTGGAAACGCCCATACAGATTGTCTCCGTGAGTCCTGATCGCGAGCACACAATCGTGCTTGAAGATCCTTTTGAATGCCATTAGCGAGATATTGATCAACGCCAGGCGGATCTCGGCTGGAGATCTTTGCATAGCGTCGTCTCGCTCTTTGGTATGAGGTTTTTGACCCATCTACGGGCTCGCTCACTAAATCGCAAGAACTCGGCCTCAGGGCCTCAAACAGCTTGCGATTTGCCCACTAGGGCGGGCCGTTCGCTTCGCCCAGATGGGTATCCCAAAAACCTCATAATTGTCGCTTTCCGACGTTATACAAAGCTCTCGCTTGCCCGCCTGCTAGCAGAAGCCTCAGAGATCAAGAACTGCTTTTCTCATTACACTCTGCGAGAGATAAGAGGAGTCTATTGTCATATAAAATATTGACAACTTGGCGGAAGTAGTTTAAAAATTAAAAATATGTCGGGACGTGGCTCAGTCTGGTAGAGCACAGCGTTCGGGACGCTGGGGTCGCTGGTTCAAATCCAGTCGTCCCGACCAACTCAATAACTCCTCTCCACCTTCTTCTTTGTATCTTATCCTGCTCTAAAAGGCTCTAGTTGGCCGACTTGCTGTATGACTAATCCTGATTCAGAAGATAAATGGGAAATCAGTTTGGTGCAATAACTCCTCTCTTAAAAGACACGAACAGTAAACTGCGTAAATTTTGCCTGTCAAAGACTACCCAAAGATATTTTATCTGCACTCTCCACTGAGAACTGGCACTAAATAAGAGCAAGTACCTTTCACGCTATGCCCTGTTCCTTCTAATTCCAGCAGAGTCTTTCCTATTACTTTCTTTTCCCAAAGTAGGCATTTGTTTTCCTAATGTATAACCGAGAATACTCAATATTCATGGGTTAGCCCTCCGCGTGGGAACGCCTAAGTATGTGTAACTTAATGCAAAACGCACAAACAAGCAATATGGCATGATTCTTTCTAATTGTAAGTAATGTGATGAGCTATTTTACTAATGATTCACAAACATATGAAAGACGATGTGGTTTTGATCGCAGGCAAGGAAAGGTGGCGATCCTCAGCAAGCATTGGCTGGCTGGAAGGCGAGAGCTGGTAAGACGGCACGAGGACAGGCAAAACTCTTATCAAATTGACAGATATGGTTTCAAGACATTTGCAGCAATTCTGTTAATCATTTCACTTAGTATATTGGACGGCATGTTTACGCTTCTTCTAATTGGCCATGGAGCATCAGAGATAAACCCAGTAATGGCCTATTTCCTCGGTCATGGTCCACTTGTGTTCTTCTGGGTGAAATACTTATTCACTTGCTCATCCCTCATACTCATCTTGCTTAACACAAATTCCTACCTGTTTGGAACCAACGTACGAGCAAAAGTGCTGTTTGTTTTGCTTCTAATTGTTTTTGCATTGGTTGTTAACTGGGAGCTATACCTTATATTCTACGTGATTTAGAATAAAGCAGACATTCCAATAAATTCCATAGTGTATCCTAACCCAGACTAGCCGCAGACAAAAGGGGCGAAAAAATCTGGCACGCTTTCCTCAAGGCGCCGGCAGCCAAACACGAAAATGTGCTTTGTGAAGAGGCGTGGTTGTCTTTAAAGACTTTCTGGCGGAGAAAAGAGCAAGCTTGCCACCAGCGGACCAATCAAGACGCCAATACCCGGGCATGGCTACTCGGTTTAACAAAATCCTGGCTAGGGATTTGACAAAAGTGGCGATTTCAATTAAACATCCATAACAAAAGGGACTGATTGATGGGTGTCGGTCTTGGTTGGCGAGTTTGGAATTTTCCGGCAGGACTGGCAAAGACAAGAGTAAACATGGGTGGGGGAATACATCAATGAGTCAGGTGAAATTTGAAGTCGGTCAGAAGTACGAAAATATGAAGGGCGTTTATGAGGTCCTTGCCATTGATGGAGATGTCATGCGTATCCAGTGGCAGGACGGCGAACAGGTCACAACGACCGTAGCTTTGCAGAGCCGAATAATTGAGCGCATGCAACGAGAAGACAAGGAACCGAAAGCCAAGGGCAGCTCAAAACATAAGAAAACAAAGGTGACTGCAAAGTACGCTACTGGCAAGGAATCAGCATCAAAAGAACCTACTGAAAAAACCGTTAGTATAAAAAAAGAATATCTTAGAAGCAAGAACATATGCAGAGTAACGTTCAGCTTGCCGAGAATTGCTGCTGGCGATGCAAAGAGAGTGTGTATTGTTGGTGACTTTAATAATTGGAATATTCACGCCGATCCCATGGAAAAGCAGAAAAATCAGGACTACACTATTACACTCGACCTTGAGCCTGGAAGGGAATATCAGTTTCGTTATCTCATCGATCAGTCTAAATGGGAAAACGACTGGAATGCCGACAAATACGTGAAAAGTCCTTATACGAACAGTGATAACTCAGTTGTTATAGTCTAGAAGCCTACGTTAGTTCCCATTAATCAATCATTATTATGAAAAGTGAGGCTTCTTTAATAGTTGCAGGAGGCAACCTCAACCGACAACGTTAATCCAAACTCAGAGCATGTCATTATGAGAAGAAAGAGCAGACTGAAGAAGGAAAGAAAACAAGGAGCATTGGAAAGGGAATTCAGCCGACATCCCATGCGGGAGGAAATCCGGGAATTTTTGGAGAAACGACATGTGGCGATGGATAAAGCTTCCGGACTTTTATATGTCGTGTCGCTGATGGCTAGTTTTATGATTTATCTTTCCATCAAGA
Organism: uncultured Desulfobacterales bacterium; assembly: GCA_964502365.1. Lineage (GTDB taxonomy): Bacteria > Desulfobacterota > Desulfobacteria > Desulfobacterales. The sequence continues at coordinate 29,329 of CAZCWQ010000005.1, read as the reverse complement.
AGCAGACCCAACTTCCGGTGATCAGTCCTGATGAAGAAAAAGCTGATAAGAATCGCTTCGAGAGGCTCAGCATGGCTCTTGAGTATCAATGTCGCCAGCTGAACGTAGAGCCCAAAGAGATCATGGACGAGTTGGTTGTGCCTATGGCTGAAAACAAGGCTCTCATGGAGCCGATTCTTACCAAAATATACGAGATGTTCGATTCCCTTATCGTATCCGATATCGTATCCGACAATTTCCGCCAATCCACTGAAGCTCAGATAGAAAACCCTGAATTGTGGGGCGACAGTCTTGTGCACTATGCAGACCGCAAAGAGGTATATTTTCAAGCAGTCAATGAACTTTTTGCCCTTGTACTGAACATTGCACGATCCACCCTTGATGAGGAGTGGAAAAAAAGGGACCAGGAAAAAAGACTCGAGGAGATCAGAAAAACATATGAGATTGAGCCTGATGATTTTCAGAAACTCAGGCGACGAGCGACAGAGTTTTTTAAAATTGCATTTGCCAAGTATCTCAGTATGGTATTCCAATCCCTGAGGGACGAGGTGGATAACAAGATGAACAGCGGGTAGCTTCTGACCAGATAGTCAAGATTGCCAAATGTCCGCATCAAGAGATTGATGAATCAGAATTGATGAAAAAGACACGGTGTGATGAAAAGCAAGGTCGGAATTGGGATTATCGTTGCCATAGTGTTTAGGCAGAGGAAAGTCAAGAGAGCTACGAGGGCCGATTAATGTTGAGGTGTGGTTCAGCCTAACAGCGACAATGATTGAAATAGTGTGAAGCCGCCCTTGTGGCGGCTTCTTTGTTTTGGGAGCATACAGGGGGTGTTCAGTTATGATGGCTGAATGTTGTTCGCGGGGTAGGATACCATGAAAGCTTGCATTGACTGATAATCGGTATTATTATAAAATTTCTAGTCTGAAGTTGTCCACAGCGCCAAAAGGGGCCCAAGCCGGCAGCTTCTAGTGGGGGTATTGCTTTCAGGATGAGCAGCCCAACCATGTGGAGCAGAAAAGAATCTCAGTGGGGTACAGAAATTGCAGTCACCGTGTGGCGATTATCAGAGAGGGGGCTGATGTTTTGAAGATTCCGGTTGTAAAGAACATTCTCGAGGCAAATGAGAGGATTGCACAGGAGAACCGAAAGCTGTTCAAAAAGGAGAAAGTGGTCGTCATCAACCTGATGAGTTCGCCTGGTTCTGGGAAGACGTCCTTGCTGGAGCGCACAATAGATGCGGTGGCAGACCATATTAGGATGGGTGTGATTGAGGGAGACGTCCAGTCTACCAGGGATGCCGAGAGGATTTCCGAGAAGGGGATTCCAGCAGTTCAAATCAACACGGATGGGGCCTGTCACTTGGATGGAAACATGATACGGGACGCACTGCCCTCCTTTGACCTGACACAGTTAGATCTGCTGGTGGTTGAAAATGTGGGGAACCTGGTTTGTCCTGCCGAGTTCAATGTGGGTGAAGACCACAAGGTGATGATTCTAAGCGTTGCCGAGGGGTCAGACAAACCCGAAAAGTATCCCCTCATGTTCCACGAATCAAGTGTCTTGTTGATTAACAAGATCGACCTGTTACCCTATGTGGACTGTAGTGTGGAAGAGATTCGAGACATCTCCCTGAGGATTAATCCTAAGTTGGAGATCTTCGAAATATCTTGCAGGACAGGAGAAGGAATCGATCGATGGGCCGACTGGCTGTCGAAACAGATCAAGAAATAGGAGAAAAAGGGGTTAGAACGAGGATTAGAGGAATCGTCCAGGGTGTTGGTTTCAGACCCTTTATTTATAACCTTGCCCACGCTCACGGGCTAAGAGGCTTCGTGTCTAACACCTCAGAAGGCGTCTACATCGAAGCCGAGGGTGCCCCTGACTTTCTGGACGCCTTTCACAGGGCCATCCTTGAGGAAAAGCCCCCCCTTGCCCACATCACTTCCATAGATACTGTGGAGCAACCGCTCAAGTCATATTCTAATTTTACCATTCAACAAAGCGAAGTACAAGAACACCGCAGGACCCTAATTTCTCCAGATGTCTGCGTGTGCAAAGATTGTCTGAAGGAGTTGTTTGACGCGAATGACCGTCGATTTGGTTATCCATTCATAAATTGTACTAATTGTGGCCCACGCTATACGATCATTATGGATATCCCTTATGATCGGCCCTTTACGGCCATGAAGGGTTTCAAGATGTGTCCACCGTGCGAAGCAGAATATCACGATCCCGCTGATCGCAGATTCCATGCCCAGCCCAATGCCTGTTGGGATTGCGGCCCGGTAGTGCGTCTTTGGGATGAAGCAAGTCGAGAAATCAGTGGTGATGACCCCATTAGGCAAGCTCGAAGCCTCCTGAAACAAGGAAAGATTGTGGCCATCAAAGGATTGGGCGGATTTCACCTGGCGGTAGACGCCACCAACAGTGAGGCGGTAAAGAGGCTGAGGCAAAGGAAGCATCGAGAAGAAAAACCCCTCGCTCTCATGTCTGCAAGCCTCGAACAGGTCAGGAAATTTGCACAGGTCACAGAGGCCGAGGAATCGCTTTTGAGCTCCATACAACGGCCCATTGTTCTCCTGGAAAAGAAACCTAATCCTCATATTGCTGAACAAGTCTCCCCCAGAAACCGCAACTACGGCGTGATGCTCCCTTACACCCCTCTTCATTACCTTCTTCTTGACGGTAACGAGCTTCTGGCCTTGGTCATGACCAGCGGCAACATCAGCGAGGAACCCATTGCCATTGATAACCAGGAGGCCTTTGAGCGCCTGGGAGATATTGCTGATTACTTCTTGAATCACAATCGTGACATCTATCTGAGGAGCGATGATTCCATACTCCGGGTCGTCAGCGGTGTGCCCAGGCAGACAAGGCGGAGCCGAGGTTATGTACCCATACCGACTTTTCTCAAGGGGTCACTGGGGTCTATTCTCGCTTGTGGTGCCGAATGGAAGAATACTATTTGTCTAACCCGAGGAGACCAGGCGTTCTTGAGTCAGCACATTGGTGACCTGGAAAATCTGGAGACCCTGAATTTTTTTGAGATGACGATCAGGCACTTGAAAAGGATATTAGAAATTAAGCCAGAGATTATTGCCTATGACCTCCATCCTGACTACCTGAGTACACAGTATGCTCTAAAGCAGTCGTCCATGAGTCAGATCGGCATCCAGCACCACCACGCTCACATTGTAAGTGCCATGGCAGAACACGGCCTCACTGGCCCCGTCATAGGGATTGCCTTAGACGGCACAGGGTACGGCACTGACGGACAGATCTGGGGTGGGGAGTTCTTGGTGACAGAGCCCCATCGATTCGACCGAGCCGGCCACTTTGCCTATCTTCCCATGCCCGGCGGTGCCTCAGCTATCAAGAAGCCGTGGCGCATGGCCGTGAGCGCTTTGTATGGAGCTTTCGGAGACGGTTTTTTAAATATGGAGCTCCCCTTCTTGGGAGGGATACCACAAGAGCGGCTTAATATCTTGATTCACATGATAAGACGGGGTGTAAACACGCCTCTCACATCAAGCTGCGGACGTTTGTTTGACTCTGTGGCGGCTATTGCGGGTGTGCGCAATTATGTGGCCTACGAGGGCCAAGCAGCCGTGGAACTCGAAGCTGCAGCAGAAGAAGATATGGAACGTGTGTATCCATTCGAAATTCGGGAAAAGGATGGTGTCCTACAGTTTTTGGCGGGGCCGATAATAAGATCCGTGGCATGTGATGTGAAGGAGGGCTGCTCGACAGGTTTGATCAGCGCCACGTTTCACAATACCCTGGTAGCGCTGTTTGCTGAAGTGTGTGAGCAGATCCGAGCATCGCGAAAGCTGGGACAGGTTGTCTTGAGCGGAGGGTGTTTTCAGAACGCTCGCCTTCTGGTTCAACTGACCGAGGCCCTTGAGACTCAAGGCTTTGAAGTATACAGCCAGGCCGCAGTTCCCACCAACGATGGCGGCATTGCACTCGGGCAGGCAGTGGCGGCCGATGCCATGCATAAAGCAGGTCTGGTGGGTTAGTAGCTGTGAATTGAGATTTGCAAATTATGAAAGGAGAAGTTGCTCATGTGTGTGGCAGCACCGATGAAAGTGGTCGAAATTGAGGGAGATACTATCCGCGCCGAACTAGGCGGCATAACGAAGGAGGCCCGGCTCGACATCGTGGATGAAAGACCGGAGCTTGGTGACTATGTGATCATTCATGCCGGTTTTGCCTTGCATAGAATCGATCCCGAGGACGCGAAGATCACCCTTGAACTTTGGAAGGAAATGGGGGTAATCGATGAAGTACCTGAGTGAGTACAGGGACGGCTCGCTGGCTTCCAAGATAGCACAGAGTATCAAAGCTACCTCAAGAAAGCCGGCCCGGTTTATGGAAGTCTGTGGTACGCATACCGTTGCAATCTTCAAGCACGGTGTGCGTGATGTGTTGCCTGAACACATCGGCTTGATCTCGGGCCCTGGATGTCCTGTGTGCGTCACTGCTACCCGCGACATCGACAAGGCAATTGAACTTGCCCGGATACCGGGTGTGATTGTCACGACTTTTGGGGACATGGTTCGCGTGCCTGGATCTGAATCTTCACTGCAAAAGGAAAAAGGCGTAGGTGCTGACGTGCGCATAGTGTATTCGACTATTGATGCGCTTGAGATTGCCAGACAAAACCCTGAGAAAAAGGTGGTTTTTCTTGGGGTTGGATTTGAAACAACTGCTCCCACCATCGCCGCTGCTGTGGTGGCAGCTGAAGCCGAAGGCATAGAAAATTTCTTAGTCCTCTCGTCGCATAAACTCCTTCCACCGGCCATGGGTGCCCTGCTTTCAGGTGGGGAGCTTGATGTGACCGGCTTCATGTGTCCCGGACATGTGAGTACTGTTATTGGAACGGCGCCCTACGAAGTGGTGGTGGCGGAGTATCACACCCCGTGTGTTGTCATGGGTTTTGAGCCTCTTGATATCTTGCAGGGTATCTATATGTTGGTTAGTCAGATAGAGGCGGATGAGGCCCGAGTGGAGATCCAATACCGGCGGTCAGTGTCTCCCCATGGGAATCCTAATGCCCTTAAGACTATGGATCGGGTTTTTGAGCCTTGTGACGCGCCATGGAGAGGTCTGGGCATGATCCCAAAAAGTGGACTTGCCTTTAGGGAGGAGTATCGTGCCTTTGATGCAGAGGCACTGTTTGACCTCGAGGTGCCGGATTCGCCTGAGCCGCCCGGGTGTAAATGCGGTGACATTCTTCGTGGTGTCACAACACCCATCGAATGCAAGCTCTTTCGAAAGGTTTGTAACCCTGAGAATCCCGTAGGTCCTTGCATGGTGTCCAGCGAGGGGACTTGCGCTGCCTATTACAGGTACAGCCGGGCGTGAGAGACAGGGCAGTTGCAGTGGAATCCTCGCATTTGTCTTGATGCTCAAACCTTCTAGCACATCCAGGCGATTCTTCAACGCTACTGTCTTTGGACCTCCGCGCTTCGGATCTTCAGGCCTGAAGTGATTTCAGCTTGCCTGTGTCATAGACAGGTTGCGCCAAACCGCAATGGATATACCGGCCTGTTGATAAATGACACTGTAACCAACATTTTTGTCCAAAGGATTTTTTGGCAATGACATCCCTGTCAGAAAGGCCCCATGTTTGGATGCTATTGGTGTTTGTTATCTTGAGCGTCCTTATCTATTCGAACACATTGGATGTCCCATTTTACTTTGATGATCTGCCAAACATCGTACAAAATCCCCATATCCGTTTGACCAATCTTAAGTTCGAGAATATTAGAACAGCAGCATTCAAAAGCCACGCCTCAAATCGTCCCATAGCCAATGTCAGCTTTGCCTTGAATTACTACTTTAACCGATACAAGGTAGAAGGCTATCATCTCGTGAACGTTATCGTTCACACCCTGACCGGCATTTTACTCTACCTTCTGACAAGGGCTACCTTGAGTACCTTTGGGATGCGTTGTAGCCGGAAGTCCAATAGCTTGATCCCCTTCCTTGCGGCGCTAGTTTGGCTAGTCCACCCTGTTCAAACCCAATCGGTAACATACATTGTGCAAAGGATGAACAGCATGGCTTCCATGTTTTATGTCCTGTCTTTGTTGCTTTACGTACATGGTAGGCTTACGAAAAGAGACCAGACTAGTTGGCCATGGTTTTCGGGTTGCGCTGTTGCTGGCATATTGGCCATAGGATGCAAAGAGGTAGCAGGCACTTTGCCTTTTTTTATGTTGCTTTACGAATGGTATTTCTTCCAGGACCTAAACAGAGCATGGTTCAAAAAGTTTCTCGCATATTCCGCGGGACCATTTTTTCTTGTGGCGATTCTCGCCTTTTTGTACCTGGGGTCAAATCCTTGGGCAGCCCTCTTGTCGTGTCCACGCTATCTCGATTTTACGGCGACAGAAAGAGCGTTGACCGAGTTTCGCGTGGTGATTCACTATATCACACTCCTGCTCTACCCACATCCGTCCCGACTTAATTTGGATTACGATTTCCCCATTTCCCGCTCTTTAATTGACCCTATATCGACTTTGTTTTCGTTGGTGAACATTATTGTTTTGATTGGACTGGCTTTCCGCATAGCCAGAAAGGAACGTCTAATTTCTTTTTGCATCCTCTGGTTCTTTGGCAACCTGGTCATAGAATCATCTATAGCTTCTCTGGAGATGGCATACGAGCATCGGACCTATCTGCCCTCTATGTTTTTCTTCTTGCCGATTGTAGCTCTCGGTTTTAGGTATATCAAGAATAGATATGCCTTTGTAGGAATCATGGGCGCAGTTGTTCTTGTATTCTGCCTCTGGACCTATGAAAGGAACAGCGTGTGGACAGATCCCGTTGCGTTGTGGAAAGGGTGTGCAGATAAGTCAGTAAAGAAGGCAAGACCACATAATAACCTGGGCGCTGCTTTGGCCGAACAGGGAAGACTGGATGAGGCCATTTCCCATTATTCGGAAGCCCTGCGTCGTGAACCCGATTATGAAACGGCTCACATAGGCCTTGGGGCTGCCTTGGTGAAACAGGGCAGACTTGATGAGGCCGTTGCCCATTACATTAGAGCGTTGCGGATCAGGCCCAACTGTGAGGTGACACATTACAGCCTTGGAATCGCTTTGACCAGACAGGGCAAAGTTGATGAGGCCGTTGTCCATTATACGAAAGCGCTCAAGCTAAATCCCGAGTATGCAGAGGCGCATAACGGATTGGGAGTCCTTTTGGCCAGACAGGGCAAGTTTAAAGAGGCGATTTCCCATTACAGGGAAGCCCTGCATCTTAGGGCAGACTATGCAAGAGCCCGCATCAACTTGGGAAACGCCTTGGCTAGACAGAGGAGAACCAGCCAGATTAGTACCCAGGATGTCTATGCGGGGTCGGGGAAGGCAGACGCCGCCAAGGATCACAACAGACTGGGAATCAGTTTGGCTAACGAAGGTAAGCTTGATAAAGCCATTTCTCAATTTTCTAAAGCGTTGCGGATCAAGCCTGATGATGCAGAGGCCCACTATAATATGGGGGTTGCTCTCGTCGGACAGGGAAGACTTGATGAAGCGCTTGCCCATTACTCGGAAGCAGTTCGCGTCAATCCAGAGTATTGGGAGGCGCACAACAACCTAGGAATTATTTTGGGCCGACAGGGTAAACTGGATGAGGCCATTTTTCATTTTTCCGAGGCCTTGCGAATTAGGCCCGGCTTTGTGGAGGCTAGGAAAAATCTGCAAAAGGCGAACAATTTACGGGACAAATCCCAATGAAAAAGTATATACGTTGCTTATAGTCGAATAGCTTACAAACAGCATTGAGAAACACTCTGAAGGATAATTATTACGACTACGTATCTGTATTTGTAGATAGGTTTGCTTAATTACTAGCCGGAAAGTCAGCACCGTATAGAAGTTGCTTTTATCTTCATGCCGGTATTAGATAAAAAACCGGAAATAGAGGCGAAAAGACTCTTGCTTTCTTGAAAAAATGCTTTGCTGACTACGTATCCTCTTGCTAAGAGGGTGATCCGGTCGGCAAGGGCAACATCAAGCTCAAAGAGGAACATACAAGAAGTGTTTGCAGGGAGATCGTTGCAATCGGCAAAGCTGTGAATATGTCAGTACAGGACTCTTGTTAGCCGAAACAATGGTGTTGTTTTATGACATTGGAGAGTATACACAGTATGCCATCCGCCGAATCTTTAGGGAGAGAATTATTACAAAAACCTCGTATCGCTCTTGGTATGAAGTTTTTGCCCCATGTGCGGACTTGCTCACTAGATCGCAAGAACTCGGCCTAACAGCCTCAAACAGCATGCGATTTGCCCACTGCATTGGGATGCCTTCCACCGGGACGGGTGCCCCAACAACCTCATAATTGTCGCTTTCCGAGGTTATGCTAAAGCTGTCAAGGAAGGCGGATCAGAGAACCATGGAGCACTCGGACTGAGGGAATTGGCCAAGAACAGTGTGCTTTTGGTCTGCTCGGCCACTGATGAGCAACATCTTATTACCAAGGCAATTGGCTACCACAATGTGCCGACCTTAGCCAGAGGGCGAGAATGAAAGGATCTTGTTTTTTGCCAAGCTCTTGCATGATGCCGATAAGCTCGACATCTGGAGAGTACTTGTTGATTACTATGGTGGGCGGTATGAGCAGCCGGATTCAACCATCGTGTGGGGCCTGCCGAGCTATTGGGCCCGTTCTCCCAAGATTGTGAACGCCGTGCGCTGACAAGAGATGGTCTATACAAGGCACATGGCCAGGGTCAACGACCATAAGTTGCTGCAAATCAGCTGGGTATTTGGCGTGAATTTTGGACTGATATTGGTTGGAGTTACACGAGCGCCAGTACATTGTCAGAATTGCGGCCACACTCGCGCAAACGGAAAAAATTCGCAAAGTTGTCGGAAGGGTGCTGGCTTCTCCACAAGCCCGTCAGAGCCAAGCGGAGGTCGTAGACCAAGCCAAGGATTCGTGAGCGAGGCCCCCTCCGAAGAGATGGGCTCAAACTACAAGAACACTGGGGACGCGATGAAGGAGGTAAATTATGGGCCACAAGGTTACAGTAGCTTATTACTCTACCACGCTAGGAGTGACACAGCAACAGACAGGTGCGCCTACTGTTTATTATGGTAAGGTATTCAAGATACCTAAGGAGTTATTTAGCGAAGATGGCGAAGTCGATTTTGAGAAAGAAATAGGCCAACTCACTGAGGAGGTACGGGAGAAGGGTCTGGAGCCTGTGTTGGATGACGCAACGGTTGAGCGTTACGAGACGTGGGACATCGAGAATGGTGATGTATGGGCTATGTATCGGGTACCCTGTGTCAACAAAGAGCCATGAGATCACCATCATCCTGGCGTAGGCTATATTGGCTAAGTTGCAGGGTGGGGAGTGTCCTGAGAGCGACACTGATATGGACACATCCGTTAAGGATCTCATGAATCCGAGTATATAAAAAACAGAGGCTTTGTTGGTGGCCAGGCTATTTGTTAAGCCGAGAGGGTAGTTCGAGGCCAAATTCCCAGCATTTGAACATGAAGAATAATGGATACTAAGGCAGCATGGCGCTGAGAGAGGAGACGAAGGATGACATTCAAGGCAGAAGACTTTGAGAAGAAGATGGGTGAATGTCCAAGACATGGTGAACAAGTTTTGTGGTTGGCGTGTAAGCATGTTGCAAAAGGCAGTCCGGATGAGATATGGTTAGGTCCCAATAGGATAGCTATCTGTCCAGCCTGTTCTATGCTTCCTGTTCCTTCGATTGAAGAAGAACTTCTTGTTGCCTGCGAAGCATGCATCAGGGGCAGGATCAAGAATTTGGAAGACAGAGTTCCTGAAGGCGGCAGCCTCCAAGACTTGGTGAAGGGGCTAGATGTATACGAAGAGGAAATAATGAAAGAGGACTAAGCAGCCAACAGGGTGAAGTGCTTATAGCAATATTACCCCGTGTTTTAAGAGCCTGTCCTTTATGGTTTGATAATCTTCTGCATCCTTCTGGACGGGACGGCCTGTTTTGCAGTAATTGAAACGAGCAGCATATTCTTGGTTCACGATCACACCATAATACTTGGTCTTGTCCCATTTTGGAAGAGTTTCCAGCTCCTTCGATAACTCCTCTGAGGTCTTGGCCGCTTCCTCTTCACCTTCAGATGTTATGCTTCTCAAACAAAGGATATTTTCCAGAGTGGTTGCTTTTCCCCTGATCCACTTCAGTTTGTCACTTTTTTTGTCAGTCTCCCATGCCATATATTCGTATGTTTCATCGTCGTTTTCCAAAATTGCATATTCATGTAAATGATACACATGTTCTCTGTCAGGAAGTAATTTGCTCATTTTCCGATTCCGATGCCCTCAGAAGAATGTGTGTTTCAGAACCTCTTAGCGTCGAAGACTCAAACTCCACTATCGACACTGGTCGGGGCGAGAGGATTTGAACCTCCGGCTTCCTGCTCCCAAAGCAGGCGCGCTACCAGGCTGCGCCACGCCCCGTTACTATTTCTTCTTCTATCATGTCTTCTTCCTTGATGCAACCACTAGTTTGTCTGAAAAACTCCCTAATACCTTGACCTATAGCCTTGGCGGCAGCGGATATGATACCCGGGTCCCTGAGTTCCTTTTCCTCAGCAGGATGGCTAACGTAACCGATTTCAACCAAGATGGCAGGCATGTCAGCTCCGCTGAGAACTAAACAGGGAGCTTTGTGGATGCCCCTATTCATAGGATTGAGTCTTGCAGCAAGCTCTTTGTGCACCAGGTTTGCCAGAAACTGGTTTTTCTTTGCGTGCATGAACTGAATATGGTCCCAGAGGGTAGGGTTCTCACCATCTTCCACCGCAAAAGTCTCTTCTTGGGGAGCCAAGCCTTGGCTGGTGCCCCGGCCAAAATAGAAGATCGCCATACCTCTGGCCTTATGATGAAAGCTCCCACCAGCATGGAGGCTGATGAAGATATCAGCGCGGTGGTGGTTGGCCACTGCAGTGCGCTTTTCAATGTTAAGCCAGTAGTCACCATCGCGGGTCAGATGAACAGTGCACGTTTCAGTAAGGATGTCTTTGAGCCTTTTTGCAAGTGCAAGGGTCACGCTTTTTTCGGCCAGGCCAGACGGTCCCACTGAACCGAGATCATGGCCGCCGTGACCAGGGTCCAACACAATGACCCTGCGGCCAGGGGAATCTTCTGACAACAATGCGTCTTTGGCCAGTGCGGCGGTTGTTGTCGCGCAGACAGACGTCAACACGAGGAGCCAAATCAGTCCAAGCCGTCCTCTCGGCATCATTGTCCGGGTACGTCTGGTTGGACAGTCTTTCAAGTGTAACCTCTTGTCCAATTCTCCTTGACACAGTTTAGGTTTGATATTACTTTTAAAAAGTTATCAAGGATGATTCGCAAAAAAAACTATTACTCTCCCTGGAAAAAATCAAGATTCTTTGTGCGAGAGTGGCGAAATTGGCAAACGCACTGGACTTAGGATCCAGCGGCTTAGTGCCCTGCGGGTTCAAATCCCGCCTCTCGCACCAGCTGGAAAGGCTGAGGAAGGGATTTCATGAAGGTAAATGTTGAAGATTTGAGCACGGTGAAGAAAATCTTGCGCGTGGAGATTCCTGAAGAAGACGTGACTCGGGAACTGGACAAAACTTATAAGACTATCAAGAACAATGTAAAAGTCAAAGGATTTCGACCTGGTAAGGTGCCTCGTTCCATGCTGGAAAGACGCTTCAAAAAGGAAATGCATGAAGAGGTGTCGGGTCAGTTGATACAGAATTCCTATGGTGAAGCCCTGAATCAGGCTGAGTTGGTTCCTATCGGGGAGCCCTCGATCGATCGACCAGATCTTGAAAAGGGTCAAGCATATCACTATGCAGCAACCGTAGAGGTGCTGCCCTCTATCGATGACTTGAATCTGAAGGGCCTAGAACTCAAAGAGAAGGTGCACACCGTAAACGACGAAGAGGTTGACACCCAAGTGATGATACTCCAGAAGCGCAGTGCTCAGCTTAAGACCGTTGATGGGGCGCGACCGGTTAAGAATGGAGATATAGTGGTCATAGATTATGAGGGGTTTATGGACGGCAAGCCGTTTGAGCCTGCTCGCAAGACTGAGAACTTTCAGGTACAGGTTGGATCAGAGCGGATACTAAAAGATTTTGATAAGCATCTTGCAGGAATGGAAGCAAACAGTACGAAAGAATTCCAGGTGCGTTTCCCAGATGATTATTACAACAGAGATTTGGCTGGGCTCGAAGTAACATTTAAGGTTGTCTTAAAGGAGATCAAAGAAGAGATTCTGCCTGAGATCGACGATGAATTTGCTAAGGACTTAGGAGAGCACCAGACGCTGGCTGAATTCAAAGAGGCGATTAAAAAGGATTTGGAGGCAAAGTATAAAGCCCAATCCAAGCGGCAACTCCGGGAGGACATTATTGATATGCTGATAGAGCAATCCGATTTTGAACTTCCCGAAGGCTTGGTGAAAGAAGAACTTTCGTTAATGGTCAGGGATGCGCGGAACCTCGCTGCTTACAGGGGGACATCTCCTCAGGCACCAGGTCAGACAGATGAGGAACTTTCGAAAAAGTATCACCCTCTTGCTGAAAGGAAGGTGAGAGAGTACCTGCTTCTGAAGAAGATAATTGAGCAGGAAGAGATCACATTGACGGATGAAATCCTTGATGAGGCTTACAAGGAGTTTGCCGGGGCCCTGAATCAACCTGAGGAGACGATCAGGCAGTTTCATCGCACTGACAAAGAGGCTTACGAGATCTTCAGGCAGAAAACTCTGGAAAAGCAGGTTATCAAGTATATTTTGGAAAACAGTCATGTTGAAAAGGTGGGGGCCGATAACGAAGGGTTAGAATTGAATCAAACCGACAGCTCAGAGACCGAAACAACAACACTACCGTCGAGTTAAAAGAGGAGACTAGTAATGCCGCTTATTCCAATGGTCATTGAACAGAGCAGCCGTGGGGAACGGGCCTATGATATCTATTCAAGGCTCCTTAAAGACCGGATTGTATTTCTAGGGACACCGGTAACGGATGAACTTGCCAATGTCCTGATTGCCCAGTTTCTGTTTTTGGAATCAGAAGACCCGGACAAAGATATCAATTTCTACATTAATTCACCAGGGGGCATGGTTACCGCCGGCTTGGCCGTCTATGACACCTTGCGTTACATCAAGCCCGACATATGTACTCTGTGTATGGGCCAGGCTGCAAGCATGGGTGCAGTGTTGCTGGCAGCAGGAACGGAGGGTAAACGCTATGCGCTGCCCAATGCCAGGATACTAATCCACCAGCCCATGGGTTCGTTTCAGGGCCAGGCGTCGGATGTGGCGATTCAGGCGAAAGAGATTCTGCGGATGCGCGAGTCCTTAAGCCAGATCCTTGCGTTTCATACCCATCAAGACATCGAGAGAATCCGAAAGGACTCGGATAGAGATTTTTATATGAGCGGCCAGGAGGCCAAGGAATACGGTATTGTGGATCATGTGATCGCCCGGCGAGAAGCTGAACCCGGACAGGTCGGAACCAAGAAGGGGAAACAAAATTTACCACAAAAGCATGAAAGTGCGAAGACACGAACTATTTCATAAAACTGTAATGATACGGCAAATTTTTCCCCTGGCGAGATGAAAAAAGGTTTAATTTTTGCATTGTATTTTGCAAAACGGATCTTATAATAAATAAGGCTCAAGGCAAAACGGAAGTTTTCCCTCCGTAAATAAATTACAGCATAAGCATATCCTTGGAGGCAGCCCATGGCCAAACGAAGAGGTGTGAACGGAGAGGGTTTAAGGTGCTCATTTTGCGGCAAGAGCCAGGAAGAGGTCAAGAAACTGATTGCCGGGCCAGCCGTCTATATCTGCGACGAGTGTATCGAGCTGTGCAACGAGATTGTCGAAGAAGAGTATGAAAAGGAGGTACAAACCCGCAAGAAGGGACAGTTCGCCACACCTGCTGACATCAAGGCAAAGCTGGACCAGTATGTCATTGAGCAGGAACAAGCCAAGAAGATACTCTCCGTTGCCGTTTACAACCACTACAAGCGGCTTGAGACCCCTGTCAACACGGAGGATGTGGAGCTGCAAAAGAGCAACGTGATCCTGATCGGACCTACAGGGTGCGGGAAGACATTGCTGGCTCAAACCTTGGCCAAGTCTTTAAACGTTCCCTTTACCATAGCGGATGCCACTTCCTTGACAGAAGCGGGATATGTAGGAGAGGATGTGGAAAACATTATCCTCTCATTGCTTCAAAATGCCGATTATGATGTAGAAAGTGCCTCAAGAGGCATTGTTTACATTGATGAGATAGACAAGATAGCGCGGAAAGGGGACAACCCTTCCATTACCCGTGATGTATCGGGCGAAGGCGTGCAACAGGCGCTACTGAAGATCATTGAGGGCACAACTGCCAGTGTGCCACCTAAAGGAGGCAGAAAGCATCCCCAACAGGATTTTGTTAAAGTGGATACATCCAACATCCTCTTTATATGTGGCGGCACGTTCAATGGGCTGACAGAGATTATACAAAGCAGGTTGGGCGGAAAGGTAATGGGCTTTGGGGCCGATATTAAGAGCAAAAGAGAGAAGAATATAGGTGAGATACTCGAAAACGTTCAGCCCGAAGATCTTTTGAAATTCGGCTTAATCCCCGAGTTTGTGGGTAGGCTGCCGGTAATCGCCACACTGGGCGAACTGAACGAAGCAGCTCTGGTTAAGATACTCACTGAACCGAAAAATGCCCTGGTGAAACAATTCCAAAAGTTGCTTGAAATTGAGAATGTTACTCTCAGGTTTACTGATAGTGCGCTGGAGGCTATTGCAAGAAAATCCCTGGAACGCAAGTCCGGGGCACGAGGATTGAGGGCCATACTGGAAGGAAGTATGCTTGAGATCATGTATGAGATCCCGTCCATGAGCGGGGTAAAGGAATGTGTTATCAACGAAGATGTTATTTTCAACAATGAGGAGCCGATCTTGCTCTTTGAGCAGTCGCAGGAGCGGGCTCTGTCCCGGTAATCTATTATTCAGATATTATGGAACGTAGCTATGTTAAACGTGTTAAAAAGGAAAAAAGCCATGGATAATTCAGTTCAAAAGCTTACCATGCCATTCCTCCCGTTAAGGGATGTTGTTATCTTCCCTCATATGGTTGTTCCGCTCTTTGTAGGACGTGCCAAATCAGTGAGCGGCTTGGCCAGTGCCATGAATTTGGACAAGAATATCTTCTTGGCCACGCAGAAGAATGCCTCCATAGATAGTCCTGAGGAAAAGGACATATATCAGATGGGCACGATCGGTACTGTGCTCCAACTGCTCAGGCTGCCGGACGGAACAGTCAAGGCCTTGGTTGAAGGCAAACAACGGGCGCGCATGGTCAGGTTTATCCCTAAGGACAACTACTATGTGGCCGAAATTGAGCCAATTGTTGAGCAGGAGGTTTCAGAGGTTGAGAGGCAGGCCATGACCCGGACCGTGGTGGAGGCCTTTGAGAAATACTCCAAGGTTAATAAGAATGTTTCAAAGGATGTCATCAGTAACGTGACAGCCATCAAGGATATATCTCAATTGGCTGATACGGTGGCTGCTCATTTTAACTTCAAGCTTCAGGACAAGCAGGAACTCTTGGAGACAATCTCACCGGTGGATCGGATGACTTTCCTTTATGGCTTGATGCAAGCGGAGATAGAGATTTACAAGACAGAGCAACGGGTGAAGGGCAGGGTCAAAAAGCAGATGGAAAAGACCCAGCGAGATTATTACCTGAATGAGCAGATGCGTGCCATCCAGAAGGAGATGGGGGCCAAGGATGATCACAAGAGCGAGCTGGACGATCTTGAGAACCGTATCAAACGCAAACGTGTGTCCAAGGAAGCAGCCGCTAAGGTGAGGCAAGAGTTCAAGAAACTGAAACTTATGGCCCCCATGTCAGCAGAAGGTACGGTTGTTCGCAACTATATCGAGTGGCTCATCAGCCTGCCGTGGTTTGACCGAAGTAAGCTTCGGATGGATATCGATAAAGCGGAGGCCATCCTGGAGGAAGATCACTATGGTCTGGAAAAACCCAAAGAGCGGATTTTGGAATACCTGGCCGTGCAGAAACTGGTAAAGAAAATACGCGGGCCAATCCTCTGTTTTGTGGGTCCCCCCGGGGTCGGGAAGACCTCATTGGCTAAGTCCGTGGCACGGGCCACTGGGCGAGAGTTTATCCGCCTGTCCCTCGGTGGGGTACGAGATGAGGCCGAGATCAGGGGGCACCGACGTACTTATATCGGCGCCATGCCCGGCAAGATCATTCAATGTCTGAAGAAGGCAAAGGTACAGAATCCGGTCTTCTGTATGGACGAAGTGGACAAAATGAGCATGGATTTTAGAGGGGACCCATCGGCAGCCTTGCTTGAAGTGCTGGATCCTGAACAAAATTATGCCTTTAATGACCACTATCTTGACGTGGACTATAACCTGTCAGAGATCCTCTTCATCACCACGGCCAACAATCTGCATGGTATCCCGCCTCCGCTGCAGGATCGTATGGAGATCATACAGCTGCCTGGCTACACCGAGTATGATAAGTTGCAGATAGCCTTGGGCTTTTTGGTTCCCAAGCAGACCAAGATGAACGGATTGTCTGAAGAGAGTATCCAGATTACCGACAAGGCCA
Organism: uncultured Desulfobacterales bacterium; assembly: GCA_964502365.1. Lineage (GTDB taxonomy): Bacteria > Desulfobacterota > Desulfobacteria > Desulfobacterales. The sequence goes on along the minus strand of CAZCWQ010000005.1, from coordinate 12,676 downwards.
TTCAGAGGATCATTCGTCGGTATACACGTGAGGCTGGGGTGCGGAATTTGGAGCGCGAAATCGCCTCTGTATGCAGAAAAGTGGCCCGCAGGATCACGAAAGAGGACGAAAAGAAGTTTGTCAAGGTCACGGCCCAGGCCATACAAAAATACCTTGGTGTGCCTCGGTTCAGATATGGGCAGGTTGAAGAAAAAGACGAGATTGGTTTGGCCACCGGCATGGCTTGGACGCAGGTCGGAGGTGAGCTCTTGGCCATTGAGACAGTGGTTTTGCCTGGCAAGGGGAAGCTCACAGTGACAGGGAAACTGGGAGAGGTCATGCAGGAGTCTGCTCAGGCAGCTTTGAGCTATGTGCGGTCAAGGGCAGGGGCGCTTGGCCTTGAGAAGAATTTTTATAGAAAAATCGATATTCATGTCCACGTGCCTGAGGGGGCTACGCCAAAAGATGGCCCGTCTGCGGGCATAACAATGGCCACATCGATTGTCTCTGCCCTGATTAAGAAGCCAGTTTGTCGCGATCTGGCCATGACCGGGGAGATCACATTGCGTGGGCGGGTCCTGCCCATTGGTGGACTGAAAGAGAAGATCCTGGCTGCGCACCGCGGTGGTATAGCGCGGCTTATCATTCCCGAGGAAAACAAGAAGGATTTAAAGGACATCCCGGCAAAGATCCTGAAGCAGTTCAAGGTCATCATAGCAAGCCACATGGATGATGTGCTGACCCGTGCCATTATTGTGCCGCCGGGCGAGAGGCTTTTTAAGGAAGAACGAGAGGAGATCGTCCCGCCGCAGATGATCCCCAAGCAGCAGGAGGCGGTAGATCCGCTCCGCATTAACTGAGAGAGCACTGATACTGCTATACCTTTTTTCGTTGACACGGAGATGCTTGTTCATTATTCGGGAAAGGTGAAGCGTTGTTGTTCGTTTTTCCAGTCTCGTTTTACCAATGAGGATTCAACGGGCGGGTAGCTCAGCTGGGAGAGCGTCGGCCTTACAAGCCGGAAGTCGCAGGTTCAAGCCCTGTTCCGCCCACCATACCCGAACCCTACCAGCCTAAATTCGGGGGCGTAGTTCAGTTTGGTTAGAACGCCGGCCTGTCACGCCGGAGGTCGCGAGTTCGAGTCTCGTCGTCCCCGCCAGTTACAATATCAAGGGGTTGCGCCATAAGAGGTAACTCCATTGATTTTCAAAAGAAAGAACGTCATTCCGGACACTATTCCACACACGCTTCGCCAAAATAGGCATTTTTCGGTGCACCTAAAGGGTTCACAGGAGCATTGATGGGGGGAGGGTATGCAAATGGGGGCTACCGTCGTGGACATCGCAAGAAAGTTCATTGTCACATGAGGTTCATCAGGTGTCATGAGCATAACATCACATTTTGTGGATGAGGGGAAATCGAGGTTACACGAAGCGCTACTTTTGAACTCAACAGATACTACATACATATAGGATCAGGAAAAAACAATAAGGCAGGAATGAAGCCCCGCCCTGGATCTATGATGATTAAATAGGGATTTTTGTATACGACGGGCCAAGCCATGGGTGCCAAGGTTCACTTGTTCAGTCTTTCCGGGATATAGACTCTGAGATGGCATTGACAAATATATCCCGTCCCACGTCCAAAGTTTAGAAACTTGGGCTCTTAAGGCCTAAAGCAGAATATAATCCTCCTCCCACATCTTGCACTTTCTATTATCGTCAATTTCAATGCGACCATTATGCCTGCAGCATGCATCCCTGCCTAAAGCTTCTTTGTCAGAAAATCTACAGGTGTAGCATCCCAAGCGTTCGTGCATTTTCTGTAAAGGACTCTTGATTTGATTCAGTTCATCATTCACGGTACCCCCGTCGTTAGGGTTGAGGATAACAGCTCAGCCTAAATAAGCCTGATTATCATTGAAAGGCTTTTGGTGCTGAGACCCAAGCTAATCTTGGCTTTTCAGGCTGCTACAGAAACGAGAAAACGCCCCCTATTGCCAGTACTGTTCAATCGAGCTTTTTCGCACGATGATACGCCAGGGCTTGAGCCATGGCCACTTTATTGCCTGATGAATCCTTGACCTCTGCCTGCCACAAACTTAGTTTTCGCTTAACATCAAGAGGGACAGCCTCTGCGGTAATCTCACATCCTGCCGGGACAGCATCCAGAAAATTTATCTTCAGTTCCACGACTAGGGCCTCGTGCTCAGTAGCATTAGATGCTACAGCAACCGCTTGGTCTATCAAGGATGATATGGCCATACCGTGAGCACGGCCCAAAGAGTTCAGGTAGTTTTCGTTGATGCGGAGAGACAGCCGTGCATAAGCGCGTTTCACTTCCTCGATCTGTATGCCCAAGAAAGAAGCCATAGGGTCCTTGGCCACCACATCTGTAGCATGTCTTACGTCTTTGTCCAAGTCCATATTTACAAACCCTTCTGAGAATTAATGACCACGTCCGGAGGACGTGTGGAATGAGGAAGGCCCCTTAAAGGGGCCTTCTAATTAGACTCTGGTAAATTCAACTGGCCCAACTTGTACTGTTCGAGCTGCTCTTGGTTTATCACATATTCCCGAATCTGGTCTTCGCCCAACCCTATGGTATTGACACAATATCCTGGAGCCCAAAAATTCAGCTCGGGGAACTGACGCTTATGCCCCATGATTTCTCGATGAATCCTGATTGCGCTTTTGCCCTTTATGTACCCCACGGTCATCGAAACAGTGAATTTCGGTGGAATGCTCAGGCACATATGAACATGATCCGGCATAGCGTGCCCTTCCAGAATCTCGATCCCTCTATACCGACACAGCTGCCGGAAAATCTCCCAAACTCGTCTTCGCACTTTGCCGTAAAGCATTTTCTTGCGATATTTGGGGATAAATACAATGTGGTACTTGCATTCCCATTTAACATGAGCCATACTTTGTAAATCCTTCATAGCGTCCTCCTGATCTTTGCCCCAAAGGGCCTCCATCAGGTGGACGCTTTTGTCTTGCCTCTCCGGAACGGCAAAGCCTTTTTAAGTCTCACGGGCAAAGGCCGTGGTTCAGTTTAGAAATCATTAGTCATAGCAACTGTAATGCCCAAAAGATGTGATGCCCTATGATAGCAGGTTCTTTAGGTGAGTCAAACTTGTGCGAAATATCGGGAAAACCACGCGTTGGAGAGATTGTTTGCTGGAAGCCGATCAAAGCTTCAGGCTGAAGCGCGGGAGGGCCTTGGTGCTGGTTGCCATATATTTGCCATTCAGGAAGCAGCACGAGAAGGTACAGAGGTAGTCTAAGTTGTCGATTTTCCAATCATACCAACGATAATGTATGAAGCTGCAGCAGGCAACAGTAAATATCCGCAGAACTTCAAGATTCCGTAACAGGCCTTCATTAGATTCACAAAATGCTTATTTAGTAATCGCATGTAATGCTCAGCTGTTGGCAGCTCCCATTCGAACCACTTCATGCTTGCCTTTTCCTACCTTCATGGCTGTTTCGTATCGCCGTCCCAACAAGCCCTTGTATGTTATTCATGGGTGCATGACAAAATTACAGCGCTATTCATCCCGCCAATAAACATGCAAACTCTGTGCGACATATGATAAGATGACCTTTTTCCTACAGGTTCCACTTCTTCCATGCCTCCTTGCTTTAGGAAAAACAACGCTGGAAACTCGTATTCCTCCGTCTCTATCTTTGTCTCGGTATCTAGCAGTTTAACCCCTGAGATTTCAATATCTCGGCTGGACCACTCTGTGAACACGAACTTACAGGTGCAAGCATTGCTTCGTGAGACAGAGGCGCGGTGTGGGGAAAGCCTTTCAGTCCGCGTTGGGCGTGGGATGATTCTCTTCCACCCGTGGGCGGCTCTGGACAGTATCACAAAGAATCTTGGGGTCATGGCCGCATACGGCGGCATCTTCCCAAAATTCTACGCCTAAACTTAACCTTCTATTCAGAATTTCTGACCATCTTTTACAATGCGGCTGCTAAGGGACTGGCCCCACCGGTAGATTTCGGTTACGGATGGAGTTATTCCTGGTGCGATCCATTGGCGAGTAAGACTTTCGAGCTTTATAAGTTCTATCTTTTTGGAACTGACATGTCCATTCCAGCTTTTTCAAATGCACTAAATCTTTCCAGAAACCATAGTATTGATGAGATTCTGGCACAGCAATGTAATGTCGTCCCCGTTGAGAAGTGAAGTGCCGACACTGCATATTGAAATGGCCTTGACAAATCCACCGTATCGCAGGTTGCAGTCAAGCGTTTGGGGAGGCAAGACCGTGGAGAGATATTTCTTCCAGATTCAGCACCCGGTGTGGTGACATTTCCGATGGCCCATTTGGGCGGCAAGCGCTCGCAGTGCATGCTGTGGGCATTTCCCCTCTTCTTTATTCGCTTTAACGTGTTTATGGCGATGTGATGCAGGTGCACCAAATGTCATATTGCTCAGGACCTGTTTTGGTCTGTGAAGACGAATATCCCTGACAGCCTGCTGGAAAGAAAAAAACACACTTGATCATCTTGGAGTTCCTATTTGTTCTTTCCCGCTACAGATCAATATAGATGATACGGCGAGTCCAGAGATATGCAAGGGAAGCAGCAATCAAGAGACCAGAAACCCTGGTGGTTTGTATTCGGCAAGATTTGTGTACTGTGTGTTGAACAGGCTCAAATTGCCTGGACTGGATCCTCTTATTGACCGGTGATGGACGCGATACCTGTCAAAAAGTCCTTGACATCATTATGTTCAAATGATACCGAGGACCCGACTCGATGCGCGGAAAAGGGTGTTCAGGACGATGTTTTACCTCCCCCTGACTCTGGTCTTAGTAATGAAGGCTGCGGTAATGAACCTTTTACGGAGGAGAGATAAGATGGGCGAACTGAAGAGAAAAAGAGGACTCGGATTGTTTGACAGTAAGCCGTCAATGAGGTCAATTGGTGTTGCGGTTGGCATTCTTGGCACGATTGTATTGGTTTGCATGTTTGCGTGTCAGCAGACCGTTGGCGTGCGGCCATCCACCACAGCCCCGAGTAAGGTGTCAGGAAAGGAAACAGTCCCGGCCCTGACCAACACGTTGTGTGTCGTGTGCCATCCACAGCAGCCCGAAACCATACGTGAGCGCGGAAAGAAACACAAGACCGAGGTCGGCTGTCTGGACTGTCACCGCGAACACCCTCCAGAGGGTGCGGATGCCATACCACAGTGCAGCATGTGCCATAGCGGCAAGTCTCATTATGAGCTGGAGGGATGTTCCAAGTGTCACTCAGATGCCCATGCCCCGCTTGATTTGAAATTGGAAGGAGAGATTACCGAGCCCTGTCTTACATGTCATCAGCAGCAGGGAGACGAAGTCAAGAGTCACCCCAGTGCACACACGGATCTGGCTTGCAACGAATGCCACAGCGTGCACGGGCAGATCCCCAGCTGCATGGATTGCCATGAGAAGCACACTGAAGACATGGACTTCAAGGCCTGCGTGTCGTGCCATCCTGTGCACATGCCTCTGGAAATTACTTATCCGCAGGATACTCCCTCCCATTATTGCGGGGCCTGTCACGAGGAAGCTTTGAGCCTGCTTGAAAAGAACACGACCAAACACCACAATCTTGCATGCGCATTTTGTCACAGGACCAAACACAAAGTCATACCGCCGTGCTTTGCGTGTCATGCAAGCCCCCATTCGGAAACGATGCTGCACAAGTTTCCCAAATGTAGTCAGTGCCATGGCACAGCCCATGATTTGAAGGCCTAGACGGAGAGTTTACTTGGTGAATTTACATACCAGACGTCAAGTAAGGATGGGATGATATGAGCAGAGCTAAATTGACAGCCGGTATAATAGGTGTTGCTTTGATAATTGCCTTGATTCTTGCTTTTGGCAGCAGACAAGTCGACCGACCATGGACTTGGTCTGGCACGTTTGAAAAAATGGTCGTTCCTCCTTCCGTGGAGGCGAAAGAGCCTTCTTCCTCAGCCAAATCGTCGCCCTATGAGATGGCTATAAGGCCGCTTACCACAGCGGAGTGTGCCCAGTGCCATTTTTCTGTCTTTGAGACGATTAAGGCAAGGGGGGCGAGACACCAGTTCGATTGTGTGCGCTGCCACAGAGAATACCATGTGTATAATCCACGCAAAAACAATTATGACCAGATTATGCCCAAGTGTGCGTGGTGTCACCAGAGCGCGAGTGGTGGTGCATTTCACGGTGATAACAAGAAGCTGACCCCTTGTTTGACCTGTCACGAAGACCCGCACAAGCCGTTAGTTATCCCAATGGCAAAGGTCGAGACATCCTGTGTCCTTTGTCATGCAAAGGAAGGTGGTGAGATAAGGAACTTTCCGAGCAAACACACGACGGAAGTGACCTGTGCCGACTGTCATGCTGACAAACATGGATTTATTCCCGAATGTAGCATGTGCCATGAATCACACAGCCCAGCAATCGAGATGACCACAAAGGATTGCATGACGTGCCATCCCGTACATAAGCCGACTCAGATAGCTTACAGTAAAAAAACAGAGTCGACGATTTGTGCGGGTTGCCATGGCGAAGTTTACGACATGCTGCAAAAGAAGGTGACAAAGCACACAACGGTTCCGTGTGCTGAGTGCCATCGGAGTCACGGACAGATCCCGCTGTGCAGCATGTGCCATGGGCAGCCGCATCCCAAGTCCATGAACGCGACAAAATGTGGAGAATGTCACGGTATTGCGCACGACCTGGTGACATGATGAGTCGAGTCTGGAGTTTCCACACCATATATTGAATATTTTTTTGTGAGGCCCACAACATATGCTTGACATCCGTTGCGCAGAGTGATACCAGATATGTTCAATTGAGTTGCATGATGACATCCGGATTAGGATGAAGCATATGGAATATGCATATAATTTGACTTGGGCTGGGCTCAGCGTTTATACAAAGCCAAAACCCCAAGATTTGGGAGACCGACGATCAGAGAGGTTGACGCAAAGATGGCCGGACTGCCGGAAGGCAGTTCGGTTTTTTTGTGAAAAACTTTGCGCATAGTAGCGCAAAACGATTTCCGTGAATTGGTACTTTGTTTCCACTTTCTAGGTGATTTGTTATATATCTACGATTGTTCGAAGCGTTTATGGCCCTGATATAACTATAAATATCGCGACTATCCCAATTGTGGATTTGTTGGCACGGATGGTGCGATAAAAGATAGTAATCTATTATCATGAGAAACAGTCTTGGCATAGCTCAACGATTTGTGGAGACATTAGGAGTGGAAAGGAGGAGGTGTGAGGGATGAGAAGGGCAATGCTAGTACTAGCCATTTTGACGGCCGCGGCAGCACTTGTGTGGCTTTCGTATATGCCCGCTTTGGCGATAAGCGGTAAATGCAGCAACTGTCACACCATGCATAACAGTCAGAGTGGAAGTGCTGAAGTGCAGTTGTATGAACAAGGTGGTACGATATCGAGCGAAGTCGGAACCCCTCAGGCATACCTGCTCAAGGCAAACTGTATAGGGTGCCATGCGGGTGATACAGGCAAACAAAATGATTTTGACGCCCCCATTGTCTTGCACACAACTGACCCTGGGGGACAAGGTGGGACCCATACGCTGGCAGGCGGTGACTTTTACTGGGTCGCCGAGGGGCTTGGGACACCAGATGATACCAAAGGACATAATGTCATTGGAATATGCGATCAGGATGCAAATATCTTGACCAACCCTCTTACCCCTCCAGGATTTGATGTGAATGCAACCCCAGGTGCCAACAGTGACGGCCAGATCAACGGTGGTCAGCCGATCTGGAGCACTCAGCTTACATGCGCGGGTAAGAACGGCTGTCACGGGAACCATACGGGCGCTGATGCGTCAGCCGGTATCCACGGGGCCCATCATTCCAATGCCGGTTTAACCGCTACTCAGGCCTCAAGCGCCAGCACCATTGGTAGCAGCTTCAGGTTCTTAAGCGGGATAAAGGGTTTGGAAAACGCAGACTGGAATTGGAATGAGAACGCATCAACTCACAATGAGTACTACGGTGAAAATGATACAAGCGCGAGAGATCAGTCAAATACAACTTACACCTATAAAGATACTATCAGTTACAATTGTGCGCAGTGCCATGGCATTTTCCACAGCCAGATAGACGATGACACGCTTGGTTCCCCGTGGCTAAGACATCCCACAGATGTGGTTTTGCCGGATACGGGCGAGTATGCTTCCTATAACCCGGCTGCCAGCAACCTGTATAGTGTTGAGGCACCTGTTGCCAGACCTGCCGTTCCAACTAGTTCGAGTTCTATTGTGACACCGGGAGATGATAGTACTGACACCGGCGCTGTTGTCATGTGTCTGTCCTGCCACCGGGCCCACGGCTCGCCAGAGCCTGATCTTTTGAGGTGGTCGTATGACGGCATGAAAGCCGGCAACGGTGGGGCTGCTTCCGATACTGGATGTTTTAGATGCCACACTGATAAGGATTAGTTCCTAACTTCTGGGATTCGTCCTTTTTGTAGCAGAAAACTATGTTTTTTCACGGCTTCTTTGTCACTTTGGCCAGCGGCGGGCGACGCCAATGCCGCCGCCCAGAAGGATAAGAACCACGCCCATCCACAGGAGTGTCATGCCGGGTTTAATACTTATCTCGGCAATCATAGCATCGGGCTCTCTCTGGGGGGCCTGCTGTGCGACGGATTCTGGGCCGTCATAAGCAAGGGCAATGGTCTTGGCGGTTGCGTCAATGCTCACTAGGGTTAGGAAGGCCTCTTGCGGCCCAGGAAGTTTAACCCTCCCTGAGGGGCTGTGTATTTGGCCAATACTGAGAACCGGTTTCAGTGTTACCGGCTCTGCGCCCTTGTAGGAGACCACAATATTGGCTCCCACGCTAACACTATGGGCGTTTTCCTGGCCCATCATGCCTGTCACGTCAAAAGCTGTAAATGTGAGTTCATAGTCATGAAACTGTATCTTCTCTCTCCTCTTTAGCACAATCTCATTTCCTGAACTCTTCTTTTCGCCGGGCTGGAAGTCCACAGGCGAAATGTAAAGATCTGAAATAAGCCCTCGTTGAATATGGGGATGGACAAACCTTTTGAGCTGGCCATCGCCTCGCCGGCGCTCGGAATAGATGTCGGGCCACGCAATGAATTGACTATTTCCTTTGTTGACATTTAGAGGAAGATCCAAGCGCATCGTTTTTCCGTGTCTTGAGAATTCCGGCCCATTGAACTCCAAGTCATAGCCCATAGCGCTTTTGACAGTCCCCTGGGGGAGTAGCACTTTTTCCGACCGATCGTAGACAGACGATGAGACAATACCCAGGAACATCAGCCCTACTCCTAGATGGGCGACGGCCCCGCTTGACAAAGTGGTTTTCTTTCTAACAAGTCTTATGGCCAGCCGAAGATTCATGCCCGCAACAGCTCCGGCAACGACTGAAAGGACGAGCACTCCCGCTGAAAGAAGGGGCTTTTCCATACTTGGATAGCCATTTAGCAGGGTGACGATCACGGAGACTATGGCACCCACCGCGGCCCAGATCAACTTGGGGCCGAGCTTTGAGAGTCTGTTCTTTCCCCATGTCATGAGGGGAACAAAGCTCAACAATAGCAAGATGACGAGCGCCAAAGGCAAATTAGTGACTATGTAGAACTCAGTTGACACCTTTGATGCCTTTTCAAGGAGTCTGGTTATAAGAGGTGCGGACGTGCCGAGGCCGGTGACAAGGCTAGAGAGGCAAAGGAGAATCATGGCGGCAACAAAGCCGAATTCTCTTGAAAAAAAGCTCATGCCAGCCCCTTTGTTGGATACCGGAATCTCTTTTGCCCGCGCCACAAGAAACCCTAGAGAAATGGCTATGAAGACGAGCATGAAAATCACCAGCCAGCGGGTGATGCCCAGGTCCACAAAAGAGTGGACAGAAAAGTCAGCCAGAACGCCGGACCTGGTAAGAAATGTGCAGTAGATAACGAGCAGAAACGAAAAGGAGGCCAACACGAAATTCGTCTTCCGCAATTTTTTGCGCGTGTGCTGCAAGATCATGCCGTGCATTAGGGCCGTGCCAGCCAGCCAAGGCAAGAGGGATGCGTTTTCCACCGGATCCCAACCCCAGTAGCCGCCCCAACCCAGAACCTTATACGACCAGTATCCACCGATCATTATCCCGGCACCCAGGGTCACGAATGCGAAAATCGTCCATGGCAGGGCGGGTTTGATCCATGCGTCGTATTCTCTGCGCCACAGGGCGGATATCGCATAGGCAAACGGGATGGTAAAGGTTGCGTAACCGAGAAATACCACAGGCGGGTGGATAACCATCCACGGGTCCTGCAAGAGCATGTTGAGTCCCTGCCCGTCAGGGGGCGCGATGGGGAGCATATGAAACGGGCTTTGTTTGATCAATAGGATCATGAGGAAAATGTTATTCAGGTTGTAAATGAGCATGACCTGGGGTTCCATGTCCCTGGCCTTGAAAATGAGAAATATGCCGAGCCAGGCCCCAAGCAACACCCAGAGCAAAAAGCTGCCTTCTTGACCGGCCCAGAAAGAACTGACTAAGTACTCCAGGGAAAGATCGTGGGACGAATATCTGGCCACGTAGCTGTAAAGAAATTCGTGGTTTAGTATGAAGTGCATCAAAAGCATGGAGGCAATGGTTACAAAAGCGGCAAAGCCGATAAAGCTGAGGCGAGCGGCATTTCTGGCCACCACATTTTCTTTTCTGGAATTCAGGACCAAGTAGCACACAGATGATATGCCTATGGCTATGAGTCCCAACCACATTGAAAGTTGCCCGAAATTATTCATTCTCCCTTAACCCGTCCTTCATACTTGGTGGGACACTTTACCAATAGTTCCCTTGCCTCGAAGACCTGCCTATTGGGCTTGTATTTACCTATTGCCACAACCTTGGTAACCTCATCGAAATTTCCCGGTCTTGGCCCGTCATATTCTACCACCATCTCATCCCCGCCGTCTTCTCGGAGCGTAAAAACCAGGTTGTTGCTCTTTAAATCATACCTTTGAGTCCCTCTAACCGCAATGCCGGCCACCTGCACAGGCCGCTTGCTTGCCTTGGCCTCGCGAACAGTAACATAGGCTGTCAAGGTTGATTTAAAGGAATACATGGCCATTGTCATGGCCAGTGCGATGACGACAGCACCAATGATGTAAGATTTTTTCATCTCTCTTCGTCCGCAGATGTGTTTTCCAATTGCTTGAGCCTTCGATCCAGGACAAACAGATAACAGGCGATGCCGAACCATATAATCAGATTGACTGCCACTACAAAACCGAGGCCATCTTTCATAATGCCCCTCCATATTTCGTTTTGACTATTCGCGATTGACTATTTGACGTTCCCTAAGACCCTCCAATTTCAATATCCTTATTCTTATTCGCAGCATCCAGACAAATAGTGCGGTATAAGCGAACAACGAGCCCAGGAACACCTTCAATGTTTTCGGATCCATGCCGGGATTTGCCGGATTCATGGTGTTTTCAGGGTGAAGGGAGGCCGTGATCCGCGGTACGACAAAGACCAGGAAGGGGACCGTAACAAAGGCAAGGATCGAATATACCCCGGCGAAGACACGTCTTCTTTCCGTGTCAGACACCGCTGATCGGAGGGCGAAATATGCCCCGTAGATCATGAGAAGTATGACGATGGAGGTTTCCCTTGGGTCCCAATTCCAGAACGAGCCCCATGTGGCCTTGGCAAATATGGAACCGGTCACCGTGGCTAGTATGCAGAAGACAAATCCCAGCTCTGCAGAGGACAGGGCCAGGTAATCTGCCTTCACATCGCGTCTGGCAAGATACACGGCACTTCCTACCATGGATAACAGGAAGGAGAGGGTTGCCACCCAGGCCTGAGGCACGTGAAAAAACAAGATTCGGGATGTCTGTCCAGGAAAGCCACTGGCGGGTTCCGCGTACAAAAAGGCAGCCACTATGATGACGGCCATCCAGATTGTCAGCAGGGCTTTGTAAACCATTTACTCTTCCCAGATCAAGGGGAACAAAAACAGGGACATTATAACCATTATAACCACATACGCAACAGCAATTCTAACCTCAGGCCACCCCGCAGGGTCCATGCCAATAGCTGCTCTTTCGCACCCTTTGATGGCGGTGATCATAAGGGGCAAAAGAAGCGGAAAAGACAGGGCGGAAAAGAGTGCGCCCCGGGCGCTCGCCTGCGCAATCATAGCCGCGACAATGGTAGTGCCCGCCCCTAAGCCAAGGCCGGCACTGACAACTACTGCCACGAAGATGCCTGGAAACTCTATTTCATATCTCATCAAGAGGATGAACGAAGGCACAATGATCAACTCTAGCGCTCCCAGGAGGGTCAGGTTGAAAAACAGTTTTCCCAAGAATACCGCTTGGGGACGGGCAGAGAGTCTCAACATGTCCATGGTCCCTGCTTCTTCTTCCTTGACAAATGATCTAGACAGACCGGACAATGCGGAAAAAACCAGGATGATCCACAGCAGCACTGCGTACAAGAAAGGCTTTTCGGCCTCTCCGATACGAAATGAGCCTATCGAGAAGCTCACCGCTATGAGGGTGGTCACTGCAAACATCAGTATGGCATTGACCGCATAGCGCGTCCTGAACTCGCTTCTGAGGTCCCTTACCCAGATTGCTACGGCTTCATTCAGATAAGTTGATGACGCTGTCTGCGTAATCCACCTCCCGCTTTTC
>CAZCWQ010000004.1:0-59274 GCA_964502365.1 uncultured Desulfobacterales bacterium | reverse complement strand
CTGGAAAAGACAATCACTGTGCCAGAAGACCCGCAAATGGTGGGTGCCTATGGAGCCGCCTTGCTGGCTCAGGAGAGTTGAATGAAGCTTTTTTTCTATAAGGTGGAAACATCCGTTGCTGGACAATGGAGACGAGGGCATCCTACGAAGTGGTGCTCAGGGCCATTGTTCCCTGCAAATTGGTAGTATTTGGAGGGGAGGAAGCCCTCGCCACCTCCTTTCACCTCTTTTGCCTCACAAAAAAAGCCAGGAAGACATCTCATCCGTTCTCGGATGACAGCCTTCGTGGCTCGAATAGTGATTTTTTGTGCTTCGAATTGACGCCTACGGGCAGTTTCTACTGCCCTGTTTCAAGATACAATGACTCACATAGAACCTTTTGCGACAACTGACAAGAATAAATGAATGCCGTACCTGTTTTGTTTCCGTGTCGAGTTTCAATAATCACTGGAAAGCCTTCCAACAAAAAATACCCACGAAGGCCGAATCCTCTATCCACAGGTGATCCCCTCTGTTCACAAGCTTTTGCTTGATCTCGTCACACTTCCACGTGTCAGGAGGCTTGCCGTTATTGGCGGACCAGTGCTCCAAGGCCTCATCCACGCTGTGGTAGGCAAAGGAGCTGTCTACCTGCTCTATCCTGCCATACTCCATGTAGTAATTCCTTAACCGGATGGGAATCCTTATTTCAGGGGAGACAAACTCCGTGACGACGACTACGCGTTTCGGCTCGGTAGCAAAAACCTTTGCCAAAGCTGGTGTAAAGCCAATTTGAGTGAGATGAAGACTGTTGCAGGCTAAAATCAAATCATAACCACGAAATGCTTCGCACGGAACCGTCTCCCATCTTCGCATGTCAGTGTGCATACCATGGGAGCGATCTGCTGCCTGCCTGAGCAGATGTCTCATGGCCGAGGATGGCTCTAGCGCTGTTACCTCGCATCCCATTCGGGCCAGGGGCATGGAAAGAACGCCATTCCCGGCCCCGATATCAAGAACACGCCATGTGGGCCTTGCCATGAAGGTCATGATTCTTGTAATCCCGTCGTGATAATGACTATGGGCCATCCATTGCTGGTACCAACGGGAATACCCTTGCCAGAAGGACGATGTTGTTGCTCTTTTCCATATTTCCTTTTCCATCTTCTGCTCACAAAAAAAGGCCACGAACCCCACCTTCAGGTGGATAGCCTTCGTGGCCTGGATTGTATCTGTACTATGGTTCTCTAGGACCCTTCAGCGGTCTTTTTAGGACTATCAAAAAATATATAAGCAACAAACGTGCCGTTTCCGATCGATGGAGACATTCTTTATCTTTTTGGAAGGTTACCCGTTCTTAGAGAATAACCCTGGGCAAAACTTTCCACAACAACACATCCGTGATAAGAAAACAAATACCCATTGTTGGCATCCCGTTGGCCACAAATAGAAAAAGGAACCACTCGTCAACGGCTGCATTCTCAATGTTTGTCGCGAACCTCCCTGCTTGGCATGGGCGGTCAAACTGTCGAGGACTGGGCTTGCTAGCAAAGCACCTTCGATTCACAAATATGGTCCCAAAGCAGGAGTATAGATTTCCTATTTGTTTCGGCGTTTCAAATATTGAAATTATCAATTTGACATATTCAGAACAACGACATATTCTGTAATGGAAGCAAAAGTACCTTCCTCCTTTCCTTTCTTGGGGGCAGAACATGAGCGCATGTTCTGCCCCTTTCGCGGAGCGGATATGACCTACAAAATGGTACAAAGCCTGACTTACGGCGTGAACAATGTATTTCAAAGAGGCCTTCATGGTAATCGAAACATTTCATTCTGAGTTGCCCCGATCCGGATTTAGCCTTCGTTGCTTTAACATGGACTGCCAAAGGCCAGCTGTTCATCTTTCTAGATTTGAACTTGACGGCTTGCCTATTCAGCTTTGCCTCTGCGAAGACTGCTTTGCTATGACCCCGGAGGTTATCATTCACAGATTGATGGGGTCACAAAGACTTAGCATGGCATGTGAGTAAATGTCGCCCAACTGCTCCCAAGTCGTTTCCCTGTTACTGCAAGACCTGTCCTTCCTGCCCTTTCTGCTTATGCGTGGGCTGCTTCTTTAAGGTCCAGGTGATATTGGCGGAAAAACATTTTCAAGGCTCAGGGAAGCGATGTACCACGATGTCGCCATTATAGTAGTCGTTGGTTTTGGTGGCGCCGGGCTATTCCGGTTTGGTCAACAAGCCCTGGGCTTGCACCGGTCCGTGGTGCGCCAGGTGGCCGGGATGCTGAGGAGGGTTTCATTGGATGAACCCATCGTCTTTGCCGGAGGCGTGGGGCGAAACGTATGCATGCACAGCCTGCTGGAAGAAACGATGGAGAAGACAATCGCAGTGCCAGAAGATCCGCAGATCGTGGGCGCCTATGGCGCAGGCTTATTGGCTCAAAATACCTGAGCGGAGTTTCTTCTTCAATAGAGGAGGATGAGTCCCAAGTGGGAGACGAATGGTACTTCAGATGGCACCGTCGCTTTTCCAATCGGATAGATATTCCAATCTGCCCGGGTTGCCATTTTGTAAGCATCCATCCCTACTGCGTGCATAGAAGGCCTTCCCTTTAACGGATGTCTACATGAGTTCCCGGGCTGCAAAGCCCTGCAATCCTCGTCAGAGCAAAGGGTAGTTTTACACGATGCTCCGCCAAACCCAACAGCCAGATAGTAGCCATCATAATATGCTTGGGCCTCGATTTTTGATAAAATCTCAAGGTTCTTCAGCTTCATCTCCTGGATGCTCCCACTGTCTTTCTCATAGGGTCCATCCACTTTGAAGAAAACAGCGTATTGAAATTCTTGGACTATTTGTCTGATCCGTTCTGGATCAGGCGTGTGAGGCGGACAGTTGATGTTCGTCCCGCTCACTGGACATCTGGGATAGAGGCACTTGGCTACAACCCTTTCTTCTAAACCGAGTCCAGACTGCCGACTCTACCCATGGGCTCCAAGAACTAGAGAGTGTTTCGTTGGCAATAAGGGGCTAGGTTCAGATAGCCGTGGGTTTGGATCGCCCTGAATACCTTCCAATCATACATGGCGGAATGATCTCCAGGAATCTTGCACTCTTACTTTTAGCCACGATGGTTGTTGCTGTAAATAACTGATGACCCCTGAAGTATGTCAAAATCAGCTTCTTTGAACATTTTAACACACGATCCCACGCCCGATCCTCGCCCCTTGGAAGTCTCAACCTCCGTATCGCGGGGATTGGCACCTACTTCGGCCCAAAATAGGTTGGCCCCAGATGTTGCCCCCAGCACGTTAGGTTCATGAGTGCAGTTTCCAATAACCTCCTTGCCCATGGCCAATCGAACAACGGCAACCAGAAATGCCAAATGGTACTCGCTTATCATTCCATATTTCTCCATTTCAGAGCCCGGTATACTGATTCTCCGCATGGCACCGCTGTAACAGGGTGTCATGCCCCGTCCTATGAGAATCTTTTCGGCAATCTCCTCTATGGAGTGTTCCGGACCTACAGGTTCCACACATGTGCCGATCAACAGCCCAGCGTCACGACCAGCTCTAAGAGTATTAAGTCGGGTCTTGGGATCGATCTTGGTTTCTTCCCCTTCGCCCATTCTCACAGCGTGATATATGCCCGCATAACCCACATCCTTCAGCCGCTTACCTTCTTCATAATTAAAGTCGCCAATATTGGCTATCATGACCGTGTGCGGCGCAAGTACTGTCCTGACTTCCTTTGATATCTCTACGAATTTACCAAAGGGATAATCAGCGGTAGTCATGAAAAATATCGCGTTAGCTCCGTCTCGCTCTGCTATCAGCGCCAGTTTAGTAACATTGTCTGCGCTAAGTTCATTTCTTTCTTTGAAGACCTTATTCTTGGCAGCAAATGCACAAAATGAACAGTTGTTCGGGCAAGGTGACAGATTAACACCTATTTGAGCGTGAACTTCAGCCTTGCCCTTTGAGGCTGCACGATTAATTGCGTCAGCAGCCGCCATTACAAGGCCAGCCTCAGGAGAATGAGCAGGAATTTTCAGAGCAAAGTCGATTTCATCCCGTGTAAGAAGGTGACCATCCAATACCTTGGCAACAATGTCCGTGACCTTAGGATCTATTTGCATATTAGCCACTCCATGTTACGAATGGAATAAGTATTCCACAAGCAGAAAGGGTGAACCTTGTGGGTTCGCCCTTTCTTGAAAGCCAGTTGTGCAGAGACTCAGTGCGTGTGATCGTGCACTTCAGCTTCATGACCTGGATGGACATGGTCGTGGGTGCCGTGGTCTCCGCTGTGATCGTGGTTATGCACATGCTTGTCTCCAGGATGAGAATGCTCGTGGGAATGTTCGTGCTCGTGTTCGTGGGTGTGCGCGTGTGAGTGTTCGTGGTTGTGGACCTCATCCCCGTGCCGGTGCTCATGGGTGTGAAGATGGGTGTGCTCGTGAGAATGCAGGTGCCTGTGTTCATGTTTTCCTTCCATATTAACACCTCCTTTCCCAAAGTCTAAAAGTTCTTCACGCACTTTGTGAAACGCAATATAGGGTGCTGAATAGGCCAAGTCAAGAGTGTTAAAAGTGACTAAAGCAACAGTAATATAATAATGAAGGGTTCATGGGAAAATAAGAAGCTAACCGGAATCGGAAGAAAGACGCTTCCAGGCTTCCGTTCCCCCCTCGTAGTTGCGTGCTGGTGGCATTCCGGATAACGTATGCACCAGCCAAGCATATGCCGATCGAATCCCGCCCGTGCAGTAATAAACTACTGGTTTCTGTTGGCCAACCTTATGCCGGTGCAAAAGGTCTCTCATCTCATTGGAGCTCAGGGGACGTCGATCCTTTCCCGAGTAGAATCGGTTCCACTTTACATGAACCGCGCCTGGGAGATGTCCTTTGATCCACTCAAGGGTTGAACGCGTGTCAACCAGTACGATGTTCGATTTTTCCTGCTCAATCTCATTTGTTGTGATATTGACTTGTGGCCTCACTTTGAATCTGTACTCCACTGGTACACCTGCCGTCTGTCTAACATGTGGCCCCATGGGAAAGCCATGCTTTTTCCAGGACTGGATCCCCCCGGCGAGCACACGGATGGGTCCCTGATGCCCCAGCCATGTGAATACCCAACACACCCATCCTTCTCCCCCCCAGCTTGTGTCCGCATCTCCATAC
Source organism: uncultured Desulfobacterales bacterium (assembly GCA_964502365.1). Lineage (GTDB taxonomy): Bacteria > Desulfobacterota > Desulfobacteria > Desulfobacterales. The sequence continues at coordinate 54,102 of CAZCWQ010000004.1, read as the reverse complement.
ACTACGATTCGACTGCTTTCACTAATTCCCATGTTTCCCAGGGCCGCAGCTATCTTTTCTGGCGACCAGATCCTGTAAGGTATATTTTTCTTGTCCGTTGAAGTATAGTCTTCCCAGGAAAACGACATGGCACCATGTATATGTGAAGTTCGCCATTCGGTTTTCGGACGAGCATCGAGGACGATCCAATCTGAAAGGTTGCGGTTGAGAGTCGCTGGTTCGATAAGAGCAAGGTCATAAGTTGCAGCCCCATTGCATTCTGCCGGAAAAACGCACGGCATCAAGATGGACGGTACTAAAATACTCGATAAGATGAGGACGAACTTCTGGCTCACGTGGGGAATACCTTTTCTCATCGTGGCCTCCTATGGTTTATTAGCTATTAAGGCAGATTTGCGGCTCGCTGTTCCCACTCTCACTGGTGTCACGGCTAACGTGACTGTTCTTCTCGCTATTGCTCTGTATTTGGGAGAAAAGCAAGCAATCAAATGGACGCCTTGTATGATCATGCTTGTGGCTGTATGCCTTCGCCTCATTTTTTGGTTTCGATCACCTGAACTCTCAGATGATATCTATCGATACTTATGGGACGGACTTCAGACCCTGTCAGGGCACAATCCTTATTCTCTTCCTCCCGCAGACAGCCAACCTCTGGGTGGCATCCTAGTCAATTTGTTGGAACAAGTTAACCACCCAGACCTAGTCACCATTTATCCTCCTGCGGCTCAACTCATATTCATGGCAGGATCCGCATTAGGCAGCAGCGTACTGGGCCTTAAATCCATGCTGGTGGCTATGGACCTGGCAACATGCGCTGTAATCCTGCGGCTGCTCTCTACTCTGGAACTCCCAGCTTGGCGGGCCGCCCTCTATGCATGGCACCCCCTGCCGGTCCTTGAAATTGCCGCTTCAGGTCATGTAGACGGGGCCGGGTTACTGTTTTTTCTTCTTGGCTTCTTGACCTTGATAGCTGCTTTGCGGTCTACTAATAACTCCCATGGCTTAGTTTCTTTAGTCCACGGTCATTTGTTATCAACTAGAATCCATTTATTTTTGTTTGCAGGTTTGGCTCTTGCCTGTGCAGGTTTCGTTAAACTCTTCGCCCTCATTTTCATACCAGGATGTCTGATCCTATTGCCTAGACGATGCCTGACATTTGCAATGATAGGCATCATGATTGGATTCTTATTGTTGACACTCCCTTTCTTTCCCGATGTCCTAAATGCCCTCGGCACTCTGAGAGAATACGCCAAGCACTGGGAATTTGGCAGCTTTGCCTATCGAAGTTTGCGGCGTTTAATGGTCTCCGGAAATGCTGCTAGGTTGGCTCTGGGCTCCGCCTTTCTCACAGCGACAATTTTTCTATATGTTAAGCTTTACCTTAAGAAATTGGAATACGACACCCAGTGTGCCAGCAAGCAAATAATTTCAATGCTTTTTTCAGTGCTATACAATATCATGATAACGTTCTTGCTTTTCACGCCCACCCTTCATCCTTGGTACGCATTATATCTGGTCTGTTTTCTCCCTTTTGTTGCAGGGCCAGCAGGATTAATATTTACTTGGTCAGTCTTCCTGGGATATCGTGTCCTTATACCCTATGCCTTGGGTGGACAATGGGTTGAAGGTGACGTAACTGCATTCATGACGTGGATAGGACCGGTAGCAGCCTTCGTTCTTATTACAATCTACAGGTCAGTGGCACGGCAAAATAGTCTATTGACGACCGGATGAAAGACTTAAGAGACATCACACTGTTGCCAGCTGGATTTTCTCAAAATGGCTTCCCGCCCGATGATCCACAGTATCTTTATTCCAGCCCGAAGGCTGCCCACCAAGGAACCGCTGACTTTCGAACGGCCTGCGGCCCTTTTGTAGTACAAGACTGGGTATTCCCTTACCCGCAACCGCTTCTTGAGGGCTCTTATCTGCATTTCCACAGTCCACCCGTAGTTCGGATCCCTCATATGGAGCTCAGAAAGGGCCTTCCATGCAATGGCCCGCATGGGTCCAAGGTCATTGTACACATGGCGCCAGAAAAGGCGTATGAGCTGAGTGGCCAGCCAGTTGCCCAGGCGTTGCTGAGCACTCATGGCGTCGTGACTATCAGGGATCCGGCAAGCTAATGCCAGATCAGAGTCTCCTTTAACAAGGGGCTTGAGCATCTCAGGCAGGAAAGAAAGATTGTCACTGCCGTCTGCATCCGCAAAGGCTACAATGTCAGGAGGATTGGTTTCGAGAAACTTTAACCCTCGCAGACAGGCTCGCCCATATCCCGGCTTATTCTCTATGACAACCTCTGCTCCGTGTTCCTTTGCTACCTGTGCAGTCGAATCTATGGAAGCGTTATCAAGCACTAGGACTCGATCCACCTGTTGAGGAACCATCTTAAGGACGCCAGGTAAGGCAGCCGCTTCGTTTCTTGCCGGAAGAAGCAGGGCTATGGTTTTTCCTAAATACATGGCATGTGATCTGCAAAGCCAAGATTCGAAACTACCGGGGCTGGTGCACCGACGGCTGTATTATAATCGCTCGGTTGAATCTCACAAAAGATCTGTCATCCTTTTTTTGCCTTGTAGCGTCTGTAAAAAATGGGCACTGACGAGACCAGCACAATGAGACCCATCCCGGCAATAAATGCGGGAGATATCCTTCCTTTTATCACATCGAGCAGCGAGCTTGAAAAGACAACATATGCAATGCAGGCTGGGAGCATGCAGATGAATGTCGTTATGGCATAGTGGATAAATCTTATTTTCGTAAGGCCGAAGGCGTAATTAAGCAGGTTAAAAGGAAACAACGGTATCAGACGGGTGAAGGCAACAACCTTCCATCCATGCCGTTGCACCCCCTCGTCAAGCTGATGCCATTTCGGACTTTTCAGCTTTTCCTCGATCCATTCCCTGGCTATGTAACGTGATATGATGAAGGCCACACAAGCACCTGAGGTAGCACTGGTGATAGTGTAAACCACGCCCCAGAACGGGCCAAAGAGGACTCCGCCCACTATGGTGATGGGAAGGGCAGGCAAAAAGAGGGCCGGTGCAACCGTGTATATGAGCATGTAAACAACCGGAGCCAGTGCTCCATAACCCTGAATCCACTGCCTGAGCGTCTCTTGTTGCAGGTAATGTGCTGCACCTGTGAACCGCACTGCCAGAATCGCAGTCAGGATAGCCAAAAGAAAAAAGACGCGCTTAATCACTGTTCCTTTTTTCTTTTCCTCCCCCCCAGTGAATGTCCTCTCCCGTGTTACTGAAGCATTGACCGTATTCTTGAGCCGCTTCTTCAGCCTTAGCCGGTTCAGGTAGGTAACCGGCGACTTGGAAACCTTGGCTTTGCCAGACAGTGTGGTTTCCGGCTCAAATAAGACATCCAGGACATGGCTGGTGGGTGTTATGGCATCTAACAAATTTGCACACCCAGCACAATAAGTAACAATCCTCCTGCCATTAGCTTCCTTCTTGATGAGAGCTCCCCATTTGTTTGCAAGATGGGGTGACACGCAACCGACCGCGCCCCCTTCCCCACAGCACATTGTTGTTTTCCCATGATGGGGCATCTCTTCGATGGTTAGTCCCTTTCTTGTACACAGATCTCTGACAGCAGAATGAATGGCCTCTTCCCACCTGATAACACATGGATCGTGAATGGTCACAGTTCCATTCACTTCTTCTTTGTTCGGCAAACCGTTTTCTACCATGAACTCATAGACTGTTCTGACAGAGAGCTCCTCGCCGTACTTTCTGAAGACATCATAACAGTCGGGACATGCAACGAGAACTCTTGAAACGCCGTTTCTTATAAGAAAACCTTTCATTTCATCAAACATAGCATTGAAATAATCTTGTCGACCAAGGTCATGTGAGGGCTTTGTGCAGCAGTCGAGGACGATCCCCAGTGCGGGAATGTCCTTTTTCATGTGATCATAGAGTTCTGATGTCTTGTCTGGCCTGGTGCCCAGGAGGGTACAACCTGGAAAAAAGATGGTGTCACAACCAGCAGGAATAGCATAGTAGGTATAGCGACGGGACGTTCCCCGCCGTTCGTACCCGAGGATAGTGGAATATTCTGGATAGTCCCCATTCCTCTGGTTTACCAACCCCCGGCGCATCTCCAGGAACATGTTGCCAGGATTGACATCCACGGGACACACCGCAGCACAAAGCTGGCAAAGGCTGCACTCAAAGGGCACAGCCTGATGGTCATTATCAGAAGGGTTATAGGATTCTGCAATATCCTTGGGCTTGCCGTACTTTCTGAGGAGTTGGCACTCCTTTTGGCAGAGCTCACAGTTGATGCATTTTTCAAAGATGCTTTTTGCCTCTGTCCTAGGTAATGAATCAACGCCGTCATGGGCCAAGTCTTTTCTTACCGAGTCTGGGGCTATGGTTTTGTAAAGACACATGGTGTCTCATCTTCGAAGCTAGGCTTCATAACTGGCAGTGGGGTTCACGAACCTACGGAAGTATAATGAACCCTCTGCTGGGCACGTCGAATCGAAACAAAATGACCACTCGTGCGCCAACTTGAACGAACTGAATCCCATAGGATGTATACACTAGGAAGGCGAGGGGACCCTGAAACGCCTCCCATGGCTTCCCGTCTTTTGCCTCATGTATTGCTGTTGTTTTGCCCTAGGTCCCAATACCTCTCTGACTAATTGTTCAAAGATGCTTCTTGATAGCACAACAAGTCACGCTCTCCTAACTTCTAGGGCAGATCTGGCTCCTCATCCACCACGGGGTTAGGGGGATAGCCGGGATCCAGCGGATCCAGCCCCTCAGTCCATTGATACCATGAACCATCATAATTGGTGATATTGTCCCAGCCCATCAGGTGGGCCAAAAACCAGGCCAAACTTGACCTCCATCCTGTCCCTCAGTAAAAGCTCGCCGACATATCGGAGGTAATGCCATTTTCGGACCACAATTTCTCAACCTCCGTGTAGGTTCGAAGAGTCCCGTCAGCGTCGACAAAGGCATCTGTATTGTGGCCCCATACGGCACCTGCAATACGGCCATCAGCGGGGATATAGGAATAGGGACGGGAGGCACCGATGAACTCCTCCCACCTGCGAATCTCGGCAATCACGGCAGGAGGATCGACGTTGTTTGGATCGGCCGTTGCCTGGAGGACATAGGCCGTATCCACAAGGTACTCCGGGTGAAGGGCTGATGTTGCGCCAGGGTCTTCGGGGTCAAACTCAGACACGGGGGTGCGATCATTGGCTGTGGTTTCCAATGTGTAGCCGGCTGCTACCCAGGTGTCCTTGCCGCCGTTAAGCAGGCGCACATCCTCAACGCCCGCATACATCAACGTCCACACGATCCGTGCTGCGGCCGAGAAACTTTTGCTGTACACAACGACCGTCGTGTCCTTATCAATCCCCATATAGGCGATGGCAGGCAGTAGATATTGGTCTGGGTAGAGATTCCACCAGTTTTTAGGGAGCGCGTCATCTGGCCCTAGACCTTTAGCGGCATCCTCCTCCTCAGTGGTGCTGCGATCCCAGCAAGGAGGGTCTCCGGGGTCTACAGGCCAGTCATTGCGGGGGTTGAAACAGTCATATTCGATTTCATCCGTGTTCACGTGTACTGCTTTTGGAATGTGACCGTCATTATAATAGTCGCCGGCAGGGCCCCACGACGTTTCAACGATGACATAGGGTTTGCCAGCGTTGTTCCCGTCGATAAGCTGGTTTTTCACCCATCCTGGATGTACAAGCTTCTGGTAATTGGCCATTTGTTCCATGGGGTAGACATCGGGATCAGCCACGGAAGCAACAGCCCAGTCATACATGGACCCATCGTAGTTCGAGCAGTTCGGATACCCCATTAGGCGGAGTGCAAAGTACACGAATCCGCTGCGGATACCAGCCGTGCAGTAAGAACTCACCTCCTTGTCCAGAGTGATACCCCTGGACTCAAACAGGTCTTGCAGATCATCGCTGCTCAATATGGTCTTGTCTTCGTAAAAAAACCACTCATAAGGGATTTGCACGGCCCCCGAAACGTGTCCGCCCCGGGCTTCACCGTAGAGCGTCCAGCCGTTGTATTCCTCGTCGGTCCGGGAGTCGATGATCACGAAGTCGTCATCCTCTAGCCGGTCACTTACGTGTTCTTTTGTGGCCATGATGTCATTGTTGACTTGGGCGACAAACGCTGGAGCATCCGGCAAAGTGTTGGCCCTGGTTTCAGTAAGCCGGCCGTCGGCCACCCATTTGTCCCAGCCGCCTTGCAAAAGATGCACATCTTCACACCCCAAGTATTCCAGAGTCCAAAAGACGCGACCGGCGGCACCCCATGATGCTGTCGTATCATCATAAATGACGATGGTCATGTCTCTGGTGATACCTGTGTTGGTCAAGACATCTTCAAGTTCTGACACCGGGTTCAAGTTTGGTGCGCCAAACTGCTGCCAAGCTAGGCTAATAGCACCCGGAATGTGCCCTTGCACGTACGGGTGCTGGTCATAATCGGGGTCCTGTGGGTCGGGCAGTGGTTCGCCTCTTGCGTCAATGATGACGAAGTCATAAGATTCGGCAGTCTCTGCCTGGCTGGCCTGAAGGCTCGCTTTCCGCACCTTGGACAGGTTGTCTTCAATCTCCTCTCCAGACACAAGAAGTTCAGAGTTTGGGTAATCACCTGTCCCAAAAGCCAAGACAGAACCTGACGGAGTTTCTTCAGACAAACCTGATATTGATCCTTGCTCCGCCAAGTCCACCGACTCGCCGCAACCGTTTAGGCAGAGACCAGCTAAAACAATTAACACGACGAAAGTTAATAAGTAATAGTTTCTCCTCCTCATTTTGTCGCCTCCTATTATTGAAGAGATTCTCAAAGGCATTTGCCTATGAGAGCATGTGCTAAGGTATCGATACACCCCCTTTCGTTAAGATTTCCCTTTCAGAATTGACCTTCGAATACCCCAATCTTGGCGATCAGCCCTAGGCGAACGGACGCGCCTACCAGGTCTCCATCACCAGAGCCAGCGTGTAAGTCGTACCGGCTGCTGTGTTCTCGCCATAGATCGAAGGGGTACATGCTGCTTCCACTGCCCAACTTTTCGTGATCTTATATCCAAACGCCATATCGAGTTTTATCAGATCAAAGTCATTGGTAATTGAGGGATTGCCACTAATATCAACAATTGTTTCGCCGTTATCAGCGCCCAGAATGCCATCTGCCTTGACGCGGCCGTAAAAATGCTGTCCAAAGTTGAGGCCCAATTCAGCAACGAATCTGAACTCATCGGCAGGTTCTTCCGCTCTCAGGCGGTAGCCGACCTCGAAATTGCAGTAGCCAGGGACGTGGGGCCACAGAGAACGTCCGTATAGAAGTTTCACTTCGAAATCATACTGCCCGTTGCCAAGGGGAAGAGCGTCGTCCTCATCATAGAGTTCCGGAATCTTGATCAATCCTTGGGCTGAAAGAATACCGAAAGAGGAATCAAGCATTCTGTATTTGGCAGCCAGTTCGACATCCCCGACTCCATAAGTCTTCATTCTAATTGTACTGTCTTGCTTTCTGATCCACTTGTAGTAAAAGGATCCAATAAGTGTAGTACGGTCGACTAGTCCATATTCCACATAGTAATTGAGATTCACATCTTGAAACCAGCCATCATTAGGGAAGGCTACCCTGTCACTGTTCTCGATGTAATTCTTATTGGAGTAATAATAGTTGAAAGCAAGCCGGTTATAAGAACTGCCCTTTTCTCGCGTCCAAGCGCCAGCAAAACTTTGATTTGTCAAGGCCAACACAATTAAAGATGTAAACACAGTAATGATAACACTCCTTTTCATAGAAACTCCTTTCCCCTTAGCTTCTTTGCACCTAATGCTTCTGTTATGTAATTAACATTACATACCTTTTTACACTAATATTATCTATTACGCAAATAGATAATCTCAATACATTTTGAACTGCTCTATTCAAAAAATCAATTTGCTTCTGAAAGAGTGCTTCTATAAAATGTCATACAAAATGAGAAATAGGCGCTTCTAGCGGTGGGCTGCAGTGGTTTTCCTTGTGAAGCGTAATTGAAATAAGAAACAGTTTGAGCGGGGACGATACCAGTTCCAACGAAGTGGCGTATCCATGAGTTCTTGCATTGAACAATTTTGGATAACTGTTTATCTTTTTGCCTTGGGAGGTCTTGCTCTATACGGTTTGCACAGACTGTGGTTTTTTGCGTGTTGGTGCTCACAACGTCTCGATCCTAGCGTAGCAGAAAAAGCTGGCCCTTCCGCCTCAAGGCCATGTAGTGTAACTGTCCAGTTGCCGCTTTTCAATGAACGCTTTGTGGCAGGACGTCTCATTGACGCTGCGGCAAGACTAGATTGGCCCCGCAGGAGGTTAGAAATACAAGTATTAGATGACTCTACAGACGATACGAGGACGATTGTGGATGAGCGAGTTGCACATTGGTCAGGGAACGGGATTGACATCAAGGTATTTCGTCGTGAGAGCCGTGACGGTTTCAAGGCTGGAGCTTTGGACCAAGGCCTTGCCGACGCAACTGGGCAATTCATAGCTATTTTTGATGCTGATTTTGTTCCTCCTCGTGACTTTTTGGTTCGGACCGTACCCTACTTTTCAGATTCAAGAGTTGGTATGGTCCAAGCCCGTTGGGGTTTCTTGAATAAGGAACGTTCTTGGCTTACAGGTGTTCAATCCTTGCTTCTAGGTCAGCATTTCAGGATCGAACATCAGGTCCGATTCACGCGAGGACTCTTCTTTAACTTCAATGGTACCGCGGGTATTTGGCGACGGGAAGCCATCCTGTCAGCTGGAGGCTGGAAACCCGACACCGTAACGGAAGATCTGGATTTGAGCTACCGGGCTCAACTTGCAGGTTGGCGGTTCGTATATGTTGACGACCTGGTCGTTCCTTCCGAGCTTCCCGTAACACTAAGCGCATTTCGAAGCCAACAACAGCGCTGGGCAAAAGGGTCGATCCAAACAGCAAAAAAAATCCTTCCTTCTCTCCTGCTGTCCCGTTCTGTGCCACTTCGGCTGAAAGTTGAGGCCTCTGTACATCTATTGGCTAACTTTGGCTGGCTGCTGGGTGCCATCGTGACCCTTACCCTTTATCCTGCGATTCATGTTAGAATTGGAATAGGGCCATATCAACTGTTTCGGTCTGATTTTCCCCTTCTTCTTTTTGGAAGCGGGGCTGTAATGCTTTACTTTTGTCTTTACGCTGCTAAGCAAAAGGATGGAAATCCTTTTCTTCCACTACTTCTCCTTCCAATGTTGACCATAGGTCTGGCACCCAGCCTGGGACTGGCGGTTGTTCAAGGAATGATATGTAAAGGTGGTATTTTTAGGCGCACTGCGAAATTTGGTGTTCACGGCGGCGCTCCTTTGCCTAAGTTGGCTTATCTCTACCGTCAGCGGGCTTGGTCGTACATCATCATGAATGCAGCCCTGTTCTTATACACCCTCCTGCCCTTGTTTTTTGCCTGGGAAAGAGGGACGTGGATAGCTATACCCTTCCTGATGGTCTTCCCCTTGGGGTTTTTGCTTGTCATATCCAGGGACTTGGCCGAACTCAGGTAGTCGAGGAGCGGCCTTGAATCGGGTTACTCCAAAGATGTTCTTGCCTCAAAATGAAGCACCTATCTCAGAGATGGATAGTCGAAAGGCCTTCCAGGATCGTATTTGACATAGACTATCACTATATTTCCCTGACAATAGGATTGACATTATCTATTTGACATATTGATATTCTCCAGATAGAATGTCTGTAAAATAGGCTCAACTGATCCCGAACACGAGAAAAGGGGAGACCGGAGGCGAGAAGAAGACCTGCCGCATAAGATTCTTTCATTAGCAAACAGTATTCCGGCAGCGTAATCTGTACGAATCGACCAATCGAGAAAAGAGTGTAGAGACAAAATCCATTTTCGTATCTATGGTTTGTTAGGGGCAAAGGTGCTGGGCGCCCCGCGGGCTGCAAACCCGTTGGCCTCGTCTAAGAAACGAGGAGGAGGTTCGATTCCCCTTGCCCCTTCCAACTTCTGCAATGGAGGTTGCATTTTGAAGCATGTGGTTGTGGGAACGGCTGGACACGTTGATCATGGAAAAACAGCCTTGGTTAAGGCCCTGACCGGGATAGACACAGATTCTTTGCAGGAAGAAAAACAAAGAGGGTTGACTATACAGCCGGGCTTTGCTCCTTATAGCCTTCCCTCTGGTCAAAATATGGCCTTTATAGATGTGCCGGGTCATGAGCGTTTCATAAAAAATATGCTTCGCGGTATATGCGGGATTGATGTGGCAATGTTGGTGGTGGCTGCTGATGATGGTGTGATGCCCCAAACCAGAGAACATCTTGATATCCTCAAGCTACTGGGTATTAGGCAGGGTTTAGTAGTGCTTTCAAAGGTGGATTTGGTAGATCAAGAACTCATAGCAATGGCCATGGATGAAATCAATGACTTAACCAGGGGCTCCTTTTTGGAAGGTGCCCCGTGCGTACCTTTTTCTGTACGCACCCTTGAAGGCAAAGCGGAGATCGAGACTGCCTTGGAGACACTTGGCGAAACTAGTCTGACAAAGGATCCTGAAGGGGTTTTTTGTCTTCCCATTGATAGAGTGTTTCATATGCGGGGATTTGGAACTGTTGTGACTGGAACTATGGCTTCAGGTAAGATTGGAAAGGAAGATGAGATAGAGATATATCCTTCAAGCATACGGGACAGAGTTCGTTCCATCCAGGTTTATCGGAAAAAGGTTAATGAAGCATATGCTGGCGAGCGGGTGGCACTGAACCTGCCTCAGGTTGGACTGAGCGACATTTGTAGGGGAATGGTTGTCGGTGAACCGGGAAGTTTGATGTCCTCTCATTTCCTAAATGCTCGATTCTACTATTTAGCTTCTCAAACAAAGCCCTTGCAAAACCGGACAAGAATCAGATTTCATACAGGTGCAAGTGAAACGAATGCGCTTATGGTTTTTATGGATAAAGATGTGGTCCGTCCGGGAGAAAGTGCCTTTGTGCAGTTTCGCCTTCTTGACAGACTCACCCCGCTTCCTTTCGATAGATATATTGTTAGGACCTTGAGTCCGGTGACCACTATTGGAGGCGGAACTGTTCTCGAGATCGCAAGAAGGAAGTTTAGAAGAGGGGGCGGAGCTAATGTTCAGTATTTGAGACTTATCATGGATGGCGCAGATGACGAGGTCATAGAAAATGTAATTAAGGAGGAGACATGCTGCCCAATCTGCATAAAGACTTTGAGCAGCAAGACCGGGGTTAGTCGGAAGAGAATAGAAAAAATCCTGACGAGTCTTGAAGAAAAATGCAGAATCGTTTCACTGGGAAATGATCAATTCTTTCATAGAGAAAAATACGATGCAATGAAGATCCAGATGGTAAATGTTATCAAACAATTTCACGAGACGAATCCTCTTGAAAGGGGTATCCCCAAGGAGGACATGAGGTCGTCTTATTTCAGGCACATAGATATTGGTGTGTTTGAGCATCTTATCGAGGAACTATTGAAAGAAGACGTTATCTTCACAAACAAAGGAATCGTTCGGCTGGCTGACTTTCAAGCACATTTAAGCCCTACGCAAGAGATTGTTCGTTCTGCCATAGAAGAGTTTGCCACCCAGAAGCAAAATGCAGTTTTCACCATGAACGCCTTGCTGATAGCCATGAATCACGCTGACCCCAGAGAGGTACATAATGTCGTTTCGTTCCTAACAAAAGTTGAGGATCTGATATTCGTAAGAAACCCTCGTTTGTCGAAAAGGCATCCATTACAAAAAGGAGCTTATATGCATAGGAAGAATCTGGAAGGAATCAAGAACATAGTTGGAGGCTATGTAGCAAAACATGGCCAGATTTCTATTGTCGACTTGAAGGAGTTGGCCGGAATTAACTGTAGTCGTGCGGCTACCCTGCTGGACTACTTGGATAGTATTCAGTATACAGTACCTGTGGGAGATAGTCGGATACTCCGAGGACACAGCTCGAATCCCACTCCTGCTCCACACTTTTCTTAGTCAATCTTCTTAGTCAATTAGTTGTTTTTGAGGTTCGTGAAGAACCGGAGTCAGATGCCCAATTGAGTTGTTCATTAACCAGAAGCTGCTGGCCGTCCAATTGATCTGTGAAGATCTTTGAGCCGAACCGGGATATCCCAGGCTTCTATAAGTTGTCGCGTACTCGGCGGAACCAAGTCTTCCCAAGGTTCACCCCTGACCATTCGAAGACGGATGTCGCCACCACTGAGACCTTTCTGGCCAAGAGGTCGTTCCCACAACACTTCCACTGCGAGTCCAAGTGAGCGGAACCGTTCCAACTTTTTCCTGCCCCAATCGTCATAAATGGTGAGAAAAAAGGTGGCTTCAAGTGGAACATAGTACCTGTAAAGATCTGGGAAGTTAATAGGGAAGGGCACAACCGAGAAATCTTCTTGGTTCACACCTTCTGATTCCAGCGCTGCCCGTACCATGGCGTAACGTTCAAAATAGGTCAAAGGATTTGCAAAGGACCTGCTTCGGTGTGGGTCCGCATTCTCTTGTCTTGTAAGTGTTGGATCAGGGTTGGTGATGCCTACTACAAGATGCTGACATCTGGCTTTTCCCGCCATCAGGTATCTGAGATGGTCATTGTGGAGAACCTGAAATCGACCGTGGATAACTCCTGTCTTGATCATCTGGTTACTCCTAACCCGGACAGGCCGGAACCAAAAAGGAAATCATTGCGCATTGTTTGAAAAAGGCCGTTTTGTGAACGACATTGAGCAATTTCGGAAAAAGACTCACGATGAGGCTGGCGTGAAGAATTGCAAACTGTCTGAGGGCGTTAGCCCGAGTTTTTGCAATTTAGCCAGACTCATAGTGAATCCCAAAATTGCTCACAGGAGTGAGCAAAATCGAGGTTTTTTCAAAAGGCTAAGCTCTTAACGCTCAATTCAGTTTACTTCAAAAGCTATTGGCAGCATTGTCCACTGTGAGCCGCATGTCTACGTATGCCCGTTTACAGTATCTTTGAGCGGTTCTTTGTAAGAGCACTGCTTGTCAAAACACTTCAGGTGCGGACCGTCCCTTTTGGTTATACGCTCTGTAACAAATGGGGCGCCGCACTTGGGGCATGGTTTGGGCACGGGCTTGTCCCATGCGGCAAAGGTGCATGCAGGATAGCGGCTGCACCCGTAAAAAAGCTTGCCCCGCCTTGATCGGCGTGAGACAAGCTCACCCGAACATCCTTTCTCCGGGCACTTAACACCGGTATGCTCGGCTGTGGAAACGCCTCTAGTTTTAAGAGACCGCGTATTCTTACATGCCGGATAGGCCGAGCACGCAAGGAATGGCCCAAAACGCCCCTCTTTTTGTACCATCGGGCTTCCACATTTTTCGCATGTCTCGTCAGTTGCCTTCTCTTCAGTTCGGCGACTAGCCTCGATTTCGCCTTTTTCGTTGCGTGTGTAGTTCTGAGTAAAGGTGCAATCTGGATACCCTGAACAGGCGAGAAATGGACCATTTCGTCCTATCTTGATTCTCAGAGGTTTGTCACACGCAGGGCAGTGTAGATTAACCGGCAGGCCATCGCCCTTGACACTTCTCATCTGTTTTTCCGCCCGTTCCAGATCCTTCTTAAAAGAGCGGTAAAAATCTTCCAACACGGCCGTGGAGTCTGTTGCTCCTTCTTCAATCTTGTCGAGGCTATCCTCCAGCCGTGCGGTAAAATCGACATTCAGGATATCTGGAAAGCCTTCTATCAGAAGGTCGTTGACGATAAAGCCGAGTTCAGTGGGCCTAAAATAGCCCTTCGTCAGGTCTACGTACCCCTTTCCCCTAATCGTGGAAAGGATGGTTGCATAGGTGCTGGGCCTTCCAATGCCATTATCTTCCAACGCCTTCACCAGTGAGGCCTCAGAAAACCGAGGTGGTGGCTGCGTGAAGTGTTGCTTCGGTTCCAGGCCATGGCGTCTAAGGATCATTTGCTCAGACAGGGGAGGAAGAGCTCCATTGCTCCCTGCATGAGTCTCGCCTTCATTTGAGGAGATGTACAGCGCCATAAAGCCTGGGAACCGCACCACTGATCCAGAGACCTGAAAGATGTAAGGTCCGGCAGAAATGGTCACCGAGGTCATGTCAAGAAGAGCAGGCTGCATTTGACATGCTACAAAACGTTTCCAAATCAACTCGTACAGGTCAAGCTGGTCTTTGGAGAGGAATTGGGCGATCTCTTTAGGCTTTCGAAAGACTGACGTGGGGCGTACAGCCTCGTGAGCATCTTGGGCCTTTTTCTTGTTCTTAAAGGCGTGAGGCTTTGTCGGCACATATGCCTGGCCAAATTCTTCCTGAATCAACTCTCGGGCTTCATCTATCGCTTCCTGGGCGATGCGGGTGGAGTCGGTTCGCATGTAACTAATGAGGCCCACAGGCTCTCCAGGTCCCATTTCAAGGCCCTCATAGAGCTGCTGGGCCACCCTCATAGTTTTTCTTGCTGAGAAACCGAGTTTTCGAATCGACTCCTGCTGGAGTTTGCTGGTAGTAAAAGGGGGCAGGGGTCTTTTCTGCTGGGTCTTCTTGACGATCTTTTCAACCCTGAAGGATTCCCCTTCAAGCTGCTTCAAGATCGCCCGTGCCGCCTTTTCATCGGGGATCCGGAGCTTCTTGTTGTTCTTTTTCGTTAGTTTGGCAAAAAATGTTGGAGGGGTTTCGCCTTCAAGCTCTGCGGTGATGCTCCAATATTCTTCGGGGTCGAAGGCCTGTATCTGCCTTTCACGTTCGCAAATCATGCGGACCGCCACCGACTGGACTCGACCTGCGCTCAGACCCCGTTGGACTTTTTTCCACAAGACAGGCGAGATCTGATATCCTACCAAGCGATCCAGAATCCGTCTGGCCTGTTGCGATTCAAACTTGTTACTGTCAAGTTTCTGAGGTGAGGCCATGGCGGTCTGTATAGCCTTTTCCGTGAGTTCATGAAAAAGGACGCGATGAAATCTTCGACCCCTTTTCTTCAGCACTTCGGCCGTATGCCAGGCTATGGCCTCTCCCTCACGGTCCGGGTCAGGCGCAAGATAGATATCAGTCAGGTTTGAAGCCGCCTTTTTTAACGCCCGTATGACTTTTTCCTTTCCCTCAATGGTCGCGTATTTTGGTTTGAATCCTTCTTCAACACATATACCAAGTTCCTTTACAGGAAGATCTTTGATGTGCCCCACGGTTGCTGCCAGCTCATATTCGGGGCCGAGGTATTTCTTGAGGGTTCTGGTCTTTGTGGGAGATTCAACTATGACAAGAGATTTGCTCAATGTTAATCCTTTCTCAAACAGATTCAGGTCTTGCAAAAAGCTTTCCAGGGCTCTGGGTAACCAGACCCTTCAACTCCAGTTGAAGCAGCAGGCTTGACACATGGCCCGCAGACAGTGACACCTGTCGCACCAGGCTGTCAATATGTGTCGGATAGGGGCTCAATTGCTTGAGGACTATTTTCTCCTCAGGCGTAAGCTTTACGCCTGAGGGGGCTTTCAGTTCCGCAGGGGCCGTTACTGGACCGATATTGAGTTCTTCAATGATATCATTTACATGCTCTACGAGCTTTGCCCCTTGCTTTATAAGCCTGTGGGTTCCCATGCTTTTGAATGATCTAACACTGCCTGGCACGGCAAAGACCTCGCGACCTTGCTCGGTGGCCAGTCGGGCCGTAATGAGGCTTCCGCTCTTATGGGTGGCTTCGACAATGACTGTTCCCAAGGCCATTCCACTGATAATCCGGTTTCGTATCGGGAAATGGTGTGCTTCAGGACGGGCGAGAAATGGAAACTCGGAAATTACCGCCCCGTTGCTGGCAATTTTCTGAAACAGGCTTTTGTTTTCAGCCGGATAGACGGTCCCGAGGCCGCACCCCAAAACCGCAACGGTTTCCCCCTTTCCTGCCAGGGCCCCCGTGTGCGCAGCAGAGTCAATACCTCGGGCCATGCCGCTGATTACCGTAAATCCACGAGCTATCAGATCGCTACTCAGGCGCTCGGTTACTGTGCGACCGTAAGATGTAGCATTTCGGGATCCCACGATAGCTATGTTGAGGCTATCCGAACGCAGATTCCCGTGTACATAAAGCACAGGAGGAGGATCGTGAATATGCCGCAGAAGGGCAGGGTACTCAGAATCTGAAAATGTAACGATCTTATATCCGTTCTTGCGGACAAGGGCAAGATCTTCTACCACCTCATTGGGAACTGTAAAGTGGACAATCAGGGATGCCAGGCTGTCGCTGACCCCCTCGACCTTCAGGAGTTCTTTTCTTGAGGCCCCGAAAACTTTCTCCGGCTCTCCAAATTGTTTCAGGAGCTGTAGAAACAGGCGATTGCCCACGCCGGGCACAGCTTTTAACGCAAGCCAGTAACTGAGGGTGTCCATTACAGGTTTTCGAGTTCTTTCAATTTGGCCCGTGCCTTGGCTTCTGCCTCACTGAAAGGATAGTTCTTGATGACCCTTTTGAAGAAAATGCGTGCATTGCTCGGATCATCCAAAGCGATATACGCATAACCTATTTTGAGCAACGCATCAGGGGCCTTGTTCTCCTTTCCATAACGAGTCATGACCTCCTTGAAGGCAAGAATGGCGTTTGGGTAGTTTCCAATGTCATAATAAATCTCGCCAACCCAGTATTGCGCATTGTCTGCAAGGTGGTGTTGAGGATGGCGCTGCAAAAAGTTCTTGAACAGGGACAGTGCCTCATCGTAGCGGTGTGCTGTGTAGGCTGCATATGCCTTGTCATATTCACGCCGAGGGGAGTGCTTTGCAGACACAGAGGCTTTTTTCCTTGCTATTGGAACAGGCTTTGTGGGCGTAAATTCCGTTGCCTGTTTTGTGGAGGTTGGCTGTGTTTTCGTCGGAGTAGCAGGCGGTTGAGGGACAACTTTTGGCGGTGAAGGTTTTGTTTCAGGCCCAATGGCAACAACAGGCTCTGGTGGGGTTGCCAGATCTTCAACGGTGTTCTCAAGGCTGGCAACGGTTGCCTCCAGGGTGTCAAGCCTGTCATAGATGTCTTCTATGGTCTTTTGTGTGGTCACATTCGACTTGGTAATCTGACGCATCTCTCGTTGGAGTCCAGCCATTTGGGCCTCTTCCTTTGAATGAAACATATCCTTAAATGATGCGCATGCTGGCAGTGCAACAATAAGAAGGGCCAAAGTTACATGAGTCCGAGCACGAT
The DNA here is from genome assembly GCA_964502365.1 of uncultured Desulfobacterales bacterium. Taxonomy (GTDB): domain Bacteria; phylum Desulfobacterota; class Desulfobacteria; order Desulfobacterales. Next base: position 36,909 of record CAZCWQ010000004.1, on the reverse strand, counting down.
GGGCATGGAGATCGTTCATAGCATCCTCCGTTTATCGCCGCCTTGCCTTGATGCGGCCCTTAGGTGATATTGCGGCTTGCTGCCAGACAAGTAAAATGGGACTTGCCACGTATATCGATGAATAGGTTCCAACCACGATGCCGACGATCAGGGCAAAGGCAAAATCGTGTATGATGCCGCCTCCCAACACAAAGAGGGCCACTACGACTATCAAGGTGGTCGCAGACGTCAGCAGAGTGCGGCTTAAGGTTTCATTGATACTGCGGTTTATGATCACATCATAAGGCTCTCGGTGATATCTGCGGGTGTTTTCCCTTATTCTGTCAAAAACGATAATGGTGTCATTTAGCGAATACCCTATAATGGTGAGCAAAGCCGCAATGATTGGGAGTGTGAATTCCTTATCCATTAACGAGAAGACTCCGACGGTAATCATGACATCGTGGATCAATGCAACGATTGCACCTGTGGCAAATGTGAGCTTCAGGTAGAAACTCAGCGCCATAGTGACCAGCACAGCCGCCACAATAAGAACAGGGATACTGACACCGAATCCCTTCATGATGAAAAGAACCACAAACAAGCAGAATGCCAAGATGATACTCAACATCCACTTGAGTTCGAAACGGCCCGAAATGTAGACAACGATGAAGAGGATAGCGGAAAACATAGCCAACAGGGCCTTTTCGCGAAGGTCTTTGCCCACCTTGGGGCCTACCATTTCCACACGACGCACTTCCACACCATTGTCGGGGTGTGCTGCCCGGAGCTTCTCCTCGATGTTAGGGCCTATACTTTTTAAGGCCACAGAAGATCCGGCAGCCCTAATCAAGAACTCATTGTTTTTTTTCTCTCCGAATTCCTGGACGGACGTGATGCCCAGATCCATCGATGTGAGGGCTCGCTTGATGGCTAGTGGGGATATGGTCTGCGAAAACTGGACTTGAATAAGAGTGCCCCCAGCAAAGTCGATTCCATAGCTCGGTCCGCCTTTCAGTACAAGTGAGAATATGCTTGCAGCAATCAACAGCAAGGATCCCGAAAAGGCAAATTTCTTTTTTCCGATAAAGTCGATGTTAATGTCCGGTTTTATGAATTCCATACGCAGACCTTGAATCCCTTTCTTTTGTTGTTCATCCGGACAAGCCGGAAAATTCGAAATTCGGATCCAGTGCCATTTACTTAAACATTGTCTTGAACCGCAGAATGTCGAACAAGGAATAATGAATATCGAACTGTTGCAAATCAAAGTGAAAGTTCTTAGTTCGAAATTCCTTGTTCATTATTCGATATTCAAAGTATTCTCAAGTTAATGGGATTGATTTCGATATTTAAGCATTCGTTAAGACGAAAACAACGGACTATGTTTCATAGACCGTCTTCTATGGACGTGTCCTCACCAAGGGCTCAAATACTCAAACGTGTTATACGTCGGTAGAACACAAGATAATCAAGCATCACTCTGGCCACAACAATAGCAGTAAAAAGGCTGGCTAAAATACCAAGACTGAGTGTGACTGCAAAGCCTTTCACCGGTCCGGTTCCAAACTGAAAGAGCACCACTGCTGCAATCAACGTCGTAATATTGGCATCCAAAATGGTCATCGTAGCCCTGGAAAAGCCCGCATCCACTGCGGCTCTGGGGGTCTTGCCCAGGCGCACCTCTTCACGGATACGTTCAAAGATAATCACGTTGGCGTCAACGGCCATACCAATAGTAAGAATGATCCCGGCCATGCCCGGCAGAGTGAGGGTCGCCTGAAATGCGGCCAGCCCGGCTGCAATGAACATAATATTCAGCACAAGGGCGATATTTGCGATGATACCGGACACTTTATAGTAGATACTGATAAAGAGCACCACAATGATTCCACCAATCACCATGGAGACAAGACCTCTATGAATCGAGTCGTGGCCCAAGGAAGGTCCCACAGTCCGTTCTTCAAGGATCTGCACCGGGGCTGGCAGTGCCCCGGCCCTCAGAACGATGGCCAGATCATGGGCCTCTTCGGTCGTGAAAGTACCGGTAATGCGGGCATGTCCTCCACCAATTTTTTCCTGAATTACAGGGGCTGAGTAAACATGATCATCTAGGACAATAGCCAACCGCTTTTTCACATTTGCCTCAGTGATCCGTTCGAAAAGCCGCGCCCCTTTCTTGTCAAAGTCTATAGTCACATAGGATTCATTAAACTGGCGATCGATTTGGACCCTCGCATCGGTAAGGTACTCGCCGGTCAAATACGTTCGTTTTTGCAGTAACAAAGGTGTTTTTCTCGTTCGGCCTGTGGCCTTGTCTTGAACCACTTGGTAAAGGATCTCATCACCTGGTGGCACTTGTCCTTTCAAGGCCTCTTCAACGTCATGGTCTTCGTCCACTAACTTGAATTCAAGCAGAGCCGTTTTTCCAATGAGGTTGATGGCCCTCTGTGGGTCTTTGATCCCGGGCAGTTGTACCAGGATGCGATTTTCTCCCTGGCGGCGTATGTCTGGTTCACTCACGCCAAACTGGTCAATACGATTCCGGATGGTTTCCATGGCCTGTTTTGCAGCCATTTCTTCTATGTATTTGACCTCCCGGTCAGGCAGATCGAGCCGTACCAGGAGACCTTCGCCCCCCGAGGTTCTGGACACCACGCGGAGCATTCCGAAGCCCTTATCGAGCATTTTGTCAAAAGGCTCTACACTGTCTTGGTTCACAATACTGACTGATATTTCCATCCCCTCGACACGGGCAACTTCGACATGTCGTATCCTCGCCCTTCTTATAGCGGCCCGCAAGTCTTCGGCTGTACGTTCTATCCTGTTTTCAACGGCTTTTCTGGTTTGGACCTCCAGAACAAGATGCACGCCTCCCTGGAGGTCCAAACCAAGACGGACCTTTTCCCTGGGCAGGATGCGCATGGCCGTCCACCACCCAGGCGTCGTAGAATACAACGAGGGGATCACATAGATCCATGCTACCAGCACGAGCCCGGCAATTAGAAACAACTTCCACTTAAATTGCTTCAATCAATACCTCCTTAACACACCACAAGAAAGCTCCCCCAACCAAAAAAAACTGTGCCCTCCCGCCACTAAGACGACACACCTTAGACAAGAGCAAAGGGGGCGGGGAAGTCTCATGACGACTCTCATTTCGCGCTCTGCTTATCAGTTTGCACTATACCTGAGATGTTGGCTCTGGCGACTTTGACACGAACCTTCTCGGAGATCTCAAGGGTCACTACCGCGTCGGTAAGCCCTGTGACCCGGCCATACAGACCACCACTGGTAACAACACGATCGCCTTTTTTCAGGTCACTGATCATCTGACGGTGCTGCTTCTGTTTCTTTTGTTGGGGACGAATCAAAAGGAAATAGAATATGACAAACATTAGGATCAGAGGAACAAAGGCCCCAAATCCGCCGCCCTGTCCTGATGCTGTCCCCCCGGTACCCAAGGCATAAGCAACATTGATCAAAATGAATACCTCCTTTTATAGAATTCTTGGCCACAAAATCACGAAAGGATATGGGCTCTAACTCTTAACTCACAATTACTCCAGATTCCAAGCCATCTCAGCAGTACCAAGCACGCCTGTGATGACTAACCTGACTTGCTTTGTGTCGCCGCCAATGATCGGCCGGTCGCTTTTACCTATGTTGTGAGGAAACCTCACAGTGTAGACAGACTTCCACGGCGTGATATACGGAAAGAAATGAGGCATGACAGCGTCGCGTCGCTTAATCTTTCTGACTTCAATCGGTACCACGCGTTCGTTCTTGTCATTAACCAGATAGAGCTTCCACATCGATTTGACCTTGTCAAAGTCATCCCAACTATTCTCAGGCACAAAGCCTGCCATTAGAAACTCGTGTTCTCGGCAGGACACATCGACCTGGTTTTCTAGATACGGTTCTTCTTCTTCTGATGTTAGTTCGTAAGCCGCTGCGTATTCCTCTGCATAGGCACGGCGAAATTCGTCAGACTTCAAAGTCGCCGAAGCAATGAGGAGTACCTCGAGCCCTCGATGAATGCGAGCTTCACGGGTCCACTTGTCACAGATCCTCTTGTAAGTCTCTGTCTTATAGGGGTCGGCAGATTGAACAAGCCTATTCACTTTAGTGCAATTTGCAGTAAATAACAACAAGGTTGCCACGAGGAAAATGTTAAGCCTGCCGAGAAAAGTAGTCATATGTTTATGAACTCACAATACGGTTCTGCGGTTCTATTTGAAAACACGGGCAAAGATAGTGTCCACATGTCTAAGTTGGGAATTTATGTCAAACACTTCTTCAATCTCCTCGCGTTTAAGAAACTTGGCAATATCCTCATCACTTTCCACAAGGTCTTTGAAGTTTTTATTCGACTTCCACGCCCGCATGGCTTGCTTTTGGACCATCCGGTAGGCCTCTTCTCGCGCGACTCCTCGTTTAGCCAATGCCAGAAGTATCTTTTGGGAAAAGATGAGCCCATGGGTCATTTCCAAGTTCTGCTGCATCCGTTTAGGATAGACCACAAGATGACGAATAACCGATGTCATACGGTCCAGCATGTAGTCAACCAGGATTGTACTGTCAGGAATAATCACCCTTTCCACTGAAGAATGGCTGATGTCGCGCTCATGCCAGAGGGGAATGTTATTTAGTGCGGCAGACGCATTGGAGCGCACCAATCTCGCGAGGCCGGAAAGATTTTCCGATGAGATCGGGTTGCGTTTGTGTGGCATGGCAGAAGACCCTTTTTGTCCTTTTGAAAAATACTCCTCAGCTTCCAAAACTTCTGTCCTTTGGAGGTGCCGAATTTCCACTGCCATTTTCTCTATTGACGACGCCATGATGGCCAACGTTGTGAAGTACTCGGCATACCGGTCTCTCTGGATGATTTGTGTAGAAATGGGAGCTGGCTTCAGCCCAAGTTTTCGACACACGTGGGCTTCCACCTTTGGCGAGATGTGGGCAAAGGTGCCGACAGCCCCCGAGATCTTGCCGACACTGATCGTTTCCATGGCCTGTTTCATTCGTCGGCGGTTTCGCCGCATTTCGTCGTACCACAGGGCAAGCTTGAGGCCGAATGTGATCGGTTCCGCGTGGATGCCATGAGATCGCCCCACCATTACGGTGTGTTTGTGAACCATGGCTTTTTTCTTGAGGGTGGCTAGCATCCGGTCACAGCCCTTCAAGATCATGTTGGATGCCTGGCGGAGCCTGACTGCCATGGCTGTGTCCAGAACGTCCGAAGACGTTAGCCCCAAATGAATGTAGCGCGCATCCGAGCCAACGGTCCGTGCCACATCGGTTAAAAAGGCAATCACGTCGTGCTTGGTCTCGGCCTCAATAGCCTCGATCCTTTCAACAGAAAACTGTGCCTTCTTCCGGATGTTTTGTGCAGCCTTCTTTGGAATCTTGCCGGTCTTGGCCAATGCTTCGCAAACCAGAACCTCAACCTGAAGCCAAGTCTGGAACCTGTTCTCTTCTGTCCAGATGAGGCCCATGGCCTCACGGGTGTATCGTTTGATCATTGCCTATTGTGTTGGTTACCCAGAAGGGTTACATTTTACTACTGCTCAGCCGGTAACCACAACGTCTCACCATCGAACTCGATCCGGTTAACATCTTTGTAATCAATTCGGTCCAGAAGGGCGTATATGGTACCCATATTGTATATTACGATTTTAGACAATGGGTATATCTGATTCAAATTTGTTTCCACTTTGTGCTCTTTAAGATTGTAAACTTGAACCATGTGTTCTGAAAATTTCAATATCTTGCCAACACCGGAACTGCGCCCGACATGGTCCGGTTCGTCGGCCAAGGGAGAAAGCTGTATCCCCTTGCGCTTATAATAGTCCTTTAGAAGCTTGAAGTGAATATCCCATATGTTACTGTTCTGGTGAACTACGTAAATCCCAAATTCACCGGGCTTTTCTTTTCTGGCCCCCGTCGTAAGGTCGGTCTCCAAGATTTTTCCCTGGGTGAGCCGGACTTCATCCAGTATTTTTTGCACTGGAACGGTTTTGTCTCCAACCCTGATAGATTCGTCTGACCTTACAATCATATCAATGCTACTTTCGATGCCGTATGCTTCTTTGCGCTCTTTCATCAAATCGCTAAGCGCCTCGTCACTGTGATCTTTCAACTTGCCGTAGTCAATGATCTTCTCGGGAGGAATCAGTATCTTTTTCTTGTTACCTGATACAGCTGCACTTTCAGGCGGTGTCTCCGGCGGTTCAGCTTGCCTCAAAAGTAGCCAAGACCCACCCCCAATTATGACGCCACAGAAAGCAGCAAAAAGGAGATATTTACGCATTTTGTTCGTTAAATTCACCCCTCCAGGCCTTTGCCGAGCATTTCATGGATGGGCTAGTTACAGGATTACATGTGTGCTGTCAACACTAATCAGGGTTGCGATGGCACATGTACCCCTACGATATCATAAGGATATTCTTAGGCTAGTGCCCATCCATAAATGAATCTTCAAACAATGGGCACTTGCGTTAGTTTCCTGTTCAGAAATGAGAAATGTTTTCTCTGAGCAAGGCCGCACAAGGGTTTATGCCGAGACGTACTTTTCGTACGTCGCAGGCGAAAACCCGCGGAGAACGCTGCTCAGAGGAAAAAGGGCCATTTATGGATGGAAACTGGGCTAAATCTGCTCGCCTTGTATGCCTACGCCGTGCAATATTGTTCTGTGTCACAACCTGTTTAGGCCAACACAAAGGTTGCGGAGCGCACTGGTCGTGGTTTCCTTTACAAGGGCGTGCAGCGGTCCCAAAAAGGAACGGCCATCCGTTAGGGAGTCTAAATCAAGATGGTGCATAATCTTAAGATTTTCCGTTCCAATCGTTTCCGGATAAAACAAACTGGACCATACCCTCACACGCTCTCCCATGAGCCTGTTTGACAAATTCATGGTGTGGTATAAGGATTTCATAGTAAAAAGTTTCAAGAAAAAACATTGTTGGCCGTAAGCCCGCCTGAGGGCGACTATGAGACAAGGATGTAAGGCACGCTGGTCTCCCATTAAATGTGTGAGATAGAAGTTGAACAGGCGAGCGCGTGTGGTTCGATCCACACTTACCAGGGTTTCCCATTGAAAATTTCTTGGATGCAGGCCCACACGCTTCAGCAGCACCATATCGATCAGCGTCTCAAACTCGCGGTGGATTGTTGTGGCAAGACTTCCCTCTTGGCCCAAGCTTGTCGTGTAGTAGTCTATGACTCCATGAATGATACGGTCACTTACTGTATGTGTTACAACCCCCGCAGCAAAGGCTACTTTTAGAGGCCAATGGCAAGGATTGCATCTAATGGCGGGAAAGAGGCTCAAGGCCCTTTCGTCATTCTTGTACCCTTCTTCCTGGTGAAGGGCACGAGAGATGTAAGAGTAGTCTTGAGAAAATTTGCGAAAAGGCGTTACATCGTAGAAAAAAGCATCCGGGATTATTGCTCCCAGGTAAAAGGCTGAGAGGTTTTTCTCAATTACGCGGGCGAAACATTCCTGTGCAGATCCTTTCGCTTGAGCGAAGACATTGTGAGCAATCAGGATATGACTCAATTCTTTGGGCATCTATCACCTAATCATTTGCTACTCAGTGCATCAGATAGTCCACATTCCATGCAATCTGGGGAGGGATGATGAGGTCTTTTCTAAATAACGGACAAAGCGGCCAACTTCAACCCTAAATGAGCGTGAACAAAATGAAGAGATACTGTAACATATTAACAGCAAAGAGTATTTGCAGATTCCTTTGGAGGAGCATATCTCTTCTATTAGTGAGCCGTAATTTGTCTTTTAGAACTTAATTTTGTTTACCCTTCGGGAAAGCCGATGATACCCCATCTCCTGTGTTGTCAAGGGTTCGCAGTAGTTTACTACGGCTTCACCCTCGACGCCTTGGATCTGGGGCATCCTCGACTTTCGCTCAATTAGGGTTCAACTCTGTATATAAACATGAAACTATCGTTGCGTCCAACCAGAAAACAGACAGTATTTGCCTGGTGCATGTATGACTGGGCCAACTCCGCATTTGCCACCAGTGTCCTGGCAGCAATTCTGCCGGTCTATTTTGCCACGCTGGTGCCGCCAGAAGGGGTCACGGTGCGGTGGGGCTCACTGAAGTTTACGGCATCGGCGAGCGGTCTTTGGGCCTACGGCATCTCCTTTTCGGTCCTCATGGTCGCCCTGGGGGCACCAATACTGGGGGCCTTGGCTGATTTTTCAAGTTCCAAGAAGAAGTTCCTTTGCGCCTTTACATACACTGGAGCTCTGTTCACATCACTCTTGTATTGTGTTCAAGAAGGGGACTGGTTGTTTTGTCTCGGCCTCTTTGCAGTTGCCAACGTAGGATTTGCCGGCGGCATGCCCTTTTATAATGCCTTCTTGCCTAAGATTGCGTCTGAAAAAGAAATAGATTGGATTTCTGCGAAGGGCTATGCCTTCGGCTATGCTGGCGGAGGCCTTCTGCTGGCCCTGCACGTGCTTATGATTAGTTGTTACGATACTTTCGGATTTACTGACAGATCAATGATCATTCGGATCTGCCTTGCCTCTGTGGGTATTTGGTGGGGACTTTTTGCTGTTCCCGTGTTTTTGTGGGTTCCTGAGGCCGGGCGGCTTCAGGAGAAACCGGTAAGATTTTCTTATGTTAGGTACGGCTTTATCCGCTTCTTCAAGACGCTAAAATCTTTCGGGAACTATCGGGATCTGCTATGGTTCCTTGCCGCATTCCTCATTTATAACGATGGCATTCAAACCGTAATCGGCATGGCAGCCATCTTTGGTAAGACTGCCCTTGGTCTTGATATTGGGACTTTGATCGGCACGCTTCTAATGACACAGGTAATTGCCCTGCCAGGGGCGTTACTATTCGGCAAGCTGGCCCAACACGTACAGGCTAAAGGCGCGATCATGGTCTCACTGGCATTGTGGATTGGCATTGTGACATACGCCTATTTCTTGAGATCGGCCGTTGAGTTCTGGATACTCGGAGGACTCGTCGGCCTTATTTTGGGCGGCAGTCAGGCTGTTAGTCGATCCCTTTACGGGCGTCTGATTCCACGGCAAAGGCCGGCAGAGTTCTTCGGGTTTTTTACTATCAGCGCAAAGTTCGCTTCCATATTCGGACCCCTGACCTTTGGTCTGGTTACAGACCTTTCTGATAATCCTCGAAACGCCATTGTATCATTGGTCTTATTCTTTGCAGTGGGGATGATCTTGTTGAGCCGCGTGGACCCGAAGAGGGCGCGCGTTCTGGCCCTAGAAGAGTGAATAATCTGAAACACGCTTGGGGAACGAAAGAGGGCACTCCATCTGAATCGATGGAATGCCCTGTTGTGGGTTTGAAAAGCGACTTAGACGACAGTTACATTAACCGCAGAAGGACCTTTTGTGCCCTGCTCGACATCAAAGGTTACCCTGTCGCCTTCATTGAGAGATTTAAAACCGCTGGCGTTGATCCCTGAATGATGAACAAATACATCCGGGCCATCTTCCTGCTCAATGAAGCCGTAGCCTTTGTGGTCATTAAACCACTTCACAATTCCATCGGCCATAGTGACACCCTCCTTTCAAAAAAATTCTCAAGGTTCCAAACTTCAGGTTGCCACTCTTGACAAATGGATCTTCCCTCGGAACGAAACCGGGACGCCAATAGAGACGGCCCTTTATTGATTGATTTTATGATAAGCCACTTTTCTGTGCGAAGTCAAATTATTTATGGTTTTTTTGGCAAGATTCCGGGAAAGCCAATCATTCTAAGATCCTTTGGCGGGAACGGACCACGACGGAGGCCAGACTGTCATCCTTTCTCGCATAAGTACAAAGCCACGCCCACAACGGCGGCTTCCTCCGGCGTGAGTCCCTCTGAAGTGGCAGAAGTCTTCTGTGAGTCCGAATCCTTCTTGGCGTCCAGTCGGGTGAAGACTCTGCCCGTAATCTGCATGATCACCTGGAGGACGCCAAGGACAATGAATATGCCTACAAAGCGTATAACCAATGTGGAAATAGCATAGTTCCAGTCGATAGTTTCCATTCTTTACTTGTCCTTTCGTATCTCAGTTCAAGTGGCACTTTAGCTCACTTGCTTTACCTCAACCAAACATGGCGATGAGCATACCGGCTGCAGACGCGCTTCCTATGACACCGGCTAGGTTCGGGCCAATGGCGTGCATGAGTAAAAAGTTATTCGGATTCTCCTGTTGTCCCACCACCTGCGAAACCCGTGCTGCCATGGGGACTGCGGAAACACCTGCTGAACCGATGAGGGGATTCATCTTGTCCCTGAGAAAAATGTTCATAATCCTTACCGTGAGGATGCCCCCTACAGTACAAACACCGAAATCCAGCAGCCCAAATGTAAAGATCAGTAATGGTTTGGCCGTAAGAAACTTTTCGGCTTGCATGGTGGCACCTACAGAGATCCCGAGGAATATGGTGACAATATTCATCAGGGAGCCCTGTGCGGAGCCTGCCAGCCTGTCAACAACCCCGCTTTCACGCATGAAGTTTCCAAGCATGAACATCCCCATCAAGGGGGTTACTGCAGGGACCAAGAGAGCTATAACCCCTGCCACGATGAGGGGAAAAAATATCTTTTCACGCTTGGATACGGGCCTCAACTGTTTCATGACAATCTGCCGTTGTTCCTTGGTGGTCAGAAGTTTCATGATCGGGGGTTGAATCAGCGGAACCATGGCCATGTAAGAATAAGCGGCAAGGGCATTAGCTCCCAACAGATTGGGGGCCAGCTTTGCCGTCAGGTAGATGGTGGTGGGCCCGTCGGCCCCTCCGATAATTGCCACTGATGCGGCCTCTTTCATGGTAAATCCGAAAAGGAGGACTCCCAGGAATGTTATGAAGACCCCAAGCTGTGCGCCCGCGCCCACGATCAAGGTCTTGGGATTGGCAATAAGGGGCCCGAAATCGGTCATTGCCCCCAGACCCAGAAATATGACGCATGGGATGACCTCCCATTGGACGCCGTAGTAATAAAATATGTTGAAGAGTTCCCTTTTGCCATGGGCATCAAAGCCCATGAGCGGGGTCAGTGGGAAGTTAACCAGGAAGATTCCAAAACCGATGGGCAGTAAGAGGAGAGGTTCGTACTTCTTTGCTACAGCCAAATAAATAAAGAACAGCCCAATACCCCACATAATAACGAGTTTATAATGTACATGGAAAAGCCCGGTTTGTGTGGTCAAAATATCCAGCAAGACATCAACAAATGTGTCCAAGGTCATAAGACGGTTCCTTCATCTATGGCGTCAATCAACAATGGTTTGGACACCAGCAAGAACTAGCCCTCTATATTCAAAAACACTCTGGGTAACCCACAGAGTGTTTCAGCACGGGCTTTACAGAAAAACCCAGTGGAGGTCAAGGAGATTCGGTCGGATCGAAACAACATGAAATGTCGAAGCTGGCACCTCTCATTATTCACGAAGTATACGGCTTTCCCCAGGTTGCAAGGCTGGATCCCCTTCTATTATGATAGTAATGTTTCGACTTATCTCCACATCCAGGATTTCTTTTCGTTTTCTATTGAGCAGGTAGTCTGCCACATTGACAGGCACGATGCCCTTCACTAGTCTTATGTTATTCTTCAGGATCTCAGAACGAAGCCTCCTCAAAAATTCCAATGCGAGCTTCTCGGCTGAGGCAATCAAACCTCTTCCATGACAATGAGGGCACGGGATAAAGCTGCCATACTCAATGGATGCACTGGTTCTCTGGCGAACCAGTTCCATGAGCCCGAACTTGGATATCATGCCAACGCTGACGCGGGCTGTGTCAAGCTTGGTATGCTCGTTCATGGCTCTTAACACGGCTTGTTTATGTTTGCGATCACGCATGTCTATAAAGTCGATAACGATCAGTCCGCCCAGATCCCGCAAGCGCAATTGCCTGGCAATTTCCGATGCGGCCTCCATATTGGTTGCGTACGCAGTCTTCTCCATGGAGCCTTCCCGGGTGGACTTGCCGGAATTGACATCAATAGCGACCAATGCCTCTGTGGGGCTGATTACAATATGACCGCCGGATTTTAACGTAACCCGGCTTGCAAAGATGGAAGAAATCTGATCCTCGAGTTGATACTTGGTGAACATGGGACGGGGATCTTTGTACAGCTTGACGATCTTCGTGTGCCTCGGAGATACGATCCGCATGAAGTCCTTGACGTCCCTATAGATTTCCTTGTTGTCCACGAGGATTTCGTTGACCTCTGATGTGAAACGATCACGGATGGCACGAATGGCAAGATGCCGTTCTTTGTAAAGGAGACAAGACGCTGGCTTGGAAAGGCCCTGTTTCTTGATATTTTCCCACAAGCGAAGCAGGTAGCGGATGTCCTTGGAGATCCCCCGTTTTTTCTGGTGTTTGCCTGCGGTACGGACAATAGTGCCAAAGCCTTCGGGAATTTTCAGTGAATCCATGATACCCTTGAGGCGCTGCCTTTCTTTTTCGTCTTCTATTTTCCTCGAAACCCCAGAGTTTTCCCCACCTGGCAGCAAGACCGCGTAACGGCCAGGCAAGGAGATATAAGTGGTGAGCATGGCCCCTTTGTTCAAGACAGGCTCTTTGGTCACCTGAACCAGGAGTTCCTGACGGGGCTCGATCAAGTGGCGGATAGTAGTATCCCGCTTCTTGTTTGCCGTGGCTCCGTCAATATAGTAGTCGCTGTGTATCTCGTGTTGTTGTAAGAAACCATTTCTGTTTGTTCCGAAGTCAACAAAGGCGGCTTGCAGGCTCGGTTCCACTCTAGTGACCATCCCTTTATAGATGTTTCCCCGGATCAGTTCCCCGGCGGCGGTCTCAATGCTGAAATTTTCCAGGCGGCCCCCTTTCACCACAGCGATTCGGCATTCCTCAGGATCTACCGCATTAATCAGTATTTTGTATGGTTCCTTTTGTCTTGTCATGGTCTCGCGTGCCTTTCATCATATCGCCGCACTTGATACATGAAGGCCTCTAAGCGGGTCATAGTATTGGTCTCGGCCTGCCCATCATAAGATAGATTCAGATATGGGATGTTGTTGTTTTCTTCTTTGCACCGTTTCAAGATTGCGCTGACAATTGTCCCCGGCATACAGGTGAAGGGCATGATGCTTACGATTCCTGCAGTTTTTCTTCTGATATAGTCAACTGATTTTCCGATGCTCAAAACAGATTCGCCTCTGAAACAGGGATGAAGATAAGGCCGGGCGTTTTCCAAAACCTCCTCAGTGGGCGGCTCCCAAAGGTATCTGAGCATGCCCTCAAAGATTGCACTGTATTCGTGCTCATACCGGCGCTGGACACGGTCGGTCCACACATTTTTCAGCCAGGTCTTAAGCTGTCGTTTCCTCAGGCTCCGCTCTTTGGCAATGTAATTGATGTACAAAACCCACTCGGCAACCGGGGGCATCCATACCTCTCCCCCCAGCGCCTCAATCCTCAGGATGGCATCTTCATTGGCAAATCGGTTCGCCCTTGTGTAAATCTCTCCCACAATTCCGACTACTGGTTTGCTGCCGAGATCTTTCACCGGTATTGTCTCAAATGAAGCCCTGATCTCTTTGAGGATTTTCACAAGGTCTCCCCGTGTTTCAACGGTTCGGCAGATGGCCTTAAGGCCATCTTTGTAAGCCCGATCAGAGGCGCCGGGCTCGGTTTCATAAGGTCGGAACTGCCGAACCAGTTTTTCCAGCAGATCCACCGCCACCAACCCTTGCCAGCCCAGCCTTGGAAAATCGCCATTGACCATCCCAAGTTCCTTGTAGAAGACCTCGCTCTGGTCAGGGGCATAGATTGGGACCTCCTCATATCCGAGCCTGTCCAAGATCAGTCGGTGAAAACGGTGATACTGTCCATAACGACAAGGGCCGGTGCCGGAGGGCATAAAAAAGGCTGATTTCTCAGGATCAAAGTCCGAACGGCGGACACGTTTTACCATGTCTCCTGTTGTAAGAATACATGGGTAGCACTCTTTGCCCGAAGTAAGTTGGCGCCCGATGGCCAATGTCTCGTCATCAGACTCCGAAAGAACTTCTGAGTCTACCCCGCAAGCCCTGAAGGCTGCGGCCACTGCATATGCCTGATCGGTCATGGGGGGTACGAAGACCTTCCGCCTGCCTGTCTTGATCCCCCTTTTGCGCACCGCAACAGCGTCATTCCATAGATCTGGTCTCACGTTATTCAAGCTGTCCAAAAAGGCCTCCAGACGAGTGATCGCTCCAACATCTGCGCTGTGTTCATCGATTTCGATCTCAAGATACGGTTTGCCTTGGAGACGATTCTGGAAAAAGTGGGAGATAAACGAATCGGGCCCACATCCGAAGTTGGTGATATAAATTGCAAAAAGGCGAGGGTCTTGCTTGATGATTTCAGCTGCGCTCATGATTTTTTGCCCGAATCGCCAGTACTGACTCGCCACATCTGGACTTTGAATGGCCATGGCGTCAAGACGTAGAAAGTCCATGGGCATGGCCAGTGTTGCCAGGTCACGAAGTTTTTTGGGAAGGTTCAGGTTTATACCGGGGTCAAATCCGTTGTATGGTCTGCCGACTAACACCATGAGCTTTTCGTGTGGTCTCAGGCGTGAAAAAATCTCATCTCCGCGCTTTATAAGCCTGTGATAGAACCGCTCCTGGGCCTGCCAAGCAGCTTCGGCGGCATTCCTGACCGCTTGGGAAGTTAAGTGCAGAGTCTTTCCAAGCACTTTCAACCCCGCTAGAAGTCGCGAATACCCCCGCCCGAAGTACAAGACAGGTTGCAGTACTTGTGCACCGGCTTCTTTGAAGTTAATGGATGAATGCACAGTATAGGCAAGTGTCTGAGCATACGGGCACAGATAACTGAAGGGGAACTTGGACGGTTGCTTGATGTCAACCACGTGAGGCAGAAAGATGGTCTTGAGTCCTTTGTCGAGAAGGTCCAATATGTGACCATGGGCAACCTTTATAGGAAAACACGTCTCTGCCACGATACGTTCAACGCCTTGGTGGATGAGTCGCTTGTGTGTCTGCTCCGAAATAATGACTTCATAGCCGAGCAGTTCAAAGAAGGTGATGAAGAAGGGGGCCAGTTCCATAAAGAACATCGTCCTGGGAATCCCTATTGTGCCACGCCTCCCTCGCGGTCCTGTGTGTACGACTTCTTGAAACGGGGTCTCAAGGAGCCAAGCCTGCCTCTCGGCGAATAGGTCCGGAAGTTCGATTTTGGCCGATCCCTGGCGATAGACTTCATACCGCTCACAGCGACCCCCATAGAAAAGTGGTTTGCCTCCTTCCACAGTGACTTTTCGTATTTCACAACGGTTGGGGCACTTGTTGCATTCAAAAGATTTAATGGTATACTCGGATTCGCTGGCCCCGAAGCCCTTGAAATTGCTTTCCTTCCAGTTGCGCTCCTTCATGGCAAGAAGTGCGGCCCCAATGGCCCCTGTCACGTCACAGTGGGGAGGCACTGTGATCGATTTTCCAAGCACCTTCTCAAAGGCTGCCACAATACCACGGTTAAGTGCCGTAGCCCCCTGGTAAAAAATGTGATTTCCCACCTTGCGGCGCTCTACGACACGATTCAGGTAATTTTCCACAATAGAGTAAGAAAGACCAGCCACCAGGTCGTCCTTGGCACATCCCTGCTGCTGGTGGTGCACCAAGTCTGACTCCATGAAGACCGTGCACCGCTCACCCAAGCGCACGGGCTGCTTGGCAGACGTGGCCAAGGTGCCGAACTCCTCCTTTATGGACAGACCCAGCTTTTCGGCCTGTTCTTCAAGAAAGGAACCGGTGCCCGCAGCGCAAACCTTGTTCATCATGAAGTCGACAATCACGCCGTTATCCAGACTGATGTACTTTGAATCCTGGCCTCCAATCTCAAATATGGTATCGACCCTTGGATCAATATCGGCTGCTGCCGTGGCCTGTGCGGTGATTTCGTTCCTTATGATGTCGGCTCCCACGAAGTCTCCAGTCAAATATCTGCCTGAACCTGTGCTGGCCGCTCCAACGACCTTGACTCGGTCTGCGCACTGTTCACCGATGATCCTCAGGCCCTGCTTCACCGCCTCAAGAGGTCTTCCCGCAGTCATGAGGTAGGCCTTCGCCACAAGCTCCTTTTGGTCGTTTATTAAAACGACATTCGTACTGATGGACCCTACGTCAAGGCCAAGATAGACTTCCTGTTGTTTGATGTCTTGCCCACTTATCGGTTTGTCCGTTTTCTGACCATTGACCATCGACCATTGACCACTGACCATACCCCCCAGGGGGGGCAGGCGGTTTGTCTTGATGGAGCGGCTGGCAATGTACGCCTCCAGCCGTTTAACCCCCTTGAAAGGGTGTGGCGCGGATTCTTTTTCCATGGTTGTGAGCGCAGCTCCGATGGCGCCCATGGAATAGAAGTGCTTCGGAACAACAAGTCTATCTTCGCCGAGCCGCAACACCTCCTGAAATGCCTTTCGAACACCATGGTTGGCTGCAACCCCTCCTTGGAAGGCCACGGGACTTCGGATCTTTTTCCCTCTTCCGATATTGCTTTTCAGATTGCGGGCAAGGGCAAAACAAAGCCCTGCAATGATTTCAAAATCCGGCGTGGCCCCCTGCTGAAGATGGATCATGTCGGTCTTTGCAAAGACCGTACACCGGCCGGCAATACGGGGTGGCATCTCAGACTTTAAAGCCAGACAACCGAATTCTTCAATAGTATAGCCCATGCGGTGCGCCTGTTGATCCAGAAAGGAGCCGGTTCCCGCCGCACAAAGGCTGTTCATGGCGAAATCTTCAATAACCAGATCTCCTGAGGAATCCTGATTTACGAGGATCAGTTTTGCATCTTCACCTCCCATCTCAATAATTGTCTTAACTTCGGGATGAAAACATTCGATGGCCTTAGCCTGGGCGATGATTTCATTGACGAAGACCGCTTCAAGGGCTTCAGCAAGTTGCGTTGCTCCAATTCCGGTAAGAGAGCATGAAAGGATTTGCTCAGCAGCAACTTTTTCAACTAACTCAAACAAAACTGCTGCTGTGGCCTTGAGTGGCTGCCCCCTGGTACGCGTATAGTCTTCCCAGACCACATCTTTGTGTTCGCTTACCAGTACTGTGTTAACACTGACGGAGCCGACATCTATTCCAAGGTGAAGGTGGGTGCTCTTTTGGACGGTATCCGACATCCTGAAAACCCCCTGTCTGATAGGACAAGAGTGAAGGGTCTGGGGAATGGCTCGCACCTGAGATGTAGTAGCGGATTAGCAGAATTTCGAAAAAAAAACAACTATTTTTGTTGGCTGTCAAAGCGTGAAGGTTTCGAAGCCCTGAGCAATCAACAATATCCAGTAAATGGCACTGATCGCTATAAGGACAAGGCCCTCGGTCCGAGATACGCGAAAACCGGTACGCATGAACAAAACCACAAGCAGTATCATCGCGACCAGGAGATAAAGGCTTTGCAGCCCCTCTGCACTAATACGCAGAGGGCCAAGCATGCCTGCCAAGCCAAGGACTCCCAAGAGGTTGAACAGATCGCTGCCTATCAAGTTGCCGATGGACATGGCATATCGACCTTTATAAGCCGCCATAAACGATGTGGCAAATTCAGGCGCCGAGGTTCCTGCTGCCACGATGGTCACTCCAATGACCCACTCGGACAACCCAAGGCCTCGTGCCAAGGAGGCCGCTGACCACACAAGCAGGTGTCCACCACCCACCACGGCGAGGATTCCGACGACCAGCAGCAGGATGTCTCTGCGCGTGGCCTCATTAATGTGATCTTGGTCTTCCATGGGGACCTTTTTCCAAAACAGATACGTAATGTAGAGGATGAGGGCAAGAAGGAGTACAAGTGCCTCATTAGGGGTTAGCGCTAAGTCACCGAGAAATAGTACCAAAACGGAAGACATAATCAGCAAGAAAAGACCGTCTCGCCACACAATTGCAGGGCTGGTCCTGATCGTACGGATAGCGGCGCAACCGCCAAGTATGAATCCCAAGTTGAAGATGTTGGAACCCACTACATTGCTAACCGATATGTTTGGCAGACCTCTAATGGCGGCATTTACCGTGACTGCAAACTCAGGAGCAGATGTCCCGATGGCAACAATTGTTAACCCAATAGTCAGGTCGGAGATGCGAAGCTTATGCGCAATACGAACTGAAGAATCAACAACCCATTCGGATCCTTTCCACAACAATCCGGTCGATATCGCCGCCACAAGGACATCTAAAAACAACCTAGTCATCGCTCTTGTCCCTAATTTTGACGGTTTCGTAAAAAATCGGTCTTGTTCAATGTCGCTCCCAAAAGACTTTGTGCGAGTCCATCAATTTCCCGGTTCGAATTTGGCCTTCAGCCGCAAGTATTGGTTTGCTTCATCCACACGCCCGCGCTTAAGACATCCTGCCACATAGATGGCACACTTGTTGGTCAAGGACTTGATTGCCGCCGTACGTTGGTCTGGGACTAATCCGCCCTCTGGGGGATTTTCAAGAATCTTTCTTAAGGCATAGATGCGAAAACGGTCCAACGCGGCTATCCTTGAAAGCTGATCCTTGTGTCCGCCTCGTTTGATAACCAGAGGTGTGCTGATTAAATATATAGGATAACGACAGGCTATCCTTAGCCAAAGGTCGTAATCTTCGCAAGCAGGCAGTGTCTCGTCAAACCGACCTATTTTATCAAACAGGCTTTGATGAATCATAACCGCCGAAGGACTAACAAGACACAGCTCTACAAGATGTTCGAAAATCATCCCGGAATACTTCTTGTGGCGCCTTCTTGGATTCACTCTGACGCCGTTCCTTATCCAGATCTCCTCTGTGTGGCAAATGAGGGCGCCTGGGTGATCATTAAAAAAGGCCACCTGAGCCGATAGCTTTTTGGGAAACCAGAGGTCATCAGAGTCAAGAAACGCGACAAACTGCCCTGAGGCTTGTGTGATACCGGCATTGCGTGCCGCACTCACCCCGCGATGGTTTTGTCTGACCGTATATATGTTTGCATAAGACCTGAGGAGCTGTGGTGTATTGTCAGTTGAGCCATCGTCAACAACAATGATTTCCAGATCGCTGAAGTCCTGTTCTTGCACAGACCTAATGGCCTCTTTGACAAGAGATGCGCGATTGTGGGTGGGAATTATGACGCTTACCAATGGCACAACGTAACCTTGAAATCACATGATAGTACAAATTTCAAATACTTTTCCAGCCTCCAGAGGCTTTAAAGCTTTTTTGCCTTGAAAAGGGAAGTTGCCTTTGCTAATAGTATAAAAGCATTTAGAGCATCTCAGCCGGGGTCTGGCACAATTTGTGCTAGTCCAGTTAGGTGACAACAGCTTCAGCAGAACAAACCCTGAGTTAGGAGAAACTAAGGTGTTAAATGCCCTTCTCGGAAAGATTTCCAATGACCTGGCCATCGATTTAGGAACTGCCAACACACTGGTATACGTTAAGGGAAAAGGCATTGTCCTCAGTGAGCCCTCTGTTGTAGCAGTGCGGACAGATAACAGACGGAAGAACAGAGTTTTGGCAGTTGGTGCTGAGGCCAAAAGAATGTTGGGGCGAACACCCGGCAATATCGTAGCTATACGCCCAATGAAGGAAGGAGTGATTGCTGATTTCGAGGTGACTGAAGCGATGCTGCGCCACTTTATTCGCAAGGTCCACAACCGTCGAGGTTTGATTCGACCCAGAATCATCGTTTGCGTGCCCTCGGGGATCACGCAGGTGGAAAAAAGGGCCGTGAAGGAGTCGGCTGAATCCGCCGGTGCCCGCGAAGTATTTCTCATTGAAGAACCCATGGCAGCAGCCATTGGGGCGGGTCTTCCGATTACGGATCCTACGTGCAACATGGTGGTTGACATTGGCGGGGGGACGACCGAAGTTGCGGTCATATCCCTTGCGGGTATTGTTTATAGCCGGTCGATTAGGGTGGGCGGTGACAAGATGGACGATGCTATTGTTCAATACATAAAGCGAAAGTACAATCTGCTTATAGGAGAAAGAACAGCAGAAATTATCAAGACGACGATTGGCAATGCCTATCCTAATCCTGATAATATAGAAACAATTGAAGTAAAGGGCAGGGACCTGGTATCTGGTATCCCCAAGATTCTCGCCATAGATTCCGAAGAGATCCGCGTGGCCATTGCGGAACAGATTGAGTCTATCGTTGAGACCGTGAAAACAGCTCTGGAACAAACGCCACCCGAACTGGCTGCAGATATTGTTGACACTGGGATCGTCATGACAGGTGGCGGTGCCCTCCTAAAAAACCTCGACAAGTTGCTTCGAGAAGAGACATCTCTGCCCATTAGAGTAACCGAGGACCCGCTATCCACCGTTGTGCTGGGATCCGGCAAAACCTTGGAAAATATTTCGCTTTTGGCCGAGGTGACCATCCAGTAGAGGGGGTGCCGCAGTATCATCTTGTGACGGACTGCCCACTCAAATCCTATTCCGGCTGCGCCCATGTTTTCAAAAAGACTGCTGAGCATCCTTTGTCTCATCCTGCTTGTCCTGATTAACATCATCTTCCTTTCTGTAAGTGCCAAGCATCGTCACGGCAGCACGGTGGTTGATAGAGTAGTGATGTCTGGTATTGCACCGTTTCAGGAAGGTGTAATGTACGCTATCCGTTTTTGTGAGCATGTCTGGAGTCACTACTTTTACTTGGTTGCTGTCAGACAAGAAAACGATCAGCTTACAAGGATGCTTGCTCAGGCGAACCTTCAAAAAAGTCAATACATTGAATCTGAGCACAGTTGTCAACGTCTTCGCAAGCTTTTGCAGGTAAAAACAGCCTTTCCTCAGCAGCTCCTTGCTGCCCAGGTCGTAGGACTGGACCCCTCCGGGTGGTTTAAGACCATTATCATAGACAGAGGCACGCATGACGGTGTCGGCAAGGGTATGGCTGTTATGGCCCCGGAAGGAATTGTGGGTCAAGTTGTGGCCCCGTCGTACCGTCACTCCAAAGTGATGCTCATCATCGACCGCAGTAGTGCCGTTGATGCCCTTGTACAGCGGACCAGGGCCCGAGGTATTGTTGAAGGAGAGACCGATGAGTATTGCCAATTCAAATATGTTCTGAGAAAGGCAGACATCAGTGTCGGAGACACTGTGGTATCTTCGGGACTCGATGGGCTTTTTCCGAAAGGCCTTCGTGTGGGCTCTGTAAAAGAGGTTTCCAAGAGTGAGCCTGGAATCTTCCAGGTAGTCAAAGTTGTGCCTTTTGTCGATTTTGCAAGATTAGAAGAGGTCTTGGTTATTGTCGAGTAGAGGCATAGCGTGGCACGAATGTTACTAAGGATAACGTGAGAGTCTTATCTCTTTATGGAATTGTTGGACTAGCCGTAGTTGTTGCACAGACGACTGTTTTGGCCCTGCCGTTGTTTCAAGGTATATTCTATGACCTTGTAGTTCCAATGGTGATTTTCTTTCGCCTTAATTTGCCAAGAAGGAAGAGTGTCATCCTGGTCCTGGTTATAGGTTTTGTTATGGATCTTTTTTCAGGGGGCCAATTTGGCCTCCACTTGAGCATCTATTTCTGGATACTTGTTGTGGTAAAAGGGGTTTCAAACTACTTCGACGTGCAAGGCAGTATGTTTCGATCCATGTTGATCGCTCTCTGCGTGTTGGCAGAGAACCTCATTCTTTTTGTTTTTTCGGTTATTCCCGGTGCAGTGGCCCCGGTGCTGGCTTGTCGAATCGGGCCTGTAGTATGGCAGACCATCCTTGCTGCCGTTACGGGTCCAGCTATCGTTACGGGTTTGGAAAAGGTCCATGGACGAACGCAAGCCGTACGGTTGGATGGCGACAGACATAGGCACAACCTGACGGCTTTGTAATAAGTCGTTCACAAAATACTTTTTGCGAAGCCGTGGAATCTGGCGATCCAATGAATGATACATACCTGAGAACGGTTGATAGCGACTGGTACAGGCAGAGGTTGTCGGGAGCCGTAATCTGTGTATCCGTGCTTTTCTTGATTCTTATGGTGAGGCTGTACTATTTGCAGATCATAAAAGGGGCCGAATTTAGGAAGCTGTCTGAAAACAACTGCGTTCGACTCCGAAACATACCACCCTCGCGGGGTCTAATCTTTGATCACAATGGGGCGCTCATGGTAGATAATAGACCTTCCTTTAGTGTGTCGATTGTCCCAGAAGATGCAAAGAATCCTAGAGTGGTTTTGTTCAAGTTGGCCGAGTTTCTGGAATGTGAGCCGGAGGCACTTCTGGCAAGACTTGAGGCCGCTAGGGGGTGGCCATCCTTTAGACCGATTATTCTTAAACGCGACCTTAGGCGCAATGCCGTGTCTGTTGTGGAAGCTCACAAATTGGATCTTCCCGGAATTGTGGTCACAGTTGAACCAATGCGTCATTACATAGAACGGAGCCGGGCCTCACACTTGATAGGATACCTCAGTGAAATCAGTGAAGGGGAACTCAACAGCGGGGGCTTTCCGCATAGCAGAAGCGGCGATTTTATCGGAAAGTTCGGAGTGGAAAAAGGCTATGAGTCATACTTTCATGGTAAGCCGGGGAGACAGAAAGTCCAGGTCAATGCCCTTGGCCAGGTAACCAGAATCCTTGAAACCGTGGAGGCGGTGCCGGGGAAAAATGTGTACCTGACTTTGGATATTCAACTTCAGCGCAGGACCGAAGAGATGCTCGTTGGGAAAGTAGGCGCAGCCGTAGCCATGGATCCGTCCAATGGCCATATCCTGGCCATGGCGAGTAGCCCCGCATTTGACCCGAACGCTTTTGTGGAGGGCATGACCCACGAGGTATGGAACGAACTGGCTACCAACGAATTCCATCCAATGGAGAACAAGGCAATTCAGGGCCGGTATCCTCCTGGCTCCACTTTCAAGATAGTGACGGCCATAGCAGGACTGGAGAATGGGGCAATCCACGAGAATACGAAGTATTACTGTGCAGGCTCATACAGGTGTGGCAACCGCATGTTTCGATGCTGGAACCGAGGAGGGCACGGGTCTTTGAACGTCGTAAGCGCGTTGAGTGAATCGTGTGACGTATTTTTTTTTCAGGTTGGAGAAAAACTGGGAGTTGATCGTCTGGCCGACTTTGCCAAGTCGTGCGGACTGGGTATGCGCACGGGGATCCAGCTTGACAACGAGGCTGCTGGCTTGATACCCACATCAGCTTGGAAGTTGAGAAAGATGGGGACGCCCTGGCAGGCCGGGGAGACCCTTTCCGCGGCAATAGGCCAAGGATTCAATCTGGTTACACCCATCCAGATGGTATCCTTGGTGGCAGCGTTGGCCAACGGAGGAACTAGATACAGACCATTGGTGGTCGAGCGGATCAAGAGTGTGGAAGGGTCCACGGTCGAGCTGGGTGTGCCCGAGCCCCTGGGAATGCTCCCTGCATCGGAGAAGACACTGCGGCTTCTCAGGGGGGGTCTGGTTGATGCGGTGAACAAGCCCACCGGTACCGGATGGATTGCCCGCATTGCCGGTGTGCAAGTTGCCGGCAAGACCGGCACAGCCCAGGTCGTTGCAATAGAAGATGATCAGGACAGATCTGGAGAGGAGACCCCTTTTCGTTTTCGCGACCATGCATGGTTTGTAGCCTTCGCCCCCGCAGAAAATCCAAGAGTTGCTGTTGCCGTGCTGGTAGAACACGGCGGCCATGGTGCCACTGCGGCAGGACCGATTGCCAGAGAGATGATCAGGACGTATTTGGAAAGTTAGGGATTAGGGTCATGTTATGATTGATCGAAGGTTGGTTCAGCATTTTGATTGGGTCATGTTGGTCTTGACACTAGTCCTCGGAGGAGTCGGTATCCTAACCCTTTACAGCGCAGTGAATGCCAGTGCAGATTTGGCGGATTTGGGGGGGGCAGTCTATCTAAAACAGTCGTATTGGTTTGGCATTGGAGCCGCGGCCATGGTCGTAGTCTTTCTCTTCAACTATAAGTGCCTGCACCGTTGGGGGGTCGCCATCTACGTTTTTTCCGTGGCCCTGCTTTTGGCAGTGGTCCTTGTGGGGAAACAGGTGTCTGGTTCCCAGCGGTGGCTTGTGCTGGGTGCATTCTCGTTTCAACCCTCAGAAATAGTGAAAATCGCCGTCGTCATTATGCTGGCACGATATTTTTCTGATCGCACATCAGAAGAAGGTTTTGTGCTCAAGAACCTTTGGCGGCCTATTATCTGGACCTTGGTACCTTTTGCTCTAATCGCCAGGCAGCCTGACTTAGGTACAGGTCTGGTGGTTCTTTTGGTTGCCGGGTCAGTGACTCTTTTTGTAAAGATTGAGCGTCGATCCTTGATTTGTTTGGCCGGTAGTGGTGTATTCGGGTGTTCGGTGGCATGGTTCTTTCTGAAGGGATATCAGAAACAGCGTATCTTTGCATTTATGCATCCGGAGACAGACCCTTTGGGTGCCGGTTATCATATTATTCAGTCGAAGATTGCAGTTGGTTCGGGGATGCTTTTTGGCAAGGGGTTTTTGAAAGGAACCCAAAATGCCCTTTCATTTCTCCCTGAGCAACATACGGACTTCATCTTTTCTGTCTTGGCCGAAGAGTGGGGATTCGTGGGCTCAGCCCTGGTTGTCACTCTGTACCTGTTAGTAATAATCTGGGGGCTCAATATTGCAATACGTTCTAAGGAGCCTTTCGGGACCATTTTGGCTGTCGGTATTACCAGCATTATGTTCTGGCAGGCTGTTATTAACGTGGCAATGGCTTTGGGGCTGCTGCCTGTGGTGGGTGTAACCCTGCCGCTTATCAGCTATGGGGGTTCGTCGCTGGTGGCGACCATGATTGGCATGGGGATCCTCATGAATATTAGCATGAGGAGGTTTATGTTTAAGGATTGATAGAAAGAGAGGCCCTATATGAAAAAACCAAAGAACGAGATACAGACATTTCTGGGTCTGGAAACCACACTTGAAGGAAAGCTGGCATTTGAGGGAACCGTGCGTCTGGACGGGCATTTTACAGGGACGATAGAAAGCAAGGAAGGGGTGATAATGGTTGGGGAAAAAGCTGTAATCCACGCCGATATTTTGGTCCACACTGCCACTGTCAGTGGGGAGGTAAGCGGCAATATCCGGGCCACAAACCGGATCGAGTTGCATCCGCCGGCCCGAGTCTTTGGTGACCTCCATGCCCCTGTAATAGTCATTGATGCCGGGGTTGTCTTCCACGGTAACTGCACCATGAAACCTAATGAGGAGGAAGCCGGGAAAACCATAAGCTTGGCCGAATGGCAGGCTTAATTACTCCACTATATGTTCACAGACTCTCTCCTGTGGCATCAACTGTTTGCAGAGGCCAGACATTGGCAGCTTGAACTGGCTAGGCAATCACATTCCCTCCAGCTTACTGCGGGAAATCGTCAAAATAGAGAAAGGAAAAAAAACCTTTGACAAGATGCCCACATTGGTGTATAGACGGAAAGCTTTTCTGGGGGCTATGTTGCTGGGTTCCTTTGTGATTCCTAAGGCCTGAAGACTAAAGTGGGAGTTTATTATGATCAGTGTTAGTGCGTTTCTGTTTGTTCAGATGGCAAACTTTATTTTGCTCATCCTTATCTTAAATGGCATCCTCTATAAACCTATCCGCAATATTCTAATCGAAAGAAAGAAAAAGATTCAGGGGGCTGAACAGGCTATTGAGGTGCTTCAAGGGAATGCTGCCGAGAGTGAGCAGACCTTTCAAACAAAGATTGGTGAGGCCAAAACCGAGGGCTTTCAGGAAAAAGAGGCGTTGAAGCAAGCAGGCCAGGAAGAGGAGAGACAGCTCGTTGATGAAATTAGCCAGAAAGCACAAGCGGATTTGGAGGCTATACGCGCCCAAATTGCCAAAGATTCTGAAAGTGCCAGGGCTAAACTGAGGGGCGAAATAGAGACATTCTCAGCGGCGATTGCGGAGAAGATATTGGGGAGGGCTGTGTCATGAAGGGGTTTTACGGGATGAGAAAGGCGCGCTATGTTGTCGCCCTGTCAGCTGTTGTTTGTGTGCTCCTAGCCTTTGGATCGGTTTGGGCTTCCTCTGAGGGAGAGCACGAAGGTGGCCTCGACAAAGGCAAGGACCTTATTTACCGCACTTTGAACTTCGCCGTGCTTGCTGGCGCACTTATTTTTCTTTTGAAAAAACCCCTTTCACAGGGCTTGGGGGCCCGAAGACAAGGGATCAAGGACCAGTTGAATGAGCTGGAACTTCAGAAGCAGCAAGCGGAAAGGCAGCTTGCTGAATACAAGAGTAAACTCACCCGGTTAGACGAGGAAATCCAGAAAATCGTTGCCGAGTATGTCAAGGATGGCGAGGCTATAAAAGCGAAGATCATTGAGGAGGCGAAGGCTTCGGCTGAAAAGCTTCAGGAACAGGCCAAGAAGAATATTGAGCATGAATTTGAAAAGGCCCGGCAAGAGCTGAAAGCAGAGATGGCAGGACAGGCCGTGGCCATGGCGGAAGAATTGATCAAGAAGAATATCAAAGACGAAGACCAGAAACGTATTATTGACGAATATTTGACAAAGGTGGTGGTGGCCCAGTGATAAGTCAGAGGATTGCCAGACGGTATGCCAAGGCACTGTTGTCTGTTGGCAGAGAAGACGGCCAGGCAGAGACCTATAAGGAAGAACTGGGAGGATTTGCCAAGCTCCTTGAAGAAAACAAGGAACTGGAGATGGCCATCTCTAACCCACTCTATGATGCTGAAAGTCGAAAGAAAGTCTTAGGAGCGGTTGTGGAACGTCTTGGCCCCTCTGGGGTGATGAGGTCATTTTTACTCTTACTATTTGACAAGGGCAGGATTCAGTACGTAAAGGACATATATCTCTTTTATGAGAAGCTGACCGATGAACTCGCCAACATCGTCCGAGCCGATCTTGTCTCGGCTGTGGAGCTGCCAGAAGAAAGCATCGACAAGATCCGGGCGGCCCTGTCCAAGAAAACGGGCAAAGAGGTGAGGATGGAAACCAGAGTGGACCCGGCCTTGATCGGGGGTCTTGTGACCAAGATCGGGGATTTGGTCTTGGATGGTAGTGTGAAAACTCAACTTACGAGTTTAAAAGAATCTTTGCAAAGGGGTGAGGGAATCTGATGGAAATTAGAGCGGAAGAGATCAGCGACATTATCAAGGGGCAGATCAAGGACTACGACAAGAAGGTGGACGTGAGCGAGACAGGAACCATCCTGTCCGTGGGAGATGGTATTGCCAGGGTGTATGGCGTGGAAAAGGCCATGTCCATGGAGCTTCTTGAGTTCCCCCATGGCATCATGGGGCTTGTCCTCAATCTGGAAGAGGACAATGTGGGCGTGGCGGTCATGGGCGAAGATATTGAGCTCCAGGAAGGCGACATCTGCAAACGGACCGGCAAGATCGCCCAGGTCCCTGTGGGGGATGCGGTCGTAGGCAGGGTCGTCGATTCCCTGGGTAGCCCTTTGGACGGGAAGGGGCCCATCGACGCCAAGGAGTTCCGGCGTGTAGAAATGGTCGCTCCAGGGGTCATTGCCCGACAGTCGGTGAATGAACCGATGTACACCGGGCTCAAGGCGATTGACGCCATGACACCGGTGGGCCGCGGACAACGGGAGCTCATCATTGGGGACCGCCAGATCGGGAAAACGGCCATTGGGGTGGATGCGATTATCAATCAAAAAGGCCAAGATGTGGTCTGTATTTACGTGGCATGCGGGCAAAAGAAGTCCACTGTTGCTCAGGTGGTCGATGTCTTAGCCAAAGCCGGTGCCATGGAGTACACCATCGTCGTATCTGCTTGTGCGAGCGATCCTGCCACGCTGCAGTATATTGCCCCTTATTCGGCTTGTGCCATGGGCGAGTACTATCGCGACATCGGCAAGCATGCCCTGATTATTTATGATGACCTTTCCAAACAGGCAGCGGCTTATCGTCAGATTTCCCTTCTTTTGAGACGGCCACCAGGGCGTGAGGCGTACCCCGGAGATATCTTTTACAACCACTCCCGCCTCTTGGAGCGGGCAGCTAAACTGAATGATGAACTGGGTGCCGGTTCGCTTACGGCTCTTCCTATTATCGAAACCCAGGCAGGCGACGTTTCTGCCTTTATTCCCACCAATGTGATTTCCATTACGGATGGACAAATTTATCTGGAGCCGGCCCTTTTCTTTTCCGGTGTCCGTCCGGCCATTAATGTGGGGCTTTCCGTGTCTCGAGTGGGTGGTGCGGCGCAGGTTAAGGCCATGAAGCAGGTGGCCGGGTCTCTGCGTCTCGATCTGGCCCAGTTCCGTGAACTCGAGGCCTTTGCCCAGTTTGGAAGCGATCTGGATAAGGCTACCCAACAACAGTTGGCCCGAGGGATACGTCTGGTTGAAGTCCTGAAACAGCCTCAGTACAAGCCACTATCCATGGAAAAGCAGGTGACGATCCTATATGCTGGAACAAGGGGCTACCTGGACAAGTATCCCGTGGAGGTCCTGGGCAAATACGAAGCTGGCCTGTACCCTTTTATGGAGAGCAAGTATCCAAAAGTCTTTAGCGAGCTTGCCGAAAAGAAGGTAATTAGCGACGAACTGGACAAGGTTATGGCAGGCGCGTTGTCTGCATACGATGAGGAGTTCAAGGACACGATTAAGTAAGTGATACTGAGCGACAGTTCCGTACAGGGGTAAGGTATGGCGACACTGAAGGAGATACAGACAAAGATCGGAGCGGTCAAGAAGACGCAGAAGATTACCAAGGCCATGAACATGGTGGCAGCCTCCAAACTGAGGGGGGCCCAGGAAAAGATGGAGGCGTTTAGACCTTATGCAAGCAAATTTGCCGAGGTCTTGGGAAGCTTGGCCGAACGCACACAAGCAGACGAAGAGCATCTCCCCCCCCTCCTGGCGTCCCGGGCAGAAATCAAGACCATCGATCTGGTCCTTATGACCTCAGACCGCGGGCTGTGCGGGAGCTTTAATACGAACCTGATACACAAGGCCGAAAGCTTTTTGAAGGGAAAGGCTGATCAAGGTATTGAAGTACGGCTCATTTGCATGGGCCGAAAAGGACGCGATTACTTTCGTCGCAGAAAATATAATATCCTAAGCGACCATATAGGTATTGTGGGCGCAAATTTTGGCTTCAACGTCGCAGTGACTGCCGGGCAGGGCCTGATCGACAGCTTTTTAGGTGGTGAAACCGATGAGGCCCATATGCTCTTTTCGGAATTTATCTCCATGGCCAGGCAAGCACCAACCGTGAAACGGTTGCTGCCCATTGCCAGTGTAGAAACGGTTGAGGAGGTTCAAGCTGCCGAAGATGTTGGCTATGTTCCGGAACATATCTGCGAACCTCCGGCCGAGGAACTGATGGCAGAACTGCTTCCGCGCCAGGTCTACGTCCAATTATTCAGCGGGCTGTTGGAGACCTCGACCAGCGAGCATGCAGCGCGTATGCAGGCTATGGACAATGCCACGAGCAACTGTAAGGAAATGATCACCTCGCTCACCTTGGTCTATAACAAGGCCCGTCAGGCAGCCATTACCGCAGAGCTCATGGATATCGTGGGCGGTGCAGAGGCCTTGAAGGGTTAATCGGGTCCAGGCAGTCTAAATAAGTTTAATAAGCATACGGGAGGTTGAGAGGATGGCAGTAGAATCAGTAAATATGGGAAGGATCAGTCAGATCATTGGCAACGTTGTCGATGTGGAGTTTTCGGAGGGCGAACTACCGCTCATTTACACGGCCCTCTTAGTCAGCAACCCCGGGATTAGTGACGAAGAGGACAACCTGGTTCTGGAGGTCGCTCAACACCTGGGAGATCGCGTAGTGCGCACCATCGGCATGGATACAACGGACGGGCTGGTCCGGGGAATGCCGGTTAAGAATACGGGCAAACCCATCATGATGCCTGTGGGAGACGCGGGTCTGGGCCGCGTCCTCAACGTGGTCGGGCGGCCCGTGGACGGCTTAGGCCCGGTCGTGACAGACAAGTACGCGCCGATTCATCGAGCGGCACCACTGTTTACTGAGCAGGATACCACGGTCAATGTGTTGGAAAGTGGTGTGAAAGTGATGGATCTCCTCGTTCCCTTCCCGCGAGGCGGCAAGATGGGGATGTTTGGCGGTGCTGGCGTTGGAAAAACCGTCATCATGATGGAGATGATCCACAACATCGCCATGCAGCATGGCGGTATCTCCGTGTTTGCAGGCGTGGGCGAACGGACTCGCGAAGGCAACGACCTTTATCATGAAATGAAGGATTCTGGGGTTCTGCCGAGGGCTGCATTGATTTACGGCCAGATGACCGAACCACCCGGAGCCCGTGCACGAGTGGCTTTGTCCGCGCTGACGGCAGCAGAATATTACAGGGATGAGGAAGGCAAGGATGTGCTCATCTTCATTGACAACATCTTTCGGTTTACCCAGGCAGGGTCCGAAGTCTCTTCACTCCTGGGACGCATGCCCTCCGCAGTTGGGTACCAACCCACGCTGGCGGTTGACTTGGGAGAGCTCCAGGAGCGCATTACGTCTACCACCAAGGGGTCGATTACGGCAGTTCAATGCGTTTACGTGCCGGCAGACGACCTGACAGACCCCGCCCCCGCTACGACGTTTGCGCATCTTGACGGCACCGTGGTCCTTTCCAGACAGATCGTGGAGCTGGGGATCTATCCGGCAGTGGACCCGCTCGATTCCACTTCACGTATTCTGGACCCGCAGGTGCTCGGCGATGAGCATTACTCAACCTCTCGTACGGTTCAGATGATCTTGCAGAAATACAAGGATCTGCAAGATATTATCGCTATCCTGGGGATGGACGAGCTTTCTGAAGAAGATAAGATTACGGTTGCACGAGCCCGCAGGATTCAACGATTCCTCTCACAGCCTTTCCATGTGGCAGAGGCGTTTACCGGCACGTCCGGCAAATACGTGAAAGTGGAAGATACGGTGAGGGCCTTCAAGGAGATCTGCGAAGGGGAACATGATGAAATTCCCGAACAGGCGTTCTATATGGTTGGCGGTATTGAAGAGGTTATAGCCAAGGCTGAAAAGATGGCTGCCGTTCAATAAGTATATAAGGTTTAGGTGACATTATGGCAGGCAATATCAATTTGGAAGTTGTGACTCCTGATAAATCGGTTGTCAGCGATGAGGCCCAGATTGTAGTCGCACCCGGGACATACGGCGAATTTGGTGTCTTGTCTGGCCACACAACGTTCCTGACAACCCTAAAAATAGGAATGATCAGGTACAAGGACCAAGGCGGTAATGAACGGGTTGTATTTGTGAGCGGTGGCTTTGCGGAAGTTATGCTCAACACGGTGACAGTGCTGGCCGAGTCTGCCGAGCGACGCAGAGATATAGACGTAGAGCGGGCCAAGGCTGCTTTGAAGCGGGCCGAAGATCGCTTAGCCGATACGAGCAGGAAAGAAGAAATTGATTTTAGGCGTGCCCAAGTCGCATTGCAGCGGGCAATTGCCAGGATAAAGATCACGGAGGGCAGGGGGGCCGCTTAGACAGGAAGCGTTTGGTACAAGTAAGTTCTATCCATACAGGGGCAAGTCAATTGACTTGCCCCTTATTTTTTGGTAAAAATGAACTATGCAAGATGTAGCTGCTATCATATTAGCTGCCGGCAAGGGCACGCGCATGAAGTCTGATCGAGCCAAGGTCCTTCATGAAATAGACGGTGTGCCGATGATCCGGTATGTCGTAGACACTGCGCTGAATCTTGTTGAAGACGTTGTGGTCGTGATAGGTCACCAGGCCGATGCTGTCCGTAATGTGCTCGCACATTACCCTATGCTTCGTTTTGCAGTTCAAGAAGAGGTACTTGGCACAGGGCATGCGGTATTGACGGCTTTGCCAGAGCTCTCCGCTCAGACCCGCGATGTTGTCGTTTTGTGCGGCGATACGCCCTTGATACGGCCGGAAACGCTTCATATGTTAATTGATAGGCATAAGGCGACAAGAAAACACTTGACCCTTGTTGTCACAGAACTTGAAGATCCTTTCGGATACGGCAGAATAGTACTAGATGCTTATGGGGATGTGGTGCGCATAGTGGAAGAATCGGATGCCACCGAAGCAGAGAAGAAAATCACAATGGTAAACACCGGGACATATTGCATAAGCATCGATTTTCTTAACAAGTCCTTGCCTGGTTTGAACAGGGACAACGCCCAGGGTGAGTTTTATCTGACAGACTTGGTGGGGGTCGCGTATCGTGAAGGTTGTGCCGCATCCCTTATAGGGATTCATGATACCCTTCAAGTGCTCGGCGTAAACACCAGGCAAGACTTGAGAGAGGCGGGGAAGCACCTTTAAGGTGCAATTAAGGGACCCAAAATAGCCTTGACTTTGTCCAGGGGCTTGTCTATAAAGTTTGAAGAGGCAGAATCCAAGACACGATTCAGGAGACTGTTTTGGACGAGGACGGCATTCCAAGACAATTCAAGGAGCTAGAAGACAAAGTTGAACAATTGGTTCGGACATGTCATGATCTTAGACATGCCAAGTCGGAGTTGGAAGCAAAGATCAGGGAGCTTGAAGAGGGGCTCAGGGCTGGAGATGTAGCAGCAAAGACCTATATTGAAGAAAAATCGATGATTCGGATAAGAATAGATAGCCTGCTGGGCAGATTAGACGAAGTTCTCGACTCGACATAGGCGTTGCGAAAAACCTCTATTAGGAGGGGTAGGACCCTTGGGGTATCCAAACGCAGGTGTGAGCTATTGTGGACCGACTAATCAGCATAAAACTATTTGACCAGTCTTATACGTTTAGGGCAGACGCGGAAGCTTCTCACGCTGAAAAAATTGCAGATTATGTGGTCAAAGAGGTGGAAAAGGCCGGCAGTTCTGGAGAGGTGCCCAGCAAGCTGGACACAGTCATTCTTGCAGCCTTGAATATTGCCAACGACTATTTTCGGATGAAGCGTGTCCGCGAGGAGCTTTTGAGGGACATAGATCAGCGTTGCAGAGGGCTGCTCGACTATATTGATGCCAATGCATGAATTTGAGGAATGCGGGTGAGACCCCTGCCGTGTTTGTGTTCAGCGGAGATTTTCTCTGAGCCAACACATATGAAACGGGAACCTTCTCTTGCTTTGGTGTGCACGTTCTGTTCGGTACAGAAAAGCCTAAAGGAGCAACAAGGTACCCACCTGTGCAAACAGGTTCGGGAAAAGCTGCTGACACGGCACTGTGGCGGGGGTAACCCTTTAAATATATGGTATATGTGTATATATGGAAAAAGAGTTAACGGAATAAGGCCACTAGATGCTTAGATATAATTGGGAGCAAACATGGTCTGTACCTCTTCAACTGAGAGCCTCTGAGGGTGTGCATAGAAGGAGCCGTGATTGCTAGCTATATTCCCGGAGCGTGAATGTAGACAACAGTAACGGAAACAGCCTTGTCGAGCGATCAGCAATGTTTTGATGGCCGATACGGCCTCCTTAGATAGAAAGCCCAGTTTGATCTGGGCCTTACAGTGGTTCTTGACCGCCCTGCTTCCCCTAGCTGCACTTATCTCGCCCGTTGACCTTTTTTCATTTCACAAAGATTCGATTACTGAGGACAACACATGGAGATTAATGCTGTCATATTTCTAAGTATTATGGTCTTTGCTGTAGGCTTCTTGCTCGCCTTCTGGCTTCGCAGCAAACTTACGGCAGGAAAAATCGCGGCAGCTGAACAGGAAGCCCGAAACATTGTTGAGAAGGCTGAACGGGAAGGCAAGACCGTGCTGAAAGAGGCCAAGCTTCAGGCCAAAGACCAGCTCTATCAGATGAAGCTTGACTTCGAAGATGCCACAAAGAAAAAGCGGGCTCGACTTGAGAAAAGGGAAAAAAGGCTGGCGGAAAAAGAAGAAAGCATAGATGGAAAATTGGAGCAATTGGAGGGCCGTGAGGCCGGCATTGCCAAGAAAGAACAACAGTTGACGCAGAGGGAAACGGGGCTCCAAGATCAAGAAGCCAAGTATCAAGACCTGATTCAGGAGCAGAAGGGGCAGTTGGAAAAAATCTCTGGCCTCACGGCCGAGGAAGCCAAGAATCTTCTCATCAAGGCCATGGAGAGCGAGGCCCGTTATGAAGCGGCAAAACTGATAAAGCGCATTGAAAATGAGAGTAGGGAGCAAGCAGACCGAAAATCGAGAAAGATCATGGCCACGGCTATACAACGCTATGCTGGGGATTATGTGGCAGAGAAGACGGTATCGGTTGTGAACTTGCCGAGCGACGAGATGAAAGGTCGTATAATAGGCCGTGAAGGGCGTAACATAAGGGCTCTGGAAGCTGCTACAGGAGTTGACCTGATAATAGATGACACCCCAGAAGCAGTCATTCTGTCAGGATTCAATTCTGTTAGACGTGAGGTGGCCCGCCTTTCTCTTGAGCGACTGATCAATGACGGACGTATCCACCCTGCCAGAATCGAAGAGACGGTCAAGAAGGTCTCTGACGAGATAGACACAGAGATTCGTGAGGCAGGGGAGCAGGCGGCCTTTGACCTGGGGGTGCACGGGATTCATATGGAATTGATTCAACACGTGGGAAAACTGAAATTCCGAACAAGCTATGGTCAAAATGTTTTGCAGCATTCAGTAGAAGTCGCGTTTTTGTGTGGGATTATGGCCGCCGAGTTGGGGCTGAACATAAAGCAAGCTAAAAGGGTTGGGTTGCTGCATGACATCGGCAAGGCCATAGACCATGAGGTTGAAGGTCCCCATGCCCTCATCGGGGCAAAACTGGCAAAGAAGTACGGGGAGCCCCCCCGTGTGGTGCATGCAATTTCCGCTCATCATGAAGACATCCCCCCAACTTCGGTTCTTGCTGTGCTGTTGCAAGCGGCTGACACTCTTTCAGGGGCGCGGCCAGGCGCCCGGAGAGAGACACTGGAGAGCTATGTTAGGCGCCTGGAGGATCTGGAGAAGATCGCCGAGTCATTTAGCGGAATCAGCAAGTCATACGCGATTCAGGCCGGGCGAGAACTGCGAATTATTGTGGAAAGTGAGAGAATCTCAGATGCTGAGGCGGTTATGATGAGTCGAGATATGGCCAGAAAGATCGAAGAATCGCTCTCGTATCCAGGTCAGATAAAAGTGACTGTGATTCGAGAGACCCGAGCAGTGGAGTTTGCAAAATAAGGGATAGGTTGACCAGTTGGAAAACGTTTATGACATACTGAAACAGCGCGGCTTTGTTGAGCAAACTACCGGCGACGAGGACCTCTATCGGCTTTTTGAGGACTCCGTGACCTGCTACATCGGTTTTGATCCCACAGCCAGCAGTTTTCATGTTGGAAGCTTGATTCCAATCATGGCTTTGGCCCATATGCAACGACACGGCCATCGACCGATTGCACTGGTTGGAGGTGGCACCGCCTTAGTAGGGGACCCCAGC
This sequence comes from uncultured Desulfobacterales bacterium, assembly GCA_964502365.1. Lineage (GTDB taxonomy): Bacteria > Desulfobacterota > Desulfobacteria > Desulfobacterales. Next base: position 1,600 of record CAZCWQ010000004.1, on the reverse strand, counting down.
GGGAAGATTGAAATGCGTCAGATGTTGACGCAACAACAGGTTAATGAAAACGCCGAAGCCCTCAGGAGGCAATTGGGCAGGTTCATAGACTTTAAAAACAATCGGGCTCTGCTTCTGAACAACGCACAGTGGCTCACAAAGCTGCAATATATCCCCTTTCTAAGGGATATAGGATGCCACTTCAGTGTCAACCGGATGTTGGCCAGTGAATCTTGCCGGATGCGTCTCGAGACTGGGCTCAGCTTTATCGAATTCAACTATTCTCTCTTACAGGCCTATGATTTCTTGCACCTTTTCAGAACTGAGAATTGTCTCTTACAGATGGGGGGGGGCGATCAGTGGGGAAACATTGTGGCGGGCATTGACCTTATTAGGCGCGTTGAGCAGGGCACTGCCCGTGGCATTACGTTTCCACTGATAACAACAAGTTCGGGTGATAAGATGGGCAAGACTGCCAGAGGTGCTATTTGGCTTGATGCTGACAGGACCACCCCGCGACAATACTATCAGTACTGGATAAATACCGATGATCGGGACGTGGCAAGATTTATGGCCCTTTTCACGTTTTTGCGCATGGATAGAGTGAGGGAGGTTGAAAAGCTACAAGGAGCCGATTTGAACAACGCCAAGGCCGAACTAGCATTTGAAGCAACAAAGCTTGCCCATGGCGAGGAAAAGGCGATAGACGCTCGGAACGATGCGCTAAGCAAGTTTGTAAATCTGTCAGCATCCATTGGAGGGGTTACCGAGGCTACAGGTAATTTAACAGTAACGCCAGATTCATTTATGGATGAAGCGCGATTGAAAGAAGGTATCGCAGCTTTTAAACTCTTTCATGAGGTGGGTCTTGCAGATTCAAGTAGCGCAGCAAGACGGCTTATCAAAGACGGCGGCGGCTATGTCAATGGACGACGAATCGAAGCTATTGACAGGATGATTACGGAGAAGGACTTGAATAAAGACGAAATCTTACTAAGGGCAGGGAAAAAGCGATATCACAGAATAAGGATGCACGTTAAGTAGCAGACCCTTAATCACAGAAAAAAAGAAAAAAGGTATTGACAAGGATAATAGGTGGGTATAATAAAAAGAACTTTGTCTAACCAAAGGGAAGGGCCCTTGACACGGTAAGGATGGCATGTTACGCTTTTGTGCGCCATGGTCAGGCCTTTGTGTTGATCTTTGAAAACTGAATAGTGAGCTTGTGACGAGTTGGGCTCTCCGATAATTTCGGGTATAGGTTTAATTGGAGAGTTTGATCCTGGCTCAGAATGAACGCTGGCGGCGTGCCTAACACATGCAAGTCGTACGAGAAATCTTTCGCTTGCGGAAGAGAGTAAAGTGGCGCACGGGTGAGTAACACGTGGATAATCACCCTCCGAATCTGGGATAACCCACCGAAAGGCGGATTAATACCGGATAATATCCGGATCACTCCGGTGCACCGGATCAAAGGTGGCCTCTACATGTAAGCTATCGTTCGGAGACGAGTCCGCGTGCCATTAGCTTGTTGGTGGGGTAAAGGCCCACCAAGGCTACAATGGCTAGCTGGTCTGAGAGGATGATCAGCCACACTGGAACTGAGACACGGTCCAGACTC
>CAZCWQ010000003.1:0-71020 GCA_964502365.1 uncultured Desulfobacterales bacterium | reverse complement strand
AAACGAGAGACACTCAGCACATGAGGCGTTTTGTCCAAGCCTGACAGAAGCCCTAATAGCTCCGATATGGCTCCATCCTTTAGGTATTCGTCTCTCTCCAGAAACAGGCACCATTCGGATTGAATCTCAGACGGATCCTTTATCTGCCAGCATTGAAGCCCCGCCTTTTTTAGGAAGATAGGTTTGACGTTTTCCGGCAGTACGACAGTATTTTCCGCAAACAGAACTGCGTAGACTGGGAAATCGAAGTCATTCAACCACTCCATCAACCTTGACGGCATAGATTCGCCCAAGAACGGAATGACAATACTAAGGAGCGGTTTTTGCTCACCACACTCTTTATTCTTCATGGTAGTTTTCCTCATAGCAAGGGCTTTCAGATTCCTTCCTTGTTAATGTATAACAACTCCAGAGTGTTATGTTCATGGTATCAGTAAACTTTTCTGAATAAACCTCATGTCTTAGGTCTCGGTGACCGCGCCAGCCTTCGGCTACCTCTCCACTAAGTTAGAGGGCCCTCACCTTCGAGACAAAAATTAGTGGCAATAGACTTTACCAATGGCTTTTCGCGACCTGAACTGATCCCCTTCAATTCTCACAAGTGAATATCCGTAACGATGTCATAGATTCACGACCTCATTAGTTCGGCAAAAAAGAATACAAGCAATATCCACATGGAACGCTCTCATCATCCAACCCTTTGTCCACGAAAGGGAGGTCCGCAATATCAATCCAGCGCTCTCCCTTGCCATCTTGTACCTTGTATTGTGTTGTTGAAAAAAGATTAGCTCTCCTGAAAATTGTGAAGTCCTTGAAAAGGATGTTCTCAAGTTCGTTTTTGCTTCGGTCAAAAAACCTGAAATCTGAGACAAACTCCTCGCCCAGCGTGGTATGCAATTTGGGAAAAAGTTCTGTTATTTCAACTACAAGTAGAACGCCGTCATCCTTTATTACCCTCCTCAACTCTCCTGATATCCTTCTAATGTCGTCTGTGTCTTTGAAGCAATCGAAGAGCAAAGAACAGATGATCAGATCAAACGTTTTGTCTTTTAACGGAATGTCCAAAGCAGAAGCCAAGTGAAAATTCATCGTCTGGGGAGAAATGTCCTTTGCATGTTTCACAGCTCTCTCGCTCAGATCGAACCCAAAGCAGTTGGCTGTCTGCGCCCTGAACTCCATTAGCAATCGCAGCTTATTGCCTCCCCCACACCCAGGTTCAAGAATCTTGTAATGTGACAACTCCGTCTTGTTCAACGTGACGAGCATGCCTAGAAGGTATTTCCACATTCTGTAGTTGTTGAACACTGTGTACAAGTCTCTAATGTTCAGAGGGTCACTACCTTCACCTTCATAACGGTATTCTCTCATTCTTATGACCACCCGCTAAAAAAACAGTGTGTTCGGCCGTGCATTAGGCTCGCTAATGACGAATGCCATCCTGATGAAGGATCAAGGGCCAACTCAAGGGGGTGCCCCGTGCAATATCCTGTGCAGCTCGATGGCCAAGGACTTTATTAAGGCATTTGGGCGCCATCCCGTGCCCCGGCCGGATAGACCGTACATTTTGTTCGGTGAAGACTTCGCCCGCCTTCATGTCAGTTACGACAAATAGCGAACGACGAAAAACACGACTGGCCGACTCACTCGGTGTCGCTTCGTAGTGCACCCTGCCCAATGCTTTTTCCGTCGTGCGGATCGCCTCGACCATGGCCTTGAACTCTTGGGGTTCAAGGGAAAAGGTGCTGTCAGGCCCCACAATTTCTCGGGACAACGTGAAGTGCTTTTCAACAATGCAGGCCCCGAGGGCCACAGCTGCTGCGGGAACGGCAATCCCCATCGTGTGGTCCGATAGCCCGGCTGGCACGGAGAATGCCTCTGCAAGCTGAGGAATTGTCCGCAGGTTCATCTCCTCTGGAGGAGCAGGGTAGGCACTCGTGCACTTGAGAAGGGCAATCTGAGTCGCCCCTGCGTGTCGGGTTGTGTGGACTGCCTCCTCGATTTCTCCCAGGCTGGCCATGCCGGTGGAAATAATCAGCGGCTTTCCTGTGCGAGCCATCTTTTCGATAAGTAGAACATCTACAATTTCAAAAGATGCTACCTTGTAAGCCGGGACGCCGATATCTTCCAGAAAGTCCACTGCCGAAGGATCAAAGGCTGTGGAAAACAGGTCCAAGCCAAGATCGTCAGCAACGGCCTTTAACTTCGGCTGCCATTCCCATGGCATATATCCTTCGCCATAAAGCTCGTAAATATTCTGGCTTTCCCAGATGGTGCCCTTGCCGATTTGGAAGTACTCACTGTCACAAGGAATAGTCATTGTGTCCGGTGTGTATGTCTGAAGTTTGACTGCATCGGCCCCAGCCTCTTTTGCTGCTTTTACAATTTTAACAGCCAGGTCAAAGTCCTTATTGTGGTTAGCCGACATTTCCGCGATGATGTATACTGGCTCGCCTGGGCCAATGCAGCGATCGTTTATCCGAATATTCCCGTTCATACCATCGCATCCTTCGTGAGAGCAAAAGCCATCGCTCGGTGTCCGTGAATTGCTTTCGTACCCATATCTTTAAACCCAGCCTTCAAGAACGCACGAGCCGAAAACCCATTACTCTGCTTTACATAAGCATGAATAATCCTGACATCTGATGTGTCAAATACTTCCTGTGATGAGAGCAGGATTGTCACACTGCCGTAACCCCGACCACGGAACTTTCTGTCAATACTAATGGAAATCACGGCCTCATTCCCACTGATGTCGTATCGAACCTGTCCAATAGGTGTTCCTTCTTCATTGCTGACAATATGGAAGATACAATTGGGATCACGAAGGTTCGACTTTAACCATTGAACGTGTTCCTCCCATGGTACTGTCTCCGACCTAAAAGAAACTGAACGGACATCCCTCTCGTTTGCCCACTCCCAAAGCAGCCGGCAATCTTTTTCACATACCTTTCTGAATCTGAGAGTCATCTTCTTCATCTGCATTATGACCCTGTCAACCCCTTCTCCGTCCACCAACTCCCGACCGCGTGATGCCATTTCCTGCCGAATCCCTGACGTCATAAGTAATCGTTTAATCGCATGGCTAATTTCGGCACAAGAAAGTCTCTGATGACACCCCAAGTTCAACGCCACACCCTGAGTATGGAGCCTTTCTACAGCCGGGAGCTGGTTGTCGGCCAGAATGAAGACTAGACTGGGCAGTCCCATGAAAGCAAGTTCCCACGAGGTGCTTCCTCCAGCCGAAATGGCCACATCAGCCCAGGCCATAAATTCAGGCATGTTCTCTACAGACGGTAACAGATGAACGGTGAATGGTGAACGCGCAACAGCCTTCCTCAAGGCGGCCATGTGCGGGTTAGATGGACCAACGATAACAGCCACCTCTATGTCTTGTATATCCACTTGATTCAGAGCTCGAATCACCTTGAGCGTAACATTATCGGCGTCTCCGCCGCCCAGTGTCACCAGCACCTTACGGGCTGCCTCTGGTATTTGTCGCTTCCATCTCCGCCAGCCTGAGAACTCATGTCGCAAGAGCGTGTAGCGGGTCCCCAGCAAAAGCTGAGTATAAGGCTCTCTGTTCGTGTAGAGACCAGCATGGGCATGAATGTTCTGATTCACCACAATGTCTGCGTAGTAGTGATCAGCTTGTCCGTTGTCATCAATAAACAAGAGCCGCACCCCCAAGTCTTTAATCGCTCGTTGATATCCTGCATCGAAACGGTATCCATCCACCACGACCCATGCAGCGCCCACCTCTTGTGCCAGACCCGCTGTCTTAACCGCATCACCCACCCCTCCTGGCTGGACTGTTAAATGGGCAACCTCCATACCTTCCGATTTCAGTCGCTCCTCCAAAATTGGAGCTTCCATCGCCATAAGGAAAATCACACGCCTTCCTCCGCTCTGCCAGGCTTGGGCCAATGCCAAGCAACGCATGATGTGACCACTGCCGATCTGCGTACTAGCATCGGCTCGTATCACTAAATTCCCGTGCTTCATCCTTATTATGGCTTCCGAAAGACCGCCCTCACTGGCTCCCCTTCAAGTCTTTGTGTCGCATCTCCGGACTTCATGGCCTCAGCCAGAATCTCCATAGCAGCGCGATAAACCCTTAATGTGTGCTCGATATCAGCATTGCTGTGGCTCCAAGAAATGTTTTGACCTCCCGAAAACAGGACACCTCGTTTGAGACATTCTTGCTGAAACAGGCTCTTTAGTACCAGTGACTCAGTCCCGATCTCATCCTTGAAGGTAATAATCGTCCGCGGCGACAGACCGACACACTCGGTGCAAGACTGAACTCCGAATTCCATGGCTAGCACATTGTAACCGTCCTTCAACTTCGTACCCTGCTCCCAGAGATGGCGGATGACATTGTTCTCTTGCATCTCTCTGATGGTTACCTCAGCAGCAGCTAAAGAGAGTGTCTCACCGCCGAACGTGAAAGAGAAGAATACTTCATCGAAGAGTCTCATAATATCTCGGTACCCCACCACAGCAGCTATGGGGAATCCGTTGGCCATAGCCTTGCCGAAGCAGGCCAGATCAGGAGTGACATTAAAGTATTCCTGTGCTCCACCCATAGCCAGCCGAAAGCCGGTGATCACTTCATCGAAAATCAAGAGTGCCCCTTCCCGGTGAGTAATTTCGAAAACTCGCTGGAGGAAGTCATTCTGAGGTTCTATAACCCCAACTGGCTCCATGATGACCGCAGCCACCTGCCTGTGATGATCGGCAAAGATACGCTCCAGGCTTGCGATGTTGTTATACTCAAATGGGATGGTCAGCCGTTGCACCGCTTTCGGTACTCCCCTGTTGCGGGTAGTTGTTCCTATATACCAGTCCTGCCAGCCATGGTACCCACAGCAGGCAATAATATCCTTCCCAGTGTAGGCCCGTGCCACACGGACAGCTCCTGATGTGACATCTGAGCCGTTCTTCCCGAAGCGCACCATCTCCGCGCACGGGATAATGTCAACAAGCAACTCTGCCAAGTCCACCTCCAACGGATGGGGTAGAGAAAACGTCGAACCATCTTGCATCTGCTGCTGAACTGCCTCGGTCACGGCGGGATACTTGTAGCCTAGAATAATCGGCCCAAGGGCCATGGAATAGTCAATATACTCGTTGCCATCGACATCCCACACATGACTCCCCTCCCCGCGCCTCACAAAAACCGGTGCAACCCCCTGGACAAATTGCGTAGGCCCTTTGCTGAAGGTCTGAGTACATGAGGGGATCAGCTTTTCGGCTTTCTTCTTCAGTTCATATGATTGTTTCAGCACTTGCTTCTGTTGAGGAATGGGCGGCTCATCAGCAAGTGATTTATAGTACCCTCTGTTACAAATGATTCCCTTGTTGATCTCCATAAGATGTGGTTCTTCATCAAGTAAGCGCAAAATGTCTGCCATACCAAAAGACGGCTGCTCTGATCCAAGCCGACTATAGACAGCACGGACGAATTTCAGATCTAAAGGCTCATCTACTGTGCAGCGCAGGTAACGGCTTGACAGGTCAATCTCATTTGTAACGTTGTACACCAGAAACCGACCATCCGTCCGGAAGAATGACGTGACATGCTCACGCTCAGCAGGCATCTGGGCTTCCTGCCAAGCTGCTTCCAGTGCTGTAAACGAAAAAACTTCCACATCCAGGCCATCCGGGTAGGTGTAGCATAGTGTATTGGTAACATAGTCATAGCCGCCTTTCAGATAGGTATGAATTACCTTTTCCACAACCTGAGGATCAACCAGTGGACAGTCAGCAGTAATACGAACCACCGCATGGGCATTGAAGTGCTTAGCAGCCTGATAGAAGCGGTCAAGCACATCTTTCTCGCTCCCACGAAAGCATGCGAATCCATTTCGTGCGCAAAAATCGTAAATGGCATCATCAGTCGGAACTGTTGACGTTGCCACAACCACCTTTTCTAATGATTGGGCCATGCTCACTCTGTTCAGTACATGCCAAAGCATGGGCTGTCCGTGGATAGTGGCAAGCACCTTGCCCGGCAACCTGGTGGATCCCATACGAGCCTGGACTATGCCGACAAGCATCTCAGTGGCACCTTTCTTCTAATGAAACAATCTGTCCTTGCTTTGCCGAAACCTTAGCTGCCATTATGGCTTTTAATACTTCGCATCCAGAACCGAGATCCGTAACTGGCTTGGTCCCATTCTGAATACAATCAATGAAGTGTCTCATCTCTTTTACATACATCTCATTGAGATCATAATTTCTGGGTTCTTCAAAAACCTCCCACTTTTTTCCCTTGGCACTATAGAGCCAAACCTTTCTATCGCCAAAATCCCATTGCAGGGTCCCGTGTTCTCCAAAAAACTCGTAATTTCTCTGGTATGTCCGTTGGCTATAATCCAAGTGCATCTCGCCAATGGTCCCGCTTTTGAACCTCAGAATAATGGCAGCTGTATCCTCCGTATCAATCTCGAGATCGCTCAGCTTCCCTAACAGGCAAAAGACCTGATCTACCTTACCTAGGAACCATGCCATGTAATCGAATTCATGAGAATCCAACAGGATACCACCTCCCAGCTCAGACCTTGCGCTATAAGTCCTTCTGTAATCTTCCCATGGATGCCAGTCTGGCAGGTATTGGCCGAATTGGCAGCGAGCTGAAAGCACCTTTCCCAGAACCCCGGAGAGCAGAATTTCTTTCATCTTCAAAAAACTTGGATGAAACTTGAAGTTGGAACCAATCATTGTCACAAGCTTCTGCTTTTTGACTTCGGCAAGGAGCTCGTCCAGTCCGTCACAGTTGTGGGACACGGGCTTCTCAATGAACAGATGGGCGCCTCCTCTTGCAGCCTCAAGGGCTATGGGAACATGCAAACTAGTAGGTGTGCAGACAACGACTGCATCCGGTTTGGCCGAAAGCACCTCCGAGAAGGAAGATATCTTGCTGATTTCGCATTCTGCCGTGGCAATGGCAAGTCGTTCTGGATCCTTGTCGTATGCAAGAACATCCTGCACCCCGAGAGAAACGAGATTGTAAATATGCCGTTTCCCGATGGAACCGCAGCCGATTACGGCAACCAACATCTTGATACAACCCTTACAAAAGCTTCAAACATAGCTTGCCGCCAATTCCTCCAGCTCGTCAAATACGCGCTGAGATCGTTCATCCTGGCCTTCGGCCTGTCCAATCTGATCCCAATAGGTTTCCGGTAGCACAAGATAAAGGTTGAATGTCTTGCGCAGCCCCTCTAATTCCTCACGAGACATTCTGGAGAGATTGAATCCGGCGGCCTCGCTCATCGGGATCATTTTCCCATCTGCATCCCGGTAGTTTGTTTTGTGAATGCTCGAAATCTCTGTCCCTGGAAAGGGATAGACAATGTACACGTTGGCTGCCTTAATACCCAAGTCCTTGTTGAACCTGATGGTTTCAAAAACATTATCTCTAGTCTCCCCAGGCAAGCCTATCATGTTAAAGGTAGATACCCTGATGCCAGCTTCAATGATGGTGCGGATACTATTTTTCAAGCTCTCATTGGAGATCTTTCGGTTCAGGATCTCTTTTCTTATCCTCTCATTACCGCTTTCTATGCCCACAGTCATCGCCACACACCCCATTTCTTTTGCAAGCCTCACCTTCTTATCCGTAATAGTGAGAGGCTGTACTGAACAACCGAATTGGATTGACAATTGTTTGAGGCCGTCTCTCAGGGCCGTCATCTCGTCAACGGAATGAAGCAGAAAGGTATCATCGGCAAATTTGAACCAAGTCGCCCCGTGTTCTTCCTTCAAAACCCGAATGTTGTGGATGGTTTTTCCGGGGGACTGACGGCGAAAATAGCTTCCACAGCCACGGCAAATCCTGCGCAGGGCTTTGTTTACGCAATATGTGCACCCTCCAGGACAACCGCGAGAGGTCGTTATGAACGATCCTCTATAAACCTCTCCTTCGAAAGGCCGGAAGAGGTGCCGTTCGTCAAAGATGGACCAGTCTGGCACAGGCAAATGATCAAGATCCTGAAAAGGACGAAGTGGGTTCTTGATTGTCGCACCGTTATTCCTTGACCACAGATTGGTGATTTCTGTCACATCGTTGCCTTTGTCCAAGGCATCACACAGATCCACAAGGGCACCTTCGCCCTCGCCGACGCAGACCCGGTCAACCACCTTTTCACGGAGTATTTCTTCAGGACTCAATGTGGCATGCACTCCACCCATTACCACCACGCAGTCTGGTTGTGCCCGTCTCAACATCTCCAAGGTCTCGTCGGCATTGGTGGTCATGACCGAAACGGCCAGAAGATCAGGCTGAAACTCCCTTAATACCGTGGAAAACTCTTCATTTAGATCAACGATCGGGTCATCTTCCACCAGATCCTCAAGGGTGTAAGCAGTCTGCTTGAATATTGCAGGGCCCGCCTTCAGGCTTCGGCTGTAATGGGCCGGCTTCAGAAAGGCAGTATCAAATAGCTTTACCTCGTGTCCTTGCTCTTTGAGAAGGGCGCTCAATATGGAAAGCCCCCCGGGGATCCCTATCTCGAGGTAATCTGCATATTGAAAAAAGAGAACTTTCATCGTAGAGCCCCTCGTATTGCCTGTGCAGAAGACTCAATTGATTCTGGCAACGTCTCAGCAAAACGGACTATTCTCTCATGGCTTACAGACATATACTCCTCACGTGAAAGAAATCTCTCCGAGACAATCATGGGCACAGTAAAACCTCCAAATCCCCTTTTGAAGCGGGAAATCGCAACCTCCTTGTCAGAGGCAGGGACAACCTCTGTGGAATCGTACACCTGCCACCCTATCTCGTAGTAGTGAAAAGCGTGCTCATGCAGCCAGTTGAGAATCTCCCACTGCACGAAATGGGCTAACGGGAGGTCCTTGATTTCAGGGTCGTTGCAGGCCGAACTGTAGTAGGCGCAGTCCTTGAAGATGTTTACATAGGCAAAACTGACAGGCGTGCCCTTCAAACTGGCTCCGACGAGAATGCCATAGCCATCGCGAATCCATTGACACATCATTTCGAAGGTTTCAGACGGCCTGGTCTGTCCTCCCGCGGCTTTCACGTGGAGCTGTTGATATGATGCAAAAAGGTCGTCAGATGCATTCTTGTCTGACATCACAAAGCCTTCCAATTCCTTCTCCGCCCTTCGGATATCGCTTCTGTGCCCCTTACGCATCCCTTTGAGTATCTCGACAGGACTTTTCCGGACGTCGATTATCTGCGTGGGAAGGATGTGAGACGTAAAGCCAAACTGAACCGTTACTGGGATCAGACTCTCCAGCCCTGATTTGACATGCTCAAAAGGATTTGAACGATATCTGATCCTTCCAACATTCTCTTGTCTAGCAAGTACAAAAATCCGATCGAAGGCAACCCGAAACACCTGTTTTTTCTGTTTCGAAGACAGCCCATCAACGCACACAGGAGACGGCAACCATCCACCGCCGAATGAAAACTCTCGAGCAAAGAGACCGTCATGAGGTTGTCGCTCGATGACAATCGGCACCGCGGCCACCGCCGTACAACCGTCATACAGGAGAAAGGCCATGGACTGGCTTTCAAGGGAAGGATTGTATGCAAGCGTGTATTCAAGCCATCTTGTGGAATGCCAAAACCAAGCCTCATGGCTTTTTTCGCACACAGCATCCCAGGCATCATGATGCTCAGGCGTCAGGGGAGCCACGGTCAAATTCATCTAGAGAATCCTCCCTACTACCTCAAGAGCACCCAGCACTCGACTAATATCCACCTCTGACATTGCAGGATATATGGGAATAGACAAGCAGTGCCTGAAATACTTTTCAGCATTAAGACAGTTACCATCAGCAAATCCCAATTTCTTGTAGAAAGGATGTTGATAGATTGGGATATAATGGACTTGGGTACCAACGCCCATGTGTTTTAAGCCATCCATCACCTCATTTCGCCCGATCCTGGCATGAGCATGTACGCACATGACGTATAGATGATATGAAGACTTATAGCCCTCCATCTCTTTTTGTGGAACCAATCTAGGATAACGTCGCAAAGAATCTGAATACTGTTCTGCGATAAAGCGCCGTCGCTGAATAAAGGATCCAATTTTTTGTAACTGCGACAGGCCCAGAGCACATTGGAGATCACTGATTCGATAATTATAACCAAGGTTTTGCATCTCGTAGTACCACGCAATGGTATTATGTTTCGCAATGTCTCTGCCACAGTTTCCTCGAATCAACGCTGAACCGCAATCCGTGAACTCGTCAGGATTGCGGGTAATGCCGTGATTTCTGAAAAGGAGAAGTCGCTCGTACAAAGTCTCGTCATTGGTGGTAACCATGCCGCCTTCTCCTGTAGTGATATGTTTCACAGGATGAAAGCTGAAGACGGTCATGTCTGAGTCAATACAACTGCCGACTCTTGTCCAGGGGTCCTCTCCCAGCTCCTTGTTCCCATCCCTGTTATATTCTGCCCCCAAGGCGTGGCAGGCATCTTCAATGACAACAAGATTGAATTTCTTGGCAACTCGCCGAATCTGTGCCATATCGCAAGGAAGACCTGCAAAGTGGACCGGTATGACAGCACGCGGGCAAGGCTGATGCCGTGCATTCTGTTTTCGATTCTTCTTAGAAGGGGCCTTTTCCTCCAAATAGGCTTCAAGTTTCTGCGGATCCAGGTTAAGAGTCATCGGGTCGATGTCCACAAAGGCAGGTCTGGCCCCCACGTAAAGAGCACAGTTTGCCGTTGCCACGAAGCTGATGGGAGACGTTAGGACTTCGTCTCCGGGCCCAAGATGAGCCGCAAGACAGGCCAGGTGAAGCGCAGCAGTACCGCTGGTGACCGCCACGGCAAAGCGAGACCCTACGTAACTGGCGAAGGCAGCCTCAAATTCCCCTACTTTGGGACCTTGGGTTATCCAGGCTGAGCGTAGAACGTCAATTACGGCCTCCACATCCTCCTCGTCAATCCATTGACGCCCATAGGGAATAAATGGATTTTCACTACCCTCTATTGTCTGTTGTACATGCACCGTTCTCTTCCAGTGGGCGGATATTCCAAACTTCTTGCGGGCGAACACCTATCAGTGAACAGCGAACTGGGCTGGGCTTTCTGGTATACATTCCTCAGCATTGATCATGTTCAAAACGACCCTCTTATTTAACCGATGGATGGTGGAAAGCACTCGAGAAGCTGACTCTTCTTCCCGCAAGAAAGAGTCACCCACAATTTGCTTCAGATCCTGCACGCTCAGCCATTCGTCATTCTTGTCGCTGGTATACACAAAGCCTTCAGATATCTTTTGCCCAGTTTTGTGATTTTGCCTCTCCCACCACGCGTAGTTTGGCATAATGACATACATACCCTCGCAGGCCACCGTGTTTCTCCCCTCCTCTTGTGTGATCAGAGATTCGTGGAGCTTTTCTCCCGGTCTTATACCGATAACCTCAATCTCACATTGCGGAGCTATGGCTTTGGCCAGGTCCATGATCTTCATACTTGGGATTTTGGGCACGAAGATTTCTCCTCCCTGCATATGAGAAAGCCCTTTAACAACCAGTTCTACTGCCTGGTCGAGTGTAATCCAGAATCTCGTCATCCGTTTGTCAGTTATCGTTATTTTTCCACCTTTCTTTTGCTCTATGAAGAGGGGAATAACACTGCCGCGGCTCCCGATGACGTTCCCGTAGCGGACACAACCGAACCGCGTGCCTCGCGGGCCGGAGTAGGCATTTCCCTGGATGATAATCTTCTCAGCACACAGTTTTGTCGCCCCGTAGAGATTAACAGGACTTACCGCCTTGTCCGTACTCAATGCGATCACTTTTTTGACTCCTGTGTCGATAGCTGCATCTATGATATTCTGTGCACCATGAATGTTAGTCTTAACGGCCTCCAACGGGTTGTATTCACAAGCTGGAACCTGCTTCAGGGCCGCAGCATGAACGACGATATCCGCCCCTTCCATGGCCCTCTCCAAGCGATCAGCGTCTCGAACGTCCCCGATAAAATACCTTACCCAATCTTCACCAAATTCTTGGCGCATTTCATGTTGCTTTAGTTCATCACGACTATAGACTCTTATGACCTTGGGGTGATATTTCTCAAGCATCAACTTACAGAAGTGTTTGCCAAAGGATCCTGTTCCTCCAGTCACCAGAATCGATTGTTTTTCCCACTCTATTTTTCCGATATCCGCATTTCCCATTCGGAGAATATTCCTCGCTTGAGCGATGGTTCTATTCTTTCGATAAAGTATGTTCTTGATTTGTCTTAAGTTACTGATGTCTTCTTCAGAATATCTCCTCTGTCTGCCATTAGTCCTCTTGGGCCTTACCAACTCTGGAAACTCTGTTTCCCAATATCGGATGGTAGATTTCGGGACCTGTAACCTTTCGCTTACCTCTTGAATCTTATATTCCATATTATGCTCCATTCACTGCCCACAGGCTGACTGTTCGCTGGTATCACTGCCTTCGGTTTAAAGTGGAAAAAGCTTTAATTTAACTTTTGGATTAACTTTTGAACGCAAGTGGTATGCCATGATCATCGCGAACTTTTTGTCCCGTAAAATTCGCTACTTAGGGCAACCGCTCTGTGAAGTGCAGAACTGGTGGTAGGAAAATCTTGCCGGATTCTCTAAATGCAAGAGGAAAAACCTATAATCCTGAAACCTGAATGATCGTCTGAATATCTCAACGTCCAGTCAGTTTGTTCGAATGACAAGGCACATCAAGCCCTGTTTACGACAGGTGCCATTCCCTTCAGTTAGACTAGATCTGCCAGAATAACCGATTGACACCTCATATTTTTGAGACCTTTGAAAAACTGCTTTGAACGACCATTATGGACTTTTTGGGGTACCCATCCGGGCGAAGTGAACGGCCCCACGTCAGTGGGCAAATCGCAAGCTGTTTGATCCGCCGGAGGCGGAGCCCCGCAGGCGGAGAGTTCTTGCGATTTAGTGAGCAAGCCCGCAGATGGGTCAAAAAGTCCATAGAAACAAGTGAAAAGGAGTTTTTCAAAGGTCTCATATTTTTCCTTGTTCCATTGCCTCAAGCAGCCGGTGTAGTCATCAATGCCTACAGCTAAGAACGGATAAATGTGACCGCCTGCTGATGCTTTCGGAAGAAATCTATTTGAGGTTTAACTTTGACTTGCATAGACTGAAGCCTCCCCGCCCTTCCGGACGTGGCTTGCGGGGAGCACGCCGTTCAACCACTGTACTGTGGCTGCATTCAGTCTCTCCTCCCTTCGACCTCTTCTATCCTGTCTGCAAGGCAAGCGATACTTCCTGGATCTTGTTTGCTGACCAATGCCTTGAGCGTGAGGTAAAGAAAGTGATGATACTCAAAGGCAATATTACATCCATGTACTGGAGGGCAATCTGGCAATTCGCCATGGCATGACAACCGCCTTGATGAGCGAGTTTGTGAGTTATAGGTAGGGGATATGGATACAACAAAACAGAACTGCAATCTGACGCGATTGGGTCACATGATCAATGTCCTGGTCCTTTATTATGAACTTCTTGTGATAAAGGCATGAGAAAATCCTACCGAGTTAATGTAGCCCTTTCACAGGATGGTGTCCGTTTTCTAATCAGGTCAACCTCGATAGGCAGCTTCATTGTCGTTTTCCACTGAGCAAGTCCACAAGGCATCTCGCAGGCCGGACGTCCGCTCAGTACGGCGGGATATGGTAGTACGAAATACGTTCTCTACACCCCATATCTCGATGCTCTCCTTGGCACGGGTGATACCCGTATATGCGAGTTCCCTTGTCAATACTGGAAAATCCTTATCAGGCAAAAGTAGAACTACCCTATCAAACTCTGATCCTTGACTCTTGTGCACGGTCATTGCATATGCGGTTTCGTGTTCGGGCAGCCTGAGCGGATGGATTTTTCTTAGAGTACCATCCGGGGCCGTGAAAAAGGCCAGCAGATCATTATTTGTTTCAGAATCCGGCAGGACTATCCCCACATCACCGTTGAACAGGCGCAGATCGTAGTCGTTACTGGTTATCAGCACAGGACGGCCACGATACCACCTTGTGTCAGGCGCGATAAGCCTTTCTTCTTTGAGGGTTTGTTCCACCAGCGCGTTTAGACTGATTACACCAAACGGACCTTCTCTGAGCGCACAAAGAATGCGGAACCGATCAAATAGGTGAAAGATCTGCGAGACCTCACTCGATCTTAGGTGTTTGCCAAACCCGTCAATGATCTTTTGCTTTATCGCTCGGGGCAAGACACTGGGAAACGGCAAGGGCACCCACTCAATATCCCCGTATTTTTTCTCCATAAGGAGTGAAACTGCAAGGTCGGCATCCCCTGCATTGACTGCACGGCTTAGCATCTCGATACCGCTTTCAGGTGCAAAGCGAAAGTTCTTCTGGAGTTGGACAATACAGTCCTGAATTGCCGGTCCATCTGTTCCTTTGGACTGTGTCGCAATCTTGTATCCAGTAACCTTCTTAAGATAGTTACAAAAGTGGCTTGAAAAACCGTGTACATTACCGGTATCGCATATATCTCCAAGCACGGCGCCTGCCTCCACTGAGGCTAACTGGTCTTTGTCTCCCAAGAGTATCAGCCGAGCCTGCGAGGGAAGAGCCTGGATGAGCTTGGACATTAAAGCTAAGTCTACCATCGAAGCTTCGTCCACGACAACAACATCAACGGGCAAGATATTTTTGGCGTTATGATGAAAATAGGGAGACCCCGGAACGCTTCCTAGGAGCCGGTGTATGGTTGAGGCCTCCTCGGGAATTCCGTCCTTGATGCTGTCAGCACAATCAAGGCCTGCCTTTGACCGCTTGATTGCTTGTTGCAGCCTAGCGGCAGCCTTGCCAGTGGGCGCTGTGAGGGCAATTCGAGGTTTCCTTGGCGCGGGCTGTTCCAAGATCAATGCCAGGATCTTGGCAACTGTCGTGGTTTTGCCTGTCCCCGGGCCTCCGGAAATAATGCAGAATTTCTTTACCAACGAGGCAAAGGCAGCAACTTTCTGCCAGTCTGTGTCTTCGTCTTGGCCTTGTGGAAAAATCCGGTCCAGTCTTACTCTCAGGCGCATGGCATCGACATTTTCTTCTTTCTGGCCAACACATTTCATGATGAAATCTGCCAACTTTTCCTGATAATCCCAGTAACGGTACAGGTACAGCCTGGACCTGTCATCAAGGATCAGGGGTTTGTATTCACCCGGTTTTCCAACCACAGAGGTTTTTCTCAGCTTCTTGCGCCACTCGCCCAATTTGGGGCATATAACAGGAGCCTCGCCATCTTCTCCTTCCGCCAACTGCTTTCCTGCAATACTGGAAAGGGCAAGGCAGATGTGGCCCTGCCTTGTGTAATTGCTTGAAAGGGCAGCTGCAAGGGACAGCTCTGGAGCAGAAGTGCCGGCAAGTCTTGAAATGAAGCCGGCAAAATGTATGTCAAGTTCAGAAAGTATCCCGCTATTGTAAAGACGATTCAGACTTTGCTGTTTCATAATTTGCTGATTTCTGCCCGATCAATCAAACTCTCAGATAATTCCTTTATTAGTGCTGCGGACGGCCTGTCCCTGAAAATCCCATAGTCTGTTCCCCTGACCGGATCGACTCCGCGCAAGAATATGTAATAAACCCCTCCGAAATATGTCTCATAGTCGTAACCCGGCAAGCGCAGGTGCAGATATTGATTCAGTGCAACCGAATATATGACGTACTGAAGAGAGTAAAACGCTCTTGCCATAGCAGTTGTAAGCGCTTCCGGACTATAGTCCTCCACATGGCTGCCAAGATAATTTGATTTCCAGTCCACAAGGTAGAAGCGTCCCTCGAACTGAAATACCATGTCAATGAATCCCTTCATAAATCCCCTGACCGGGGAAAACTCCAACCGTTCAATAAGATGAGGCAAGTAGGCCGGAAGCCCGGGACCGACATGTTCGGCAAATATGTTTACCAGCTTTTTTGATGACAAAGGTTTCAGTGGGAAATAGAACTCCAATTCGTTGAGCCGGGCCTTATTATGAATGCGCGATAACGTAAAATCTTGCCGGGACGGGTCAAGTGGAACAAAAAGTACCTTTTCTATCATACGGCACAGCGTTTCCTGCCATGTGAGGTCAAAGCCGTACTCTGAGAGTTTGTCGGCTACCACTTGCTCCATTTGAGACTTATCTGTTTGCGCAAAGTCCAGGTGCTCGAACATGTCGTGCATGAATGTCCCCGCCTTTGTCCCTCTGGGAAAGGCAAAAACCCCGGAAGGCTCTTCTTCGATAGCAGACTCTTTTAGAATATCTTGATCATAGGCCTCAGGCAGGACTGTTGCATCATGGTCAGCAAGATCTGCTCCGTGAGGCTGGTTGGAAACCAGAGACGAGAAACTTGAAATTCTCCAAGAACAGTCTATGCTTCCAGAACATTTTCGGCAGGCGAGTTTCATCTTCTCACCAGTGTATGGCGAATATGCTTTCCCCGGTTCCGTCGGCATTTCAGACAATCCAATGCTTCCGCCACTCTTTGCTCGGATCAATTCAAGTTCTCTAAGCACATCTTCATCACTCAGATCCTTGAACCTCTCCCCAATCGTACTTACGACATCTCTCCCTTCCCATGATTGGGGTTGATGAAAAAGGTAAGCCAGGGCCGAGGTCTCAGCCTCGTTGAAACGACCCCATACGAAGTAACAACGGTTTCTTGCCCGTGTCAAAGCCACATAGAGAAGCCTTACGTTCTCTGCAAGCTGTTCTTTTTCAGCAAACACGCGGTTTGAAGCCATATTTGCAGAGCCAATATCGAGGGTTAACCGCATGTTGTTGGTTTCATCGTGAAATGAAAAGGGGTCTCTTGGTTTACCAACTCTGGAGCCGTTCCATACGAAAGGACAAAAGACAATGGGGTACTCCAGGCCTTTGCTCTTGTGTATTGTCACCAGTTTTACGGCATTCTCATCACTTTCCAACCGCAGCTGGTGTTCTTCTAGTCGTGCAGTATTTGGATCTCTTTGTTCGGAAAGCCATTTCAAGACTCCGGTCATGCCCAGCCTTTTTTGAATAGATGCCTGATGAACAACTTCGGACAGGTGGAGCACGTTGGTATTCCTACGTTCCCCATCATTAAATGACATGAGGCGGGGCATGATCTTTTCCTCTATCAATAGATAACGAAACATCTGGACAAAACCGTTCTTGTTCCACAGGTCGTGATACCTCCTGAACTTAAGATGCCACTTTTCCCACAGTGTTTCATCCTTCACCAAACCGTCCAAGACTTCTCCTTTGACACCCATCATATCTGTCGCCAAGGCGGCTTTCAGGAGCATCTTGTTGTCCGGTTCAACAATGCCGGCGAGGAGCCTATCCATTTCCAGGGCCTCATGGGAATCGAAGAGGTCTCCGGTGCTGTAAAGAACATTGGGGATGTTGAGACCGGACAGGTCTTGCTGCATTAGTCGTGCTTCAGCGTTTGTACGCACCAAGACGGCAATGTCACCAGCACTGAGCGGCCTTTTTCCAAATAGCGCCTTATTGCGTCTGCCTAGATCGAGGAGCCGAGAGATCTCCCCCGCCACAGCTACTGGGATCAGCTCTCGCGCAAGTGTCTTGGTAAACGGTTTGTCGAGTCCTGTTGCTTTGCTGGCATTGAGAAACCACAACCGCAAAGGAGATCCTGATTGGCCGTTTAAGCTGAAAGACTCAGGGTCTTTTATTACTGCCGGCGCAGCTGGTTGAAATGGAATTTTGTCGTAGACAAAAGGGTGGTCAGTATTGGCAAAGATGGTATTCATTCCGGCAATGAGATCTGGTTGGGATCGCCAGTTCTCTCCTAGGGTGTATCTGTTTTCAACATTTTCAGCAGCATCCATGTAAACGAAGATGTCAGCATTACGGAAGCCGTATATGGCCTGCTTGGGATCACCAATCAGAAACAGGATGCTGTTATCACCGCTAAAAACTTTCTTGAAAATGGCATACTGGATCGGATCTGTATCCTGGAATTCATCGATCAAGGCAGCCTTATATTTTGCCCTCAAGCTTCTTGCCAGCTTTTCCCCACCCCTTTGCTGCAAAGCTTGGTAAAGCTTTAACAAAAGATCGTCAAAAGACTGGATATTTTTCTCCTCTTTTCTACTGGCATACTCATTTTGGACATAATCAAACAACTCCCCTTTCATCCCCAGCAGACGTTGTTCAAAAACCTGTACCAGCTCCTCATGTTTTTGTTTCAGCTCTTCACACTGGTCGAAAAAAGGACGTCTTGGAAAGCTATGGTTCTTCTTGACCGCCCTTTTCATTTCCCTTGAAGTAAATTTTTCGAAGCCCTTGAACAATACCGGACTGCTGCCGTCCGAGGACATATAGTCGTCCATATTCTGAATCCAGCCCAAGATACTGGTCTTTGGGTACCTGGTCCTGCTCAGACTTTCACTGGTCGTAAAAATACGTTTCACTTCAGTTCTGTTTAGTTGCCAAGCCCTCCGAACTCGTCTGAAACACGCCTGGAATTCTTTTTCATGCAAGGAAGAGTCAGGCGCTTGAACTTTAGGAATGATCCTCAAGTATGGCTGAGCAACGCGACTGCCAAGAAGAGCAAGAAAACTCTGCGGGCTGACCTTCCTGCTGATGGCAAATTGGACAAAAAGCGGCGATGCGTTATAGAAGTGTTTACGCCAGAAATCATCAACCATTCCCCTTTTCAGATCTTCCTGATCAGTTACCAGCTCGGTATCAAACAGACTGCCGCTTTCAAGAGCGTTCTCGTAGAGCATCTTCCTGCAAAACCCGTGTATGGTAAATATGGCAGCTTGATCAAATTGCCGCAGTGCTTCTCGAAGGTGCCGCAATGAAGTCCTGGAACCAATGTGTTTTTTCACTAGGTTTTTTAGGAGGGCATCTTCAGTCCTTCCTCCGGAAAATGCTTGTATGGCCCCGCGCAATTTTCTGCGGATCCTGTCTTTCAACTCCTCTGTAGCAGCTTGGGTAAAAGTGACTACGAGTATCTGGTCTACGGAAAGATTCTTCTCCAAGATTAGCCTGAGAAACAGGCCGGTGATCGTATAGGTCTTTCCCGTGCCGGCGCTCGCCTCAGTAAGGTTTGTCCCTTCGAGGGGATCGTTAAGGAAGTCAAAGTGTTTGATTGTTGTCATACGGCAATATCGTTCTGACTCGCCAGAAGCGGCCCGAAGATTTCTATGGCAGCATTCTGAAATTCTGAATCAAGTGGATCTATGTCTCGAAAACAGAGTTTATAGTAAGCATCTTCGCTCTCCCCTGGCTGGTATTTCCGTCCCTTCCAAGTGTTACGAGCCTTGACGAGAGCTTCTTCTTCGGATTTGTTCCTATGCAGAAGCATTTGGACATATTCCCATGAAGATCTCGGGAAAAAATGAACAGGCCTTGCGAGCCCCTCCCAGTATATTTCAAGAAGTCTTGTAAGGACCTCTTCGCTGTTTTTAACCGGCGAGAATTCCCAGGCCATCCACCCGGATTTCGGACCTGTGGGCTGCAAGCCCACCAGGATGCTGATCGCGGGATAATGATGAGCTTTGAAGCTATTAAGCGCCAGATGATGAATCCATGCCTTGAGGCGGTCTTTGGGTTTTATCCTTGCATAACGGTATCGCATCAACCTTTGCGGGAATATGGAATCGATTCTGCCCGTCAACTTGAAGTGGGATATTGTCAGGTCTATTTCAACAGGCTCAAGCGGTGTTTCCCCCAGGTAAGGCTCAGTCTTTTCAAAAAAACTGTTCACCTGTCTGCACAGGTTGTCGTACATGCATTCTCCCACTGTCCCGTGTGGGAGTCGCCCCGAGGCTTTAGTCAAGGGGAGGAAATCTTTGAGCCTGCGCCCCGAAAACCGCTTTTCCACCAAGGTTTGCTCAAGCAGGTATTTTTCCAGGCCCTTAATGTCAAAGCATTCTCGGTCTTCCAGAATCCACGCCCTTTCTTCAAGATAGATTCCAAGACGTTTGTTGAGCAGAAATTTTGCTGGATTGCCAAAGAAACTGCACAAATCCTCTAAATCAACGGTTTTATGTTCTTCATCAGGATCTCGAAGCCGTGTGGAAATAAAGGGCACTGGAGAGTGGCGATCTTCCGCAAGACACTGAGCCGCCTGGCTATTTCCCTCGGAATAGCTGAACAGTTTTCCGTCACCCTTGAAATACTCTGGGCTGAAGGCCTGGAGGCGATGCCTGGTGACAACGTGGTTCAAGATGTTCTCCTCAGGTATCTCAAAGCCGTGTTCAATATAGTCCATAAGTTCGCTAACCAGCACAGATGGCGGGATAAAGGTATTATCCCGGATACTTTGCCCCACATAACTAATGTACAGTTTTTCTCTGGCCGAAAGTATCGCCTCGATAAAAAGATACCTGTCATCATAACGGCGGGAACGGTCTCCGCGTTTTGGGTGTTTTGCCATGAGATCAAAGCCTAACGGCCTGGACTGTCTCGGATAGGCATCGCCATTCATACCCACAAGGCAGATGATCTTGAAGGGGATGCTTCGCATAGGCAGCATGGCGCAAAATGTTATGCCGCCAGCAATGAAACCAAAACCTTCTTTCTCAAGTTGACGTGCTAGATGCCACTTAATGATACGCAGATCAATCCGATCAGTGAATCCTGATATTTCCTGCATGTCGCCTAAAGCCCTGAGTGTCCGTCGTATTGCTTGCATTTCACTTTCTGTGTCTTCATCTGACAAGAAGAAGCGTTCAACCAGTCGCATCAGAGTCGTGGTCCACTCGTGCAAGGTCCTCGGTTGATCGAGGGGTGTAACGTGGCCAAAAACCTGGTTGGTAAATTCGACAAACTTCCCCAATACTGAGGCTTGACTACCCTCAACATGATCGTACGGCAGAACGCCACCGAACATCTTTTCGCCTTGGCCCGGCATCGCATAACCCAACAGAAGCCGATCAAGGCCGGCTCTCCAGGTGTTTTCCGGAAATTCTGGCAGTCCCAGTTTGCACCGGCTTTGTCCGTCAAGTCCCCATCTTATCCGTGTGTCCGTCACCCAGTTGCGAATCAGCTCAAGGTCGGGCTCTGCCAAACCGAATCTTTCATAAACCATGCAGAGTTCCAAGATGTCCAAAACCCGTGATGCACTAAGACGGCTGCCACAAAGATCCAGAATGGCAAGGAACGTGTCAATCACCTGGCTTTCTTTTCTGGCACTTCGATCTGCAATGCTGAAAGGAAACCGCCTGGAATCATCCCGCGGCACATCAAACACGGCTTGAATATAGGGAGCATAGGTTTCAATATCCGGAGCCATAACCAGGATATCCTTGGGCAACAGACCCGGATCTTTTTCAAACATGTCAAGGAGCTGATTGTGCAGCACTTCTATTTCACGCATAGGACTATGGCACGAATGGATTTGAATCGAAGTGTCGTCTCGAACAACGAGCTTTTTCTCGTATGGCTTCTGGCCCCTGTCCTCAAGATTCAAGATATCGGATTGAACACACAAGAGCAGCGTGTCCTCGCCAGGCTCATCAAAATGGGGAATTTCCTGGCAGCTGAATTCGTTTATTAGATCAAAAAAATCTCTGCCCAGTCTTCCCATGGATGCAAGAAGGCTGTTTCCTTTTTCCAGATGTAGGTCTTCATCAGTAATATCTCGGAGCTCCTCCCGGTCTATGGTTCTTTTCATCTCCCAGTCTGAAACAATATCCCCCCAGTACTCCTTGCAGGGATTCATGAGAAAGAGGTTTACTTGCGTGCGGCGCGATATGGCAGCAAGGATTTCCATATGAAACCGTGGAAGGGCAGATATGCCGAAGACCGAAACTCTTTCGGGGAGATCCTTGATCGGGGCGGAAGGCTTTTCAAGCGTTTCCAGAAGGGCTTTTTTGAGAGCAGCTCGATGTTTTTTTTCATTTCCTTTGACCAACTGCCTCCAGAGTGTGGCCTGCCAGTGGTCTTCTTGGTTGTTTTCCCATCCGAGGATCATTTCCGGACGAAAAAGCAAGTATTGATCATAAGTGTCGGCAATCCGCTCAGAGAGCTGGAAGCGCTTCAAATGCCCCGCAGTATCTCGCAGATAGTTCCTTAGGCTCTCAAACCCAGGCTTCGTGATAAAGGATGGAACGAGCTTCATGATCTTCCAAGTCATTATCTTTGGATCAAAGGGCGAACGTTCGGGTAGATCTGGAATCAGTTTCCGGAAGACGTCGTAGACAAAGGCGTTGGGAAAGGGAAACCTGTAGTTTGCGCATATGCCGTGGTGCCGGGCAAGTTCCGTGGAAATCCAGCGCTCCATACCTTTACTCTGGACGACCACAATCTCTTCATCCAGAGGGGATGCAAGAGGCGTTCTTAGAACTTCTGACAACGCCTCGGCCAGAATCTCCAGCCGGTTGCTGGTAAAGAGCCTGGAGGTACTCATGGGAGTTTGCCGATCTGTCTTATCGGGTTACCACCGATTTTCGTGCAATTTGAGACCTTTAATGCAGGATCTGGTTTCGCTCTCTGGTATGTCGCTTTGCGACGTTATACAAAGATCTCGATTTGTTGGATAGGAATCACTTGAATTTGAGGTTAAGAATAGCGCCTTGGAGCCACGAAAGCAATTTTATTGTTGCCCTCTCAGCCCTATAGGCTATACAGATGGAGACGGCGAGACGAGGTTATGTAAAGCTTTCGCAACGTTCAATGCAGCGGGCCCAGGGTTTTTCACCAAGACCATTACTCCATTAGCAAACAGCAAAGGGTAAGACCGGAAGGAAGCTCAGGAGAAACTAGTGAAAACCATTGCTATTCCCGGTTATGGCTCCTTGGAACTAAAAAATGTAGTATTGGACTTGAACGGCACTGTGACCGAATCTGGTGAACTGGTGCCTGGTGTCCTGGACTATATGGAGGCCTTGAAGACTAAGGGATTCAATATCTACGTCCTTTCGGGCGACACACGGGGTAACCTTCGACAGGCCTTTGAGCGTTGTCCGTCTGTTGAGACCGTTGTCACCAAGACAGCCAGGGAGAAAAGGTCATTTGTTGAATCAATCGGTCCTCAACATACTGTCTGCGTGGGAAACGGCAACATTGACGTTCAAATGTTCAAAGTGGCCAAGCTTTCTATATGCACTATTCAGGCAGAAGGCGCCACCATCAAGGCCATGCTCCAAGCTGACGTCGTGGTAAACCACATCAAAGATGTCTTTGAAATCATCCTTGACCCCAACAAGTTGATCGCCACGCTCAGGGCCTAAGCGCAAAGAATTATCCGACAACTCTACCCAAACCCCCTTTTTCCTTGACAACTAATATGTCTTCCTGTAAGTTTCCTCCCAACCAGAGTTGAGGCGCGGTGCTCATGACTAGCCGCAGGGCAGGGGGACAGGCCCCGCATTTTTATCTTGCGGCAAAAGGGTGTGCCGCCGAAGTCTGCTTTTGTCCTGTCACAAAGGCGGGCTGGGACTGTGGATAATATCCACAGCACTGTCACGGTGTTTTCGTGGAGTGCTCTCTTGGTCGGTTGCAGTCGGAGCAGGCTCTCCGGCTGTTTTTTTTTGAGAGGAATCTTTGGACAAGGAGGTGCGACGATGCTTAGCGGATGCTATACGGCGCTAATGACGCCGTTCACGGACTATGCAGTGGATTACGAAGCGCTGGAAAAATTGGTGGAATTTCAGATCTCAAGTGGTGTGAGCGGAATCCTGGCCGTAGGTACGACAGGAGAGAGCCCCACGTTAAACTGGGAAGAGCACAACGAGGTAATCAGGATAGTGGTCGAGAAGTGCAGGGGCAGGTGCCAGTCCATTGCAGGGACCGGCAGTAACAATACCCGGGAAACTCTGGAGAGCACCGAGCACGCCGTGCATGTGGGAGCCGATGCCGCTTTGCTGGTAGATCCTTACTATAATGGACCGAGTTCTCTGGAAATCCGCAGGGAGTATGTGGCCCCCGTGGCAAACAAATTCCCCCAGATCCAGATTATTCCCTATATAATTCCGGGCCGCACTGGGGCCCAGCTTCTCGCCGAAGACCTTGCTATACTCCATAAGGAGTTTGCCAATGTGACCACCGTTAAGGAAGCCACAGGAGACATCGAGAACATGAAACGCATCCGAGAGTGCTGCGGCGAGGGCTTCACGATCATGTCTGGCGATGATGACAAGACATATACCATGATGACAGACCCTGCCATCAAGGCAAGTGGAGTCATTTCAGTGGCTTCAAACATTGCCCCCAAGGCAGTTCAAGACATGACCACATTTCTCAACCAGGGTAACCAAGCACAGGCGGAAAGGCTCATGAACGCCTTGAAGCCCCTTTTTGGGATTGTGACCGTGAAAACCGAAGAGGAGACACCTTACGGGGCAGTGGGTTGCCGTGCCAGAAATCCTCTGGGCACAAAGACTCTTATGGCGATTCTTGGCATGCCCGGTGGACCATGTCGCCAGCCCTTGGGCAAGATGACCAAAAAGGGCCTTGAGGTCGTAGTGGGTGCGGGCCGCGCTGTATGGAAAAACAACCCGGAAGTTTTAGAGCCTATTGCTGATTTCTTTGGCGTAGATATAGAAGCCAGACTCAATGACGAGTCAATATTGGCAGGGCTGACATATGACGAATACTAGTTTGACCTTAAATCCCGACTTGGTGGATCTTATGACTCTAATGCCCTTTGCGCAATCTTTCTGATTTTTCCTCTGAACCTGTATGGATTGTGCGTTTGAAGCGAGCAAATACGCGGCAGGAATAGTTTCCCGAAGAGATCCTATACACTAATGGGGATCCTATTAGCCTGAGAAGCGACGGAAAACCTATGGCCCTTTCCATCTTCCTCCCCAGATTCTTTCCGTCCATTGCAGACGATCCCTTCCTTTGGCAATGTAGGTCGTCCATCATATTGCGAAAACATGGTTGAGAGCTTTATTGCATAACCTCGAAAAGCGACACGAGGTTATGCAGAGGTCTCATCGTCCAAGGTAGATTTTCCTCCTTCAAGGGGATCATCTCTGGGTATCTTCTAGGGGTAAACAGATCTTGGAGATTTTAAGACTTGCAACTCAGTTGCATTTAGATTATACAAAAACCTGTGTGTGAACACTGTGACTATTCAGGATTGCTTGACGGGATTGGGGTGGCCCCGACCCCCCTGCGTGAGGCGGTTCTCAAATCCATTGGAGATGAGATAAGGCCGCTTACGGCAGTCGAAATTATTGCAGCCGTTCGGAATCAGATGTCCATTAATAAGGTCACACTCTACCGCATCCTTGACCTGCTGGTAGATAAAGGCTTAGTAAAGCGGCTTTCCGCTGTGGACAGGGCCTCCAGGTATGGAATGGGACCAACACCCCATCACCCAAACCATCCCCATTTTGTGTGCAGTGAGTGCGGAATTATGGAATGCCTAGGTCCAGAGGTGGTCGATGTAGATGTCAGCAGTTTTCAGAGAAAAGACAATCGCATTGTCAAGCATGTGGAGGTCATGTTTGAGGGGATCTGCGAGGGCTGCCTCAAGGCTGAGACATGAATGATGTCATAACTAAGAGGACCTTTTTCATTTGTGCCATTTTCCTGGCCATTATCTCTGCACCAACATCCGTATATGCCACCCTTAGAGTGCCGGGCGATCACAAGGCGAAGATTAAGGTATTTGTAAGCATTCTTCCCCAGGCATATTTCGTGGAGCGAGTGGGGGGTGATCGAGTCGATGTTTCTGTCATGGTCGGCCCTGGGCAGAGCCCGGCCACCTATGAACCCAGGCCCAAACAGATGGCTGAACTGAGCAAAGCGAAGCTCTATTTCCGAATCGGCGTGCCCTTTGAAAGTGTATGGATAGAGCGTATCGCCGGAACAAATCGCCGCATGAAGGTTGTCGATACGCGTCGTGGCATTGAGCTTTTGCCCATAAAGGCCTATCAGCATGACAAGCACGAAAGCCACCATCACCATGACAAGAGGGTCAAGGACCCGCACATCTGGTTGAGCTTAAGGTTAGTCAAGATTCAGGCCGAGAACATATGCCACGCCCTGACTGCACAGGACTCGGCTCACAAGTCCTATTATGAAGGCAACTTGGCTTCCTTTCACAAAGATCTTGATAAACTGGACGCAGAAATCATCCAAATTCTTAGGGCTCCCAAGGCTAGCCCGTTTCTGGTATTTCACCCCGTCTGGGGATACTTTGGGCGTGATTACGGATTGAAGCAAGTACCGATCGAAGTGGAAGGGAAAAAACCAAGCGCCAAGACACTGGCCCGTCTCATCAAACAAGCCAAACAAGAGGGGATCAAGGTTGTTCTTGTCCAGCAACAATTCAGCGAAAAAAGTGCCGATACCGTGGCTCACGCCATTGGGGGAAAAATAATTCACGTAGATCCTCTGGCCAAAGATTATTTGAACAACATGAAGAAAATTGCCGAGACTCTTGCCAAGGTGATCCAATGAGCCAAGGAAAAGGTGTTGTAGAGATTACACACGTGGATTTTGCTTACAACGGGGACCTTGTTCTTGAGGATGTTGTGCTGACCATTAAGGAAGCAGATTTTCTGGGTGTGGTTGGCCCTAACGGCAGTGGGAAAAGCACGCTTCTGAAAATCATCCTCGGACTCATTCGCCCGTTGAGGGGCAGTGTCCGAGTCTTTGGCCGGTCACCGGAACGTGCCCGCCATCTCATCGGCTATGTCCCCCAGCATGCCGACCTGGATGCAAGCTTTCCCATCAGCGTCACCGATGTGGTTCTCATAGGAAGGTTGGGAAAAGCCCCTATGCTGGGCAGCTATGGCAAGATAGACCGACAAGCTGCACAAGAGGCTATGGAGAGTGCAGAAGTCTATGACCTCCGGAACCGCCGTTTTGGCACACTATCGGGTGGGCAGAAGCAGCGGGTTCTTATGGCAAGGGCCCTGGCAGGAAAACCTGAATTACTCCTTCTTGATGAACCCACAGCAACCGTAGACGGAAGGGTTGAACAAGACATCTATGAACTCTTAAAGAAGCTGAATGAAAAGGTGACAATTGTCCTTGTTTCTCACGATCTCGGTTTTATCTCTACCTATGTGAATCGAGTCGCTTGCGTCAACCGGGGGCTTTCCTGCAATAGAACGGAAGACATCACGGGCGATGTAATCGAGGCTTGTTACAGTGGCCCGGTTCATATGTTAACGCACAAATGTGAACTGTGATGTTTGAATTTTTTGATGTACTGAAAAACGACTGGTTCATGCAAAACGCCGTCATCATCGGCTTGCTTGCCAGTGTGGCCTGCGGTGTTATGGGGACCTACGTTGTTGTCAAACGAATAGTCTTTGTCAGTGGAGGCATTTCCCATGCGGTACTCGGAGGTATGGGAATAGCTTACTACTATGGCCTCGACCCCATACATGGTGCCGTTGTTGCGGCACTTGTTGCAGCCCTTGTAATCGGGTCGGTAAGTCTTCGATATCACCAGTACGAAGACACCTTAATAGGAGCACTTTGGGCCATCGGAATGGCGGTGGGCATTTTGTTTATCTACAAGACCCCGGGTTATAATGTAGATCTTATGAGCTACCTCTTTGGTAATATCTTGATGGTAAAAGCAGAAAGCATAAGGGTGCTGGGATATCTTGATGCCTTGATCATTCTTTCAGTCATCCTTTTTTACAAACGGTTCTTGGCAGTATGCTTTGACGATGAGTACAGTCAGCTTCAAGGTATCGGCATTGTGGGCACCTACCTCATGCTCCTTTGTCTTATAGCCCTAACCATAGTAATCCTGATCCAGGTGGTGGGTATCATACTCGTAATCGCCCTGCTCACCCTGCCAGCAGCCACGGCCCGCCACTATGCCGGCAGCCTCAGTCAAATGATGATCCTGGCCTCTATTCTGGGGGCAGTCTTTACTACATCAGGACTCATTGTATCGTACGGGCCTGACCTTCCTGCAGGCGCCACCATCATTGTCATCGCAGGACTTGCCTATCTCCTTGCCACGGCCTTAAAGGGTCTGGCTTTGCGGTTCCACGGTCCTTGAGACTTTGCATAACCTTGGAAACCTCATACCAAAGAGCGAGACAAGCTTGTGCAAAGATTTCGGTCTCGTCTGAGAATGATTATCAAATTTATCATTATGGCCAATGGGATTTGAGTTGAAATCAAAGCCTTCCCCGAAAAGCGAAATAGAAGTTTTCAGGCAGTTTATTCGAAGGCAGGGCCTTCGAAATACCGCTGAACGCGAGGCTATCATTGAAGAGATCTTTGCCACCCACGATCACTTTGATGTGGACGAGCTTTACTTGCGTTTGAAAAGTAAGAAAAAGAAGATTTCCAAACCCTCTGTCTATCGCCTGATCCCCTACCTGTTAGAATCCGGCCTCATCCAGGAGGCCTATTTTGAAGACGGCCACCTTCACTACGAACATATCTACGGTCACAAACACCACTGCCATCTGCGGTGCGTGAACTGCGGAAAGACCGTTGAATTTCAAGAAAAGTCTTTGCAGAGGTTGGAAAAGAAACTAGCTGACAAATACAAATTTTTCATTAAGGGCCACAAGCTGGAGGTTTTGGGTTACTGTCCGAAATGCAAGCCCCAGAGATAATCCTGAACAGTGAGAGGCGGACTGAAGTGGATCATCCTAGTCCTATGACCTTACCACCTTGATATATGACAAAGGCGACAAGCCATGCGATGATTGTGCTGTAAGCCATACTGAAGGCGGTCCACTTCCAGGAATTTGTCTCCCGCTTAATAACCGCCACTGTCGCAAGGCAAGGGATATAAATCAGTATAAATGTCATCATAGCATAGGCAGAAAGAGGCGTCATACTGGATCTTCTTAGAGCCAGCTTCAGGGCCTCGCCCTTTTCATCCTCATCCCCTCCCACGGCGTAGAGAACCCCCATGGTGCTCACGACGATCTCTTTGGCCACAAAGCCGGACAAGACTGCCACGCTGCCACGCCAGTCCATGCCAATGGGAGCAAAGACCGGGGCCAGCACCTTTCCCAGTTGACCCATGTAAGATTTTTCCACCTTTTCTCTGGCCCACTTGGCTTCCAGCGACGAAATGGCCATATCTCTTTCCGTAGCTAATTGCTCTCTGAAGTGAGCTTGCGTCTCGGCTATCGAGGCCGCGTATCGTCCCCTAAGTGTTGCCATCTGCTGTTCATAATCCTGTGAAATCTGGACTTCCCTAGGGAAGGAACTCAAGAACCAGACAACAACAGAGCCGATCAGTATCACACCTCCTATTTTCTTCAGAAAGATTTTGCTACGATCCCACATATGGATTAACAGCCCTTTCAACATGGGAGCCCTGTATGGAGGGAGCTCCATTACAAACGGCGCCACCTTGCCCCTGAGCAGAGTGGATCGAAACAGGCGTCCAATGGCAATGGCCAGTATGATACCAAGGGCATAGACGGAAAAGATGGCATTGCCCGCCCTGGCACCAAAGAAGGTTCCTGCAAGCAGGATATACACGGGCAGCCTGGCGGAACAGGACATGAGCGGATTGATTAGAATCGTCAAGATACGATCCTTTTCACTCTCCAAGGTCCTTGTGGCCATGATGGCAGGGGCATTGCAACCAAAACCCATAAGCAAGGGAATGAAAGATTTACCGTGAAGTCCTATCAGGTGCATCACCTTGTCCATGAGGAAGGCAGCGCGGGCCATATACCCAGAGTCTTCGAACAGGGCGATGCAGAAAAAGAGAATAAGGATGTTAGGCAAGAATATGACCACACTTCCCACGCCGGCAATAACTCCATCTACAATCATATCATGCAGTATCCCTTGTGCCAGCTGTCCCCCCACCGCCCGACCCAGCCAACTCACACCAGAATCTAGCCAACTCATGGGGTAGGCGCCTAATGAAAAGGTCAGTTGAAACATGGCCCATATGAAAAAGACGAAGATAGGAAGGCCCAGAAGTCGATTGGTTAGAATGTGATCTATCTGCCGAGAAACATCGACCCTTTTTTCTGAAACTGTCTTTAACACCTCTTTGATAATGCCGGCAATAAAACCGTACCGCTGGTCGGTCATGACAATTTCTGGCTCCTCATCATAAAACTCACGGAGCCCCTGACGCTTCAGATCTGCTTCATTCAAGATCTCCTCAGCCTCTTTTCCGGCGGCTTGCCCTACCCGCTCCTTTACAATTCCGTCATTCTCGAGGAGCTTTACGGAAATCCAGCGAATATCGTAGGGGAGCCTTCCTCCTGTCTTGTCTTTCATGAATTCAGACAACTCACCTATGGCATTTTCAATGTCCTTGCCATAATAGACCCGCCGGGTGCGGGGAAGCTTTACGTCAGATTCTGCCACAGAGATGATGGCCTTAAGAAGGTCGTGTGTTCCTTTGTTTCTGTTGCCCACTGTGAATACGACTGGCACGTCAAGGAGCTCTGAAAGCTTGTCTCCGTCAATCTTGGTACCGCGTTGCTTGGCTACATCAGCCATGTTGAGTACATAAATGACCCTGGTGTCGAGCTCTCGAAGCTGTGTGGCCAGATAAAGGTTGCGTTCAACATTAGAAGCATCAATGATGTCCACAACTACGTCAGGCTTTTCATCCAGGATGAAGTTACGAGCAACGATTTCTTCGATGGAGTAAGGAGTGAGGCTATAGGTACCGGGTAGGTCTACAATGGTAAGTTCGTAACCGTTTGTGGCGACGTGACCTTCCTTTTTTTCTACTGTGACTCCAGGCCAATTTCCCACTTTCTGTCGCGTACCGGTCAGGTTATTAAAGATTGTACTTTTGCCGGAGTTGGGGTTTCCAGCAAGAGCAACTGTTAGAGACTTGGGTGGCATATACTACCGTCCCCCACCCTTGACATCTTCAACTTCAACACTAGCCGCTTCATCTACCCGGAGAGAGACATGGTATCCCTTTAATATGAGTTCAATAGGATCTTTGAGGGGGGCATACTTTTCCACATAGACTTCCGTGCCGCGCAAAAATCCCATTTCAAGCAGCCGCCTGCGAAAAGGACCAGCTCCTCCGATACGGATCACTGTGGCTGTCTGCCCCTCCTTAAGTTCACTCAGGTTCACTGTAAAGCCCTTCGACCACCGTTGGGTTTGACCAATATTTTTTTGGCAATGCCGCGGCCCATAGCCAGTCGCGTAGAATTTACAGCCACCACAAGCTGGCCTTCACCCCTGTTAGTTATAACTTCCACCTCGTCGCCTCTGCGCAGTCCCATGGTGGCCAAGCGCAATTGGGAGCCAGCGCCACCCATGAATTCCTCTATGATGCCACTTTCCCCTTCCTCGGCAAGTGACAGCGGCATCAAGCTGACACGATCCTTGAGACAGTCTGCGCACAGCCCATACATTTCCATCTTGTGCTGAAGCACGTAAAAGCCATGTAGCGCTGCTATCTCCACTTGCATGGTTTCCATCTGCTGATTTTCAAACTCGACAATCTTATCACATTTTGTGCAGATCAGATGGTCATGGTGCAGACCGAGATGTCGGTGCTCGTAAAGGGTAGGCTGACCTTTGAATGTTTTTTTTGACGCAAAACCATAACGACACAGCAAGTTCAGCGTCTTTTTTACAAAATCCGGCTCAAGAGCATGACCCTTCTTTTCCAACAAGTCCATGAGGTGTTGAAAAGTTATGTGCCCCTCAACACAGAGAAACGCCTCCAATACGGCCATTCGAGGCCCAATCTGATCTATCCCCTCTCTTTGAAAAAGGCGTAAGAATTGTTTTTTCTCCTGTTGATGAACAGGCTTCATAAACCGGACTCCTTATTGTAATAGATTCTCAACAAAGATAACACAGGACGAATGACTTGTCAATCAGGCTTCAGACTGTCCTGTCAGCTGAGGATATACTTACCTAACTCTTGGAGTGACCAGGCAGGGTTATGGTAGAACACGAACCCGAGGCGCACTGCCTCGACTCAACTGTACGGCTTGTTGATTCGCCTTTGCCAGGACCCACCGCATAGCTGGTGCTGCTCAATACCCGTTCAAACTCTCCTGATTTACAATGGGGGCATTTCATCTCAACTTCGTCTTCGTTGTTCATCCAGAGGATTTCAAAAACTTCGTCACATTTTAAACACCGAAACTCGTACACAGGCATGGTTCCTCTCCCTTCTTTTCCCGTGACACTTTACTCTAGCAAAAATGAGGGGTATTCGCAATTTTAATTTTCTTGCTCCAGCCACTAGATTAAGTCTCCATCTTTGAAAGACGCTCCAACCCAAGGCGCATAGGCCAGAATACGGCCAACAGGTTAATGCTCACCACCAGAGCAAAAGATAGGATAATCCAGATCCAGCGGACCAGCGGGATAGCCTTTCCGCTAAGTCTGGCCATAAAAATAGTATATACCGGACTAGCTTCCAGAATGATAATCGACCCGATGAAGCCCATACACAGTATCATAAAGAGCATGCCGCCGAAGCCGGTGGCCACTTGGGCCATGTTATCAAGACGAAAATTCGGGTATGCCGCCCCCAGTCCAACGCCCATAGCAGTAATACCAAACACCATGAAAAGGATGGTAATCGTGGAAAGTCCCATCATGAAGGAGGACACGGAAAGCAATCTGTTCGTAAGTACAGTAAGTGTTTCAGAGAGGATCAGCAAAGGTCCCAAGTACATCCAGAATTTAACCCAAAGGAAAGTCTTCAAGGATATGGGCGCCGACCGTACGACCCAAAAGGCTTGCCCTTCCATGCTTACGGTAGGGAATACAAATCTGACTGCTATGGCGGCAAGGACAAAGCCGGCTAGGCCAATGTTTAGAAAGGAAACGATGTTTTGGAGATAGAAGGTTTCAATAGGGGCTTTCTCAACAGGCAACACCTTGAAGTTGTAAAGGTAGACGACAACCAGGGCACCCATGAGAAAGAGTTGAGACCACTGGGTGTTATCACGAAAAAAGTTTTTGACGTCTTTGGATAAAAGCGCGCGGGCCTTTGAGGGTATCAGCAAGAACTGTGCCCAATCCTTTCCCAGGTCAAAGCTTCTACCGGGTCGCCATTTGCGAGCCACCTGTGCCTTGGAGACGCCCCTAAAATAAGACAGGCGTGCGACTTTCGTCAGGAGAAAAATCATGGACACAGCGCCACTGGTGGAAAGACCCAGATAAAACAAGGCCATGTCCCCCTTGCCCGTTAAGACCGGCCAAAGGGTCTCAAGGGTCCACGTGGTAGGGAGAAAAGGAGAACCTGGGGCCTCAACAGAACTCAGATACATGGCAAGGGTTGCCAAGGCGTCGGGATCCACAAGCCTTTCCGGCCGCATGAATCGAAACATGAAGTACAAAAGTATGACAACGACCATGGAAAGAAGCAAAAAGATGTCCCGCATCCGATTGGCAGGAAGACATATCACAACAACCAGAACGACCAATGCCCCCAAGCCAGAGGCAAGTAAGCAAAACGGAACCAGTGAGCAGAGCAAAGTCACATAGAAATTCAAATTTGCACAATACACCAGGCCGTAAGCCAAAAATACCGGCAGGCCGAACACAAGCACCATCCAGCAACTGTCAAAGGTGCTTTCCAGCCATCGGGCAAGAAAAATCTTTTCCACGGGAACCGGGGCTGCATGGACCAGAGCGAGGTCTCTTGAAAGGTATAAGGTGGAAAGAGCCGTAAGGATACTACTGAATACAAGCACAGCAAAGAACGTCACAAGAACCATGGAAAGAAGCTTTTTGGCCAGGATGTCGCCGAAACCTTCGATGCTTTGAAAGTAAACCACCACACGGTAAAACACGGCAAAGATTCCCGCCCAAAAGACAATGCCTGCAAGGGCAAGCAGGGTTCTCACCCATGTCCTAGGTCCAAGGCGCCCCTGTAAGCGGTGCTTGAAGGACCAGATGCGGGGTTTTAATAATGTTATGATGGTGCCCACGCAGACGCCCCGATGCTGAAGCAAGTGTTGATAAAGACAAAAAACCCGTTCCATTGTCCCTTGACACACGGGTTCGTTTCTCCCTATACTCGTTCAACAAAAAGGGTTGCAATGTTTTTTTCATCTACTATATACAAATATAGGTGCCCTAATCCAGATCCATCCCAAGACCGTCTGAGGCGGACCAGAAAAGAGACTAAGTCTTCCAAGGGCTGAGCTGTTACCAAATTTGCAAATTGACAAGGAGGCTGCAGATGCCGGGTGAAAAAACTAAGAGCATTGAAGATCTTATGAAAAGACCGGAAGTGGAAAAAGCAGTCAACAATATTAACCTGGAATTGATTGAAAGAAGGCAATACTCTCCTCCCAAATGTGAGGTGTTCTCCCATCCCTATACAGCCCTACGAGATGAACACTACACATTTTTTATTGATAAGGAGGCAACAAAAGAGCTGCCAAGAATAATAGACAACAAGGTCCAGGCCGTGGTAGGCGTTGACTCACCCGAAGAATCATTTAAAGTGAGATATTGCAAGAGGCGCAATATAGGTATTGTGTTTTCTGGAGGACCTGCTCCTGGAGGGCACAATGTCATAGCAGGCCTTTACGACGCCGCTACAACAGCCAACCCACAAAGTAAGATATACGGTTTTCTCCTGGGACCGGACGGAATAATTGAAAACGAAGCCATTGAGATCACCCAAAGTCTCGTTGATGAATATCGAAACCTGGGAGGCTTCGGCATGATCAAGACCGGACGAACAAAAATAGATACAAGAGACAAGATGGACCTTTCAAGGAAGACATGCAAGAGCCTTGAACTTGACGCCCTTGTAGTAGTGGGGGGTGATGATTCGAACACGAATGCGGCATTTCTGGCACAAGATATGTTTGAAGATGGTGTCCAGGTCATCGGAGTGCCCAAGACAATTGACGGAGACATACAGGTAAGAGATGTAGATGGCAATGTTTTGTGCGCCATGTCCTTTGGTTTTCACTCGGCTGCAAGGGGTTTTGCTAAGGAAATAAGCAACCTGTGCACGGACAGCGCATCTGATGTCAAATACTGGCATATTTGCAAGGTTATGGGGAGGGTTGCAAGCCACTTGGCTCTTGAAGTTGCCTTGCAGACCCATGCAAATATGACACTTATCGGCGAGGACCTCACCGACTACGTTGACGAAGAGAAGATAGAAAAGGCAGCGGGAAAAGGGATAATTGATCACACCGCCTACGGTATGACCTTGCGGCATCTTTCCCGCGTGCTTTGTGAGGGCATTGTAAGAAGGGCAGCTGTGGGGAAAAACTATGGTGTCATTATTATACCGGAAGGTGTTCTGGAGTTCATCAACGAGATACAGGTCTTCATTACAAAGCTGAACGTAATTATTGCAGAATACAACGAGTCACACGACACGGACTTCCACTCTGATTTCCCTCTTCTAAGTGATAAATTGGAATACTTGCGCAAACTGGCCAGGCGTTCCAGGGAAGACAGTTCTTTTACAATATGGAATACACGCGATGATGATCTGTTTGATGATATTCCTGGATTCTTCCAGGAAGGACTCCTTACAGAAAGAGACAGCCATGGGAACTTCCAGTTTTCGCAGGTTGAGACAGACAAGGTCATCATGGGGCTGGTTAAGGACTATCTGGACATTTTGAAGGAAAAAGGAGTTTATAAAATTGGGATAAGGAAACCTTATTACAGAAAAACCCTTGAAAAAGGAGGGCTTGACCCTGACTACTTTGGGCCTATCCTGTTTCAGAATTATGATGATTCAGAGTTTTTGATGGTTAAAGCATCCATAATTTCTGTGAAAACCCTTGGACACTTGCTGATAAAGGAAGGCGCTATCCAGGAAAACGAGAAGATCCCTGCTCCTATTGAAAAGATATTCAAGAAGTCTGTTCCGAAGTTCAAGACACAGGCACATTTTTACGGCTACGACGGCAGAGGGGGCGACCCAACACAATTTGACTGTATTTACACTTACAACTTGGGGTTAACTGTCTTCAGCTTAATAGCCAATGGCTCAACCGGACAGATGGCGGCTATAAAGAATCTAGAAATGGATTTTTCTAGGTGGGAACCTATCGGGATTCCCATTGCCCCTCTTATGCATCTTGAGGAGAGAAAAGGGAAATTGGCACTTGTATTGGAAAAGAGTGTGGTGGACGTAAATTCCGTGGCCTTTAAAGTTGTGAAGGCACTTAGAGATAAGTGGCTGGCAGCGTCACCAGGAGAAGATGAGTTCAGAAAACCGGGCCCCATTCGGTTTGCAGGGAAAGGCGAGGAAGATAGGCCGATAACACTAGTATTGAATGCTGTGAAAGAATAGCTGCGGGTATTCTGTCATCTATAGGTTACTACAGGTTTTGATGCTTGTCTCCAGGGGTTCCTTCGACTGCTGCCCCTCCTGTTTCCTTGATTGCCATCCGTTTGATAGACAGTTCCAGATTCCTCACGGTTACGCCCAGCTGGGCACACACTGCGCAGGTTGCCCTAAGGTTTTCCGGCATAATCCCTCCTGAAGCCACGATAATCTGAGCTATTTTGTGCTTAGGGATGAACTCAGCCAGTCTATCCCGTCCGCCCAAAACCTTATATCCCTGGATCTTTCTTTTATGCTTCTTCACATCATCATCAATGAAACCTACCGGAGTAAGTCCGAGTTTTGGATTGTTGACGATCTCGCGGAGAGCGAACTCTCCCTTGTCGCCAGCCCCGTAGATAAGTGTCCGTCTACCATTTGTTACCGAATTTCGCCGCACAAGTTCGGAAATCAACCGAAAGGACACGCGTGAACCGGCCAAGAACAAAAGAGAAATACCCCAAAAGATTACAAAAACCGTTCTGGAAAAGCCGTCGAAACTGTAGAGAAAGACATTGACCAAGAGGCTCGTGACCACCCCAACGGTCACTGCCTTGAGATACACAATGAGTTCTGCAACACTTGTATAGCGCCATACCCCTCGGTAGATGCCGAAAGCAAAATAGGTGCCCATTAAACATGCCAGTACGATCGGAAGCGATTGCAGAAAAAGCGGGAACTTGGCACCATAGGATGCCCCTTCATAGCGAAGGAAGTACGAGAGCCAGTAAGCAAATGAGACCAGAGACAAATCCAGGATGACTTCAAACATACGCCGTTTATAAGTAAAGTCAATCCACAAGGTAGTGAAGACCCTGCTTTTTTCAACAACACTCTTCTCCTCCTCTGGGTATACGCGCACCTTTGCCAGAAAGATCCAAAAGAAAAGTGAAACGAGCAGGAAGATGAAAAGGCAGGCAAAGAAGATCCTTGACCCGTAAAGCGAACCCACCAAAGCTACAGAGCCCCCTATAACGGAAAAGCCACACAAGGTAAGTACCGCCTTACCTTCTGGTAGGCCGATGGCGACCATACGGTGCGAGGAGTGGTCTTTGCCCCCTCGGGCGACAGAACGTCCGAATAGGGTTCGCATTATCGAGACGAACCCAGTGTCCCAAATTGGTATAAAAACTATCAGAAGTGGCACCATGATGATAGGCAACAACTGGTGCGAATGAAACAGCTGACGGTGAACTGTTGTTCCAGCCAGCAAGAATCCGATGAATAAGCTGCCTGAATCTCCCATGAAGATGGAGGCCGGATAGAAATTATATACAAGAAAACCGAGAACCGCCCCCATGAGCACAACAAGGACTAGAAGTTGGCTGCTTCCGGCTGCAACTCCATGTCCGACAACTGTGATGCCGGCCATAAAGAACGCAGAGACAAAGGCGACTCCCGCAGCGAGTCCGTCCATGTTATCTAAGAGGTTGAAGGCATTGGTAATGCCGACAATCCACAAGATGCTCACGAACGTGTTTAGGGTGTGGGATGAAAACCAGTTGATCTTGAAGCCAAAAAAGACAAGGACGGCGGCACCGACAATCTGCCCAACCAGCTTATTTTGAGGGGACATGCCGTATATGTCATCCCCAAGACCCACCATGAACAATAGAGACCCACACAAGAATAGCGGCAGGAACTTTGACAGGCCTCCTGCTCCTGGCAACAGCAAAACTGCTGCTGCCTGTGTAAGCGAAAAGGCAGCAAAAATAGCCACCCCACCCATGAGGGCCGTGGGCTTAGTATGCCAGCGGTCCTCACGGGGTTGAGCTACCTGCCCCCGCTTGAGCGCCACCCGTCGGACAAATGGCGTTAATACTGCCGAGAGAGCAAAAGCCAGAGCAAACGTAAGTAAGTATATGAGGTAAGGATTAATGTTTCACCCTTCGTTCACTGGTTTCTAGGTCCCAGGGCTAGGCACATTGCAGGGACGTTTTGTCACGAGTCATTCAAGACTTGATTGACGTCTCGAATTTCGGCCTGGGGCTTCCTGAGACCTACTTTGCATAGTACCCGATAACACTTTGTATGATGGTGCGCAAGTCGATTCTTGGCTGAAAACCGATGAGCTTTTCGATCTTGCCGATATCCGGACAGCGACGCTGCATGTCCTCGTAGCCGGGTCCAAAGGCCTTATCATACGGCAAGTACTCGATTTCAGAGATACTCCCTGTCATCTCCTTTATCATCACGGCAAGATCTTTGATCGTCACTTCCTCAGTGCCACCCACATTAAAGATCTGCCCAACGGCGTCAGGCTCGGCCATCAGTCTGATAAGAGCATCCACCACGTCTGAAACATGGGTAAAACTGCGCGACTGTGTACCATCGCCATAAACAATTATTGGCTTTCCAAGAAGTGCCTTCTGGACGCAATTCGGAATCACCATGCCGTATTGGCCGGTCTGCCTGGGTCCGACTGTATTAAAGAGGCGTGCAATGACCACCGGCAATTTCTTTTCCTCAAAGTAAGCAAGGGCCAGGAACTCATCAAGGGCCTTTGAACAGGCATAGGCCCAGCGCCGCTTAGTGGTGCTGCCCATGAGTCGATCTGTATCTTCACTGAGCAGGCAACAGTTATTGCCGTCCATCACCTTGCCGTAAACCTCTGAAGTCGAAGCGATCAGCACCTTTTTCTTGTGACGGTTGGCAAGCTTGAGCACGGTTTCCGTACCCTGAACGTTGGTCTCCAAGGTCTCCACCGGATGGTTCATAATGAGTTTTACCCCCACTGCGGCTGCCATATGATAAAGTTGGTCACACTTAAAAACCAGTTCATTCATTACAGCCTCATGCAGAATCGTATCTACCACCAGGTGAAATCCACGATTTTCCTCAAGATGTTCAATGTTTTTCAACGAGCCGGTAGAAAGATTATCGATCACAAAGACCTCCTCGCCCATTTCTAGCAGACGGTCTGCCAAGTGCGATCCAATGAACCCTGCCCCGCCTGTAATCAGTATCTTCATAGATTCTCTCCGATCATAAAACCGCTGTGTAATCTGATGTAATCTCGCCTTCGGTGGGAGCTTTGCCGCTCATAAATGGAGATTCGTATACTATGAACTCACAGCAAGGTCAACGAGAGCTCTGAGAAATGTTTCCCATTAATGCTGGATTCAAGTTAAAGGAAGTTGTTCCGCCGAGAAAGAGGGATTAACTAGATGAATACATAAGCATTTCGATCCAACAAAGCAGGATGAGCCTTACACAAAAATGGGACAAAAGAGACCGTTTTTCAAAAGTCTATGAGCTTATGGGTAGGAATGCCCCGGCGTGGAGCTGGGCGGGAAGTTGGAAAGGAGATTTACCCAAGACTGAGCGGAAATGGGTAAGATTTGGCGGTAGGTCAAGTGGACAAAAGTGACCGATCAGTATGTTCCAGTGGATACTTGAGTACCCTGGCGAAACCATTCACCTCGCCTGGCTTTACCAATACCCCGCTTTCACAAAGCTCAATGCCACTCTTTTGCCGGTCCCGAGATTTCTCTTTCAGAAAATGATCTCTCATGAGGCCAAAAGATGCTGTTCATAGCTTCTGGTGGTTAGCCGTAACTGAACTTACAGGCAAATAGGTAAGCGATCAGTCCCATACACAGTCCCTTGGCAAGTCAATCCGCAAGATGCCATGCGTATTGTCTCCTCTGCCGTTCTTCCAACAATGACTGGTATAAACGTTCAGTGATATCTACGCTCTTCTGAATCGTG
The DNA here is from genome assembly GCA_964502365.1 of uncultured Desulfobacterales bacterium. GTDB lineage: Bacteria > Desulfobacterota > Desulfobacteria > Desulfobacterales. Next base: position 31,149 of record CAZCWQ010000003.1, on the reverse strand, counting down.
TGGCTCTGAAGCACCTTCTCTCTCCCCTTTTCTCCCAGTCGCTGTGCCTCCCCAGGTGAGCGGATCAACTCTACAATAGCTTCAGCAATCCTGTTCGGATTCTGCGCAGGCACAAGGCGTCCATTGACCCTATCGTCGACTACGTCTTTTACTCCCCCTACAGCTGTGGCAACCACTGGTTTTGCAGCAGAAAGGGCCTCAATAATTGACACAGGACATCCCTCATTCAGGGAAGTCAGAACCACAACATCCACGTCAGCGTAAATCTGCCTCAAATCCTCCCAGAAACCGGTAAAGCTAACTGAGCCGTTGAGACCAAGGTCTTCGGTCATCTTCTCCAGGTCAGGACGCAGCTCACCATCGCCCACAATTACAAAGTGCGCTCTTGGCAATATGGAAAGGACGTCCTTGGCAGCTTGTAGAAAGTAATGGATTCCCTTGATCGGTACGAGCCTCGACACCGTTCCAATCACAGGCACACCCGGTTCCAATCCCAGGCGCTCGCGCAGTACCCCTCTGAAAGAAGAGAGGTTTTGATATGGCTCAAGTTCCAGGCCCAACGGAATAACCTTGATCCTATCTGGCCGAGCAATATTGAGGGAAATCAGCTCCTGTCGGAGGGACTCTGTCTCTGTAACGACGCAATCTGACAAACGACCTAGGACCTGTTCGATGAGAAGAAAGAGTCTGGTCTTCGCTGCTCCGAAATACCCTCTCAACGTGTGGCCATGAAACGTGTGAACCTTGACCGGAACGGCCGTAAGGATAGCTGCAAGGCGTCCAAGAGTGCCAGCCTTGGCCGTATGGGTATGGACCACCTGCGGCCTGTGCTGAAGAAACAGAAAGATCAACCTGCCGAGGGCAATCAAATCGTTGATAGGATTGATCTCCCTTCCGAACTCTTTGAGAAATATGTGGAGCGTCTCCTCCTGGTAAGCTTTGGTCACGTCAAGCATATAGCCTTCGTGCCGCCCCTCCCTACCTTTAATGAGCAAGGAGTCATGACCTTTTTCCTTGAGAAGCCGGGTCAATAGCACATTGTAAACCGCTGCCCCACCAACGTTGAGCCTAGCAATGACCTGAAATATCTTCACTGACTTGGTCTCCCCAAAAGGCTCACTCCGTATCGTCTTCGGCTCATGTCAGGCCAAGAGCTCCTGGAGTCCTTCCCTCAAGGAAACACAGGGCTTCCAAATCCCTGCTTCAATGAGGCGGCTCGACATGGCAGAATCCTCTATCTCGTTTGGACGTACCTGTCCCAAGTCCTCCCATGTTGCCTGGATCCCGGATACCTGAATTATCAACTTCACCAAAGCTGCAATGGAAATCGATGAGCCAGAAGAGACATTGTAGACTCCCGCCAGTTCTTCGTGTTCAAGAACTGTGATGCATGCAGATAGGAAGTCCCTGATGTGTAAAAAATCCCGCCGTGGAGTTCCGTCCTTCACCATAATCTTTTTGTCGGCCTTTATTTGACTCACCAGACCCGGGATCACCCAACAGTCAGCCTGGCCAGGCCCATACAGGTTTGACGGTCTTAAGATGATAGCCTTCACACCCAGGTGTTGCCCATAAAAAGAACAGATCTGCTCCCCCAGCCACTTGGAGTGGGCATATGGGTTATTGGGTCTCACAGGATGTTTCTCATCAATGGGTAAATACTGTGGCAAGCCATACACATAAGCGCTCACGTATACCATGCGCGCATCCGCTTTCCTGCAATACTCAAGGACATTTAGTGCCCCCAAGCCGTTGGTCCTGTAAAAGTCTCCCGGCCGGTCCCAGCTCTCCGGTACGTAGGTCTTGGCCGCGAGATGGAAGACGATGTCCATGTCATCATGTAGGTATCCTTCGAAGCATTGAGGATCACTCACGTCATTGCCTAAAGCAAGGGAGATACGGACGATCCGATGGCCTCTGTCTTCTAGGGCATTGGCCAACGCACTTCCTGCAAAGCCCGCGGCACCTGTTACCATGATCGTTTGTTTTTTCACTTCATGCTCAAAAATATGTACGATTGAATGCCAGCGCCTGTATAGGGAAGGCCTATTCTAGATGTGGCAAAAGTCTGTCTTTTAGATCGGGAAACTCTTGAACGGCCCTCAGACAGTCATCCTGCCGGCCAATGTCCAACCAATACCCTGTATACTTAAAGACATGCGGAAACTCTTGCCTTTGTATCAACAAGTTCATAAGATCGTCGAATCCAAAAGGCTCTTGATCTGGGATATAGTCTAGCACGCGTCGACTGGCAATGTAGACGCCCATGCTCACATCGAACTCATAATTGGGTTTCTCGTGAAACCCTGTGAGCTCATTGGCCCCGTTAGATTCGAGGACACCGAAATCGATATTTACGGTCCGATGATAGGCGGCTACAGTAAAGACAGCGTTCGTATCACAGTGCATTTCGTACAGTTGTGAGAAGGGCAAGTCCGTTAACACGTCACCATTCATGACCAGAAAGTGTTCTGGCAAATCAGAAATAAGCCTGAGGGGTCCCATGGTGCCTAGAGGTTGCTCTTCCCTGGAGTAATCAATCTCCAAGCCCCACCTTTGACCATCGCCAAAGTACGCTTGTATGAGTTCAGCCAGGTGGCCAACCGCCATTGTGATCCTGCGAAAACCACTCGCCTTCAGTTGCCGCACTACCACCTCCAAAATTGGCATGTCACCGACAGGGATCAGAGGCTTCGGAAGAATTGTCGTGTACGGCTGAAGGCGTGTCCCCTTCCCGCCGGCAAGAAGAATGGCTCTCATAGTCAAGAAATGATTAGCGATTGTAAACGTCCATCTTGTACAGACGGAGATTCTGTCTGATCCAACTGATAGTCTCCATAAGGCCCTCTTCAAGGGGAACCTTCGGTTTCCATCCTAACAATTCACGAGCCCTCTGATTGTCACAGATCAAACGAAGCACCTCACTTCCCTCCGGCCTCACTCGCTCTCGCTCATGAACTACAGGCGTCTTGAGGTCTAAAAGAACTTTGACCTTGTTAACAAGGTCTCCAATACTAATTCCCTTCCCTGAACCGAGGTTGATTTGTTCACCGATCGCATCGTCTTTATCGGCTGCGAGCACAAAACCTTCAATCGTGTCTGCAACAAACGTGAGGTCTCGAACAGGCTCCAACGAGCCAAGGCAGATTTCCGATCGCGAGAGAGCTTGACCGATGATTGTCGGAATGACCGCCCTAGCCGACTGCCGGGGCCCGTAAGTGTTAAAAGGTCGAACGGTCACCACAGGCAACCCATAGGAAAGGTAATAACTCTCTGTTAGTTTGTCCGCGCCAATCTTGCTGGCTGAGTACGGAGACTGACCCTGCAAAGGATGCTGTTCGTCAATTGGAACATATTTTGCCGTGCCATACGTTTCACTAGTAGATGTGTGGATCAATCGCTCTACCCCTTCATCTAGAACCGCTTGCAGCACATTGACCATTCCCTTAACGTTGGTCTCCACAAAATCCATGGGTGCCACATAGGAATAAGGGATGGCTATCAGCGCCCCTAGATGAAAGACCTTTTGACAACCCTTCACAGCCTTACGGACGACAAAAGGGTCTCTCAGGTCTCCAGCAAAAATATCCAGCTCTCGCTGAATCTCCGGCTCGAGGTCTTCGATCCACCCATAGTGGTTGCGGCAATTGTAGTGCACAAAAGCCCGGACGGAGTATCCATCCCTTACGAGACGATCTGCCAGGTGGCTACCAATGAATCCGCCAGCACCCGTCACGAGGGCTTTTGCATTTCCCATCCTAGATCTCCTCTGCAACGATAAGGATCACCTTTTACACCAAAAGCCCGCGCTCCGCAAGAAAGGTGTGTGGACAGTAGAGTCCGAAAAAGCATTCTAAGTCGAAATGGCATGAGACGGTACCCCGCCATGAAGAGCAGCAATAGCAGCACCCCACAATGTCTTCCGGACCGTCTCATAGCGGAATACTGAAGCCTAACGGTAGACAAAACATATGACAGTCTGTGGTCTCGTTCAAAGAACTGGCCATTGTGAAACCTTCTCAAGACCAATGGCGCGGACATGGTCACGAGTCGCCCCCCAGAAAGGACGTGTCGGAGAAGCATCTCCCAGTCAAAAAGGTCCTTGCGCGCCTCATTGTACCCACCTATGTCCATAAGCGCCTGTCTGGCTATCAGGATGGAGGAATGAATCACGGGATTGAAAAACATCGCGCGATCTGTGACGTCTTGCAGCTCGACATCCGTTTCATTTAGGTGGGGCAAGGTCCCCACATCCAGAGTCTCCCCACCGAGAATCGGGATAGCTGCACTGCCTAAGGCGACATCCCTACCCAGCCTCCTGAGGGCATGAACCTCCATGGTGAGTCGTTCAGGATGAGACACGTCATCGGCATCCTGGATAGCCACATACTCTCCTTGGGTTTCGCCCAATGCTAAGTTGAGCGCTTTGCCCCTACCAATACGCCCGGGACTGAACAGCCGAATCCTGGAATCATGAAACGACTGGATGACATTCTTGGTGCCATCTGTGGAGCCGTCATCCACGATCAAATATTCGAGACTATTGTAAGCCTGGCCCAGAATGCTCTTGATAGCTTCTCCAATGAAGTCCCTTCCATTGTATACGGTTGTGATCACACTAACCACGGGCATGTCGCCACCGCCGCCTTTTGAGCCACGTATCTTCATGACCGTCTGTCAAAGACCTTTCTGAGCCAGAGTTCCAAGACGACCAACTGCCAGATGACAGGGTAGCCATACCGTCCTTTCAGAAAGCCGTGATAGAGGGATCGAACACCCTTTGGCAAGAACAGTCCTCTTTTCTGAACAGTCTCGTGGGAAAGAGCGTCCTCCACCACATCTTTGAGTTCCTTCTGCATCCAGAAGGCTATGGGGAACTCAAAGCCGTGCTTATCTCGCCGGGAAATCTCGTTTGGAATCAGGTCGGAAAGCGATGTCGTCAGGAGACGCTTTGGATACCCGAATCGCTTCTGCCACCCTGGAGCAAGACCGCATACAAACTCCACGACTTTGTGGTCGATCAGTGGGACCCGAACCTCCAGCGAGTGGGCCATGCTCATAGCATCCGTATCTCGGAGCAGGCGCCAGCTCATGTAGGTTTGCATATCCAGGTCAGTCACCATGCGCCAAGGCGTATGGGTCCGCTCTGAGTAGTCCGCCAACAGGGATAGAGGCCCGCCGTTGCTATCTGTCCTCGGTTCGTACTTGGCAGACCAGGGAAGGAGGAGCTGTCTCTTTTCCTCAGGCCAGAGCACAAAGCGCGCCAACGCATACAAGCCGACAGAGGAATCGACCCAGCGAAGCCGCCCTATCTTCAGACTTCTTTCTCCGTTGGAAAACCCCTTGACAACAGATTGAAGGATTTCCACGATCCTTGTGCGTGTCCCTTCAGGGAGTCTGCTCCAGCACCGGACATAAGGATCGAGCATGGGGATCACCTTGAAGGATCCGTATCCGCCAAACAACTCGTCTCCTCCAAGACCAGAAAGGGCAACGGTCAGTCCACCCTGTCTAGCCGCTCGGGAAACAAAGTAGCTGTTCACGCCGTCGAAGCTTGGGTGATCAAGGTACCATACTATATCTTCCAGGGCGTCAGCCACGTGGCTTCCGTTCAGGATCACCTCCGTGTGCTCGGCCCCAAACCTTTTGGCAACCCGCTTTGCATAGGACAGTTCATTAAATCGAGCTGGAACATCACTCTCAAAGCCCACGGAAAAGGTACGGACGGGTTTGCCCGACACGTGAGACATCAAACCCACAACAGCCGTCGAGTCAATGCCGCCGCTCAGAAACGCCCCGACAGGAACGTCGCTGACCTGGTGAAGCCTGATGCTCTCTTCCAATAGGTGGCGTACCTGAGGGAGGATGTCCTCCGGCCGACACTCGGATGTGCCCTCTCCCGGTAGATGCCACCACTTTTCGACCTGCACACGTCCTTCTTTCACAAGAACACAGTGCCCTGGGAGAAGGGCGGAAATACCCTGGACCATGGTCCAGGGGGGCGGCACATAGCCAAAGGAAAGATAAAGATCCAGCGCAGCCATATCCAGTTGGCGGCCTACGAGGCCGCTTTCCAGCATGGACTTAATCTCAGAAGCAAACAAAAAGCCCTGTGATGAAGTGGAGTAGTATAAAGGCTTGATTCCCAGACGGTCCCGGCAAAGAAAAAGCTCCCTTTCGCCTTCGTGCCACACGGCAAAGGCAAACATCCCCCTAAGTTGGTGAACACATTTAGGGCCTTCTTCCTCGTATAAATGAACAATGACTTCGGTGTCGGTTTTTGATCTGAACTCGTGTCCTCGCTGGACGAGCTGTGCTCTCAGGTCCTGGTAGTTGTAAATCTCTCCGTTGCAGACCACCCAAATGCTCCCATCTTCGTTGCACATGGGCTGATGCCCTGAAGGGCTCAAATCGATGATACTCAAGCGGCGCATGGCCAAGCAGGTGCCATCCAGGCACAGAAGCCCAGAGTCATCTGGGCCGCGGTGAGCCATAAGGCTATTCATCTTGTGAGCGGTCTCCTCCCTCTCTCCCTGCGAGAGGTCTGGAGCCACGATTCCACAGATGCCACACATGTTGATTTAAGTTCTTAACGCCGACGTCTTACAGGCGAAAACTGCACCGGAGCGTCTGGGCTTTAGCTTTCTAACGCTCACAAACAACGTATCTGTTGGTCACTGGAAGGCGGGTTCTTTGGGCAGAAACCAATGTATAGGCAGGAACGGCCTTCCCATATTGGGGGGAATACCAGCCGGACACAAAGGGCCTCTCCACCCCTTTGAAAACCTTGAAGGGAGCAGATGTCTTTTTCCTTCCAACCAGCACGAATCTTTTTTCCCCAGGAATGGAGAATCCAATCTGCGTTGCCTCTTTTTCGACTATCTGGACGTCTGGATGAAAATGGAAAAACGTTTCAACCTTGCTGGTTCCCCTCCCCAAAATTTTGTCTTCTATAACGACCTGACTTTCTTCACAAAAGATCTTTCGCTCAACCTGAACGATTTGCGGCAGTCTATTAAATCCATAGTGAATAAGATGAATATATACACCATCTGGAAACTCTCCCACACACACTTTCGGAGGGAGCCCGATATACTCTTGCACCATCAACTGGGCGAATCCATTAATTCCATGGGTGATACACGGTTCGTACCCATCTATTGAAATCCCATTATGGCTCCTCACGCTTTTCCCATATCTGCCCATGGGAATATTCAGAAAACTTGACCGGCCACAGTCGATGATAAGAGGTTTTCCCTTCCAATACAAAACAAAGCTTCCTATGTCTGAATGACCGTGGGACCACTCAGGAACATAGCCCAGAGGGCTAATATGCACAAACAGTGTGTAAACAGCGTTTCGAACGCAATAAAATCCAGCGTCTTTGTAAGAGATTATTCTTACAGCGGTTTGAGGTGTATTGGCCCTTTCCTTCTCAGCATCGTTGACCCGTGTCCCAGACATGAACAGTCTACACCAACCGTCTGTCTCGTTCGAGCGCCGACGTGTCTTCTTGCCCAAGATCCAGTTCGCAACGATCGGCAACCCTATGTGGAAATCAGGATGGAAATCAGGAGACACATCTCCAAAGCGCGGGAATGGTCTCTCACCCAGAAAGAACTCCGCACTGCGACAAATACGCTTGGTGACATCAAACATGTCGCTGATGAAGACATCATCACCCACAGCTCGTGCACACCACAGGACCTCCAAAAAGGTCCTAGCCATCAATATCTGATAGTGCGAAGAACCTTCCCGCAAGAAACCAGATGTCGTAAACATCTGCCTGCTGGCTTCTGTCAGAATATCCCTACCCGCCGCTAGTGCATCCCGGCAACTCAGAAAGGCTCCACCCATGTATAAGGCTCGACCGTTGTTAATGAGGTGATTGTTAGTCGCAGATCCGCAAAACTCTGGGTTTCTCAAAAGGTCTTCGACATGTTTCCCCAAGCTCTGAGCAATCAATCCTGTTTTGGAAGATCCCCCTCTTGTCTGGGCCAATTCTAAGGTGGACAGGAACAGAACCCAATTCACAATGCGTTCGGAAATAGAGTAGCTATCCCACCCCAAAGCGTCTTTGCCATGCGGATTCCTCTCTATCCATTCGACGATCAGGTCTCTAAGCTCCAACAGTTCGCTTGGGTAAGGTTGGTTAGCAAGCTTTGGCAGAAGCCATCCAAACCTGTGAAGGGCGAATTGGTCCTCCTGGTCATCAAAATGCTGTCCCCAGGCGATACCGTCTCCCAAGCCAATGTCCGTCGTTGCCAGAGATATACATCTCGCATGCGCATTCTGCGGATTCCTGTCAAGTTCCTTTGCTACGTTGACTTGCAGTGGCAAGGCGTTACGGGTCTCACATGTGGACCACAAGTAGCTCCTCAGTCTGCTGTTCAGCCTTTTGTATGCTGGAGGAACGGACCTATTTAGTGCCCTCTTTTTCAGCAGGACGCCTATTCCTCGCAAAAATTCAAGGCTCCGCTGTTCTCTTAAGAGGAATTGGACGTAATTCTTGTTTTCCTTTCGGTGAAAAGAGAGTTCCGCCAACTTGAAGAAGAGCCTTGGTAAAATATTCAACATGAAATAGGTGTACTTCTGATTAGAACCCTACCTTCAACGCCTGGTCGTCCACAGTATTTATTCCACCTGTGTCCTTCGGCCAGGAGAGCGAGGAAGTCTTATTTGCACTGCGCTGGGAGAATTGCATCTACTTAGTCGCCTTTATATTTAGAGCAAAACCAATGTGCCTGCCGGCCCATAATTCAAGCCTCGTTTCATTCCGCCACGGGTGTCCATACAGAAGGGTCCCTGCCTCACTGAATCCTGTCGATCTGCCTGCAATGACCGATATCGCTTGTCCGACAAATGGAATTTGCTGGAAGATAAAACTGCCTTTGCGAATCGTAACTGATGAAAAATCCTTGAAGAGAAATCGTATCTGACTTTTTGAATATACCGTCGTTTCAGGATTTTGTGCCCTTTGGCGTTTCCTCGACATCCATTCGGTCACTCTCCCAAGCCAATTCTCTCCTCGCAAGATGTTTCCCATTATCAGGCCCTTAACCAGAAATAGTGAAAGCCAGTATTGGAGAGAATCCCTGGCGTACATCATAATTACTGCTTTCCCCTTCGGCTTAAGGACCCTGAACACTTCCAAGATGGCTTTCCTGGTGTTTGGAGTGTGGTGTAATACCCCATTGGAATAAACGATATCAAAATGCTCATTCGGGAAGGGCAGCTCCTCTGCATCCGCTTGCAAGGCCATGTTCTCACTACCATTGATCAAGCCAAGCTTGTTGTCAGTTGCCAGGACCCGTTCCCACGTAATGTCGACAGAGAAGATGATTGCTCCTTTAGAAGCAAACAAGGCCGAATGGGCTCCTGCTCCACTGCCAATCTCAAGAACCCTCTTGCCTTCAATCTCGTTCAATGGCATCTCCTTTGCCGCAATGTGTTCTCTCCAAACCAACAGGTCCTCTAGACCGGACAGCTGTGTCTTAAATTCCTCTCGAACCAACCTCAAATCGTCTTCATGATATACCGCATCATAGAGCTCACCCCAGAACCGTTGCATATCTGCTTTGGCCCTACCCTGGTCTTCTGCCAAACGAACCAAAATGGGGATTCCCCGGGGCACGGGATAACCCGTCCCGCAGACTGAACACACCAATCCTTCTTCGGCAGCATTGGTTCCAGCACTTTCCAGCGAACCTTTACAGACAGGACAGACTATGTGCCCCTTTTCTACCGCATCCGAAATCTTAGCCTTTGCCATGGAGTCTCCCGAGTTGGCATTTGTCGGTCCTCACGTCTCTTTTCATTTTCTCCATAATGAGATCATTGTCTTCATCTCACGCCACGACCTATCGACCAAAGACGGCCAAATAAATAACCATTGTAATCAAGGTGACGAGTGAAATAATGACACCATGCCTAAAGCCCGGTGGATTGAAGTGCATCTCAACTCTGTTCGTACCTGGCTCTAACAAAACCCCCCTGAAAATATGATTTGTTCTATATAGTTCGCTTTTTCTCCCATTGACAACTGCTATCCATCCTTTATGACAGGCGTCATTAACCACCAAGAACCCTTTGTTTTCGTTCTTCACTACTAAAACGATGCTATTTGGCGTATACTTTAAAATATCAATACTGGAATCTCCTCCAATCACAGTCTCCCAATTGAATGATCCTTCCACAACAGCTTCCCGCCCAACGTCGAAGTCATCTGATAACAGAACATCCAAGGCCTCCTGGTCCTTTTTAAGAAACTCGATGTCACGGACTAGGTAGAATTTGGGGACTGCACTGGCATTCTTGTAGATGTGGAACCCACCCCCGTAACCTATTAGCGATAACTTTTCCGATTCGAGGGGGCGAGACGAGAGAATATAGTCAATACCAGCAACGTCCAATAATTTTGAATCTACATTTCGTTCAGAAAGCTGCAAATAGGCTTTTTGTCGGACAAATGCATGTGCTATCCGTTCATCATCTCGTATGACACTGTCATGAAATTCAATCATACGCCTAGAAAGAAAATTTGCTCCAGTGGTGTAACAACCGATCCCCAAGCTCCCAATGTAGGCCCCAAACATTGTTATATTGGATTGAACTCTTGCAAACTCCGGGTATTCCTGCAAAGCAAGAGATAAAGACAGGTTGGGGAATATCCCCGAATACCCCATCTCCTTCCTGACTGCTTCTTCAATCTCGCTTTGCGGATTAAACACTATACCAACACGATCAGTAGGTCCCATCGCTTTCAAGAGGTTGTTTGTATCAAGGGTCATGGTTTTCCGAATTCCGTTGTTGAACGGATAGTACAGCTTTGTTAACGAATACTGACCAAATAGAATAGTAATGAGCAATGCTCCCAAAAAGCCTCTCGCGCCACACGGTCGTTTTTCACCGACAAGAAGCCTATCAAATGCATACAAGCTGAAACTCAGGCTGAGTAAGACTAGCATAATAAATCCAAAACGAGGCCATACGAAGTAATACCTTTCCATGTACTCCGCTATGTGCGCTGCTGGCCGTGGCGTCATTCTCCCCAAGACGCTGTAAACAGCATTAATATTCGCCGTTTTGCTAACTGCAAACAATAAAGCCACACCCAAGAACGCCAAGGCGTAGAAAGCAGAAAGACTTTTCACGAACACGCTTATAGGTGTTCCCAGTCTAGTCGACCGACCACATATTTCTCCACTGTGAAGTCGGCTCACGACTAGAGCTACGCAAACACTCCCACACACAAAAAATAACGGCATTGACCGCCACCAACCGGTGCCTCGCGTGGCCTTTGTCAGATATCCAAGAAGCGGAACGAATTTATTGCTCCATCCCAAAACCAGGAAACAAATTACATAGTAGAAGAAGAAGCGTTCACCTCTGCTGAACTTCTGCCTGTTGGCAAGGAAAATCGCAAGACTGGGAAGTAGTAAGACATGTACATAAAGCGGAAGTGACTCCAGGTAAGTAACGAATCCCGTTGGGATAATCTTCTCATCAATGAACATCTGTGACGTAACCGGGGCCACAAAAGACAGGATGATTCTCCCAAAGTCTATCCCCCCGCCCACAGCGTAACTATGGGAGCGAATCTGGCTGAGGTTCTCTATCAAGAAGGGAAGAATGTAAAAACCCAACAGCCCGATCCAAACCAGCGCTCCAACCGCAAAGAATCTGAAAAGGCTCAGCACCGAGGCAAGCCTATTTGGCCTGTGCCAAACTATGTACAGAGCATATAGACCAAGGAATACCCAACAGAATTGGGGTACTGAAAAATTTCCAATCCAGTGCGATAAGGCCAGCAGAAAACCGAGAAAAAAAGCGTATTTGGTCCTATGTGAAGAGACATATTTGTTAACTTGAATGACCATAAGAGGCACAAAGATATAGCCACCAAAAGCGTTGTAGAAGTATTCATTCAAAAAGCCGGGAATGAACAACAAAATACCAACAGCCAGGGTCCCAGTCATCCAATCTAGCTTCAGGTGCCTCTCCCAATAAAACAGCATCAGCAGCCCAAATAGGACCGTCTGTATCCACAAGAAACAGACGTGCCCGAGTTCCTCTTTCTCAAAAGCCATTAGACTCAGAGCACCCCCATGAAATGGACTCTTCCACAAATCATTTTGAAAGATGCTTCTACCGAGGCCCGCATCTCTATCCCATAGCGGGACTATATGATTTTTTAGGTGCTTAGCATTCCCTAGCCTTGCCCAATAATGGATGGCCGGGTCAGCCGACGTAATTGGCAAGGCACCACCTACAATGTAATCGCTGTAAAAGACACATGACATCAAAAACACCAGCGCAAAGGCCCTTATCACTACTTTCCACTTAACCACTTCCGGCATAACAGCTACCCACACCGCAAGTCTTATTTCTCTCACGCGTTTACGTTAACCTCGACTCCCATAATGAGTGACTTGCATCATCAACACCTTCTAGTTTATACGAACATTCTTCTATTCATGACCATTTCACTCTGCCGGCTGAATTCCTGGCTTCGCCTGAATCATGTAATCTTCGATGGCAACACAGTGCAGATTTGATTTCAAAAGTGTTCTAATTGCATCATCAGGGGTGTGTACAATTGGCAGGCCGTGCAAATTGAAACTTGTATTCAGTATCGCCCCGATACCTGAAATCTCCCTGAATATGGTCAATAGCCTGTGATAGCGGGGATTCCACTCCTTATGGACAATCTGTGGCCGACAGCTCTTATCATAGGGGTGAAGGGCGGCGATGATATGCTTCTGAGCCAAAGGCGTTGACTCAAAGGCCAGCATCATATAAGGGGCGGAGATATTCTTCTCGTTAATGATATACCTCTGTGCGTCGTCCTCCAAGACAGAAGGCGCGAAAGGCATCCAGAAGTCCCTCCTTTTGATTGCCTTGTTTAGTCGGGCCACTACTCTTAAGTCATCGGCACGACAACAAATGGAGCGGTTGCCCAAGGCTCTTGCTCCCCACTCGGAACGCCCTTGAAATCGCCCGACAATACGTCCTTTTGCAATCAGCTCTGCCAGCGTTCTTTCAATGTCTCCCTCACGACGACAGACTATTTTATCTGAGTACCTTTTCAGTGATCTTTTAATATCGTTTCCTCTGTACTCCGGGCCCTTATATGGGGTCCCAAAGGATGGGCACCTACTTCCGCCCATTATCTCATTTGCATAATACGCTGCACCTATTGCCGTGCTTTCATCACTTGAACTGGGAGTAAAATACACCAAGTCTAATTCGGGGATCTTCGTTAATAACAGATTCAGCTTAACGTTCATGAAGATTCCACCGCCAAAAACTGCCCTTCTGATGCCCGTTCTCGAGCACCAGTTGCGAACCCACGGAACGACCAAATCTTCAAGCAGCCTTTGAATAGCAGAGCAAATACTGTCGAACCTATGCTGAAACAAGTCATGTTTCATCCTGTAAAGAAGACCATAGCCATATGTCCTCATATTCTCAAAGCCTAGTCCAGACCTGTCAAGACGTATATATCTCTTCAGCACATCGTAGGTTCTCTCAGCGTGGTCCCCAGCAGCGTATGGTGCCATTCCCATAATCTTGTGTTCATGTTCAGCCATCTTCATACCTAGGTACTCAGTAACCCGCGAATACAATTCACCCATTGAGTGGAAACTTTGATTCGTGTGAACCCGTTTAACGCCCACACCTGGTTCCCATGTTGACACAGTCGACGACAGGCCGTCCCCGGAATTATCCATTGTAAAGGCAATAAGGGGGACACCCTTTTCCATAAACCCAGAGCTATACAGTGCCGCATAAGTATGGGCCGTGTGGTGTTCTGCTTGGAAGATCTTCTTGACCGGAATTCCTTGAGCGACTGCATACTCCTTCAGTGTTCTCCTCCTAAAGGGTCCCACCAACTTGATATACGGTCCTACTAACCCACTCGCCCCGATAATGCGTCGTGGCAACACTTCGCAAGCTATCGAATGCAAAACCCGGAGCGGCGTATACTGTTTGAGGGTACCATCATTAAAAACAACGGGACGAATAACATGAGGAAAGGCCACACAGTCAACATCTTCGAATGTTAAGCCGTTTTCTTCCAAAATCCACTCGACTGCCCTTTTAGGGTAGCCGCTATGATTCTTCCTCTGGCAGAATCTCTCCTCTAAGGCTGCACTCTTGATTTCACCATTCTCCAAGTAGCAACATGAGGCATTATGCCCATCGTGAATGCCTATTATCTTCATCCCAACAAACCCACTAATAATACACTGTCGAATTCCAACACCTTGATCCCTTCCCTGTCACGCCTCCTACAATCGCCTTCGGCCAACGGTTTGGAAGGAGGTAAAATGGTAGAAAGGAAAGTTGATGTCCGAACTGATTAGTGCCCTCCTACCACACATCCCAGGGAACCTATTATTCACCTTTGTCAATGCGTTCTTTATAGAAATCCAATGGAAATTGATATTTGTAGAATCTACAATTTCAAACCCAACTTCGCATAAAAGTTCCGCTAAAGACTTGATGTTATAAATGACAACGTGATTGGGCGGTATCAGAAACCACCACATCTTTCCCAGTAGCCTCGAGACATATCGTCTATTGCAGCTTGTCTCAATTATCACCAATCCGCCCTGCTTCATCTGAGCGTGGATACCTCTTAAAAAACCCTTTCCATCTGGCAGGTGCTCAATCACGTCAAACATGAAGACGGCGTCGACCTCTTGCTCGTCCTTAAACTCCACCTGATGATGGACTGGGAGCCCTTTACTTCTACACTCTCTAATTGCCAGTTCATTTAGCTCATAGCCCCTAAAATTCTTGTATCCTAGATTCCTCAGCACCTCCAAAAAACACCCTGAACCCGAGCCAATTTCCACTATCGCAGCTTCCTTGTCGGTCAGGTATTTAGAAACCCTCTCAAACCACGCCAACACGTTTCTATATCCTGCCTTTGACGAGAAATAGTCACCGTATATTTCATGGAAATAAGAAGGTTCTTTGTAAATCTCTTCCACTTCCTCCGGCAAAGGCAGTGGATCAAGAAAAAGACTTCTACAATATGCGCATTCTATATATGTAAATTCTCTAATACTGATCCTTCTGCCGTACCCTGCCGACCCATTACCGCATACAGGGCAAACAATCTTTGTTCTCTCTCTTATATTCAGTTGGCGCCTCCTTTGTTCAGGCCAGCTTGCCCTTTTCCAACTGCTCCACTCGCCAAGTCAGTAGACTCAGCTTCAAAATCAGCTTCCTATTTTCATGTGAGAGCCCAGACACTATCACGGAAAAATTGAACAATAGGAGCAAGATACAGACAAAAGCGACTATAAACACGGCGTTAACCGGACTATAAACGCCTAGCAATTGAGCCAAATCGTATAGAACATCGACAAATAAAGACAGGAATAGAAAGGCGCCACACATCAGCAACCAAAACAGCGTATACTGTGTTCTTATCATTTTCTTTCTAGTCAATGTCACCACACTCACTGCAAGAAATACTGCCAATGTAATGGCTAATAGCTGTATTTTAACTGTCATGATACGTTTTCCTCTCCACCTTTCGGCTTATATTTAACAATAAAGAAAAAAGGCCGTTGAACATGTAAAAGAATGCCCGAAGAAAGTTGAATGACGATTGGCTACCAACTCTCTCGTTCATTACAACGGGGACCTCAAGTATACGGAATCCAGCCTTTTTCAGTAAAATAACCGTCTCGACTTCCGAGTATTCAAAATTCTCAATGTCTCCTAAGAACCTAACCACATCCCTACGCATCGCCTGAAATCCCGAAGTTGTGTCATGTAGATTCTCGCCTACTATTTTGGATACAAGGAATGCAAAGAGCTTATTAGCTACCAGGCGAGGAGCTGAGGCTTTGTATTCTCCACTCTCCTTCTTGAAGCGTGCCCCGATGACCAAATCAGCTTCGCCATCCATCACTGGTTCCAGCAAGGCACCAATATCCTCGGCTCTATGCTGACCATCGCCATCTACCCTAATTAGATAATTATAATCCCGGTAATTAGCAAACAATAGCCCAGCCTCCATCCCGCCAGCGATACCAAGTCTACTAGGTACTGAGACGATCCAGACACCTTTCTCTTTCGCAAGCCGCGCAGTGTTGTCTACAGACTCCCCATCGACAACTAGTACATCTGCAAAAGGCACATGAACTTTTACATCATCTATAACTTGACTTATGTGCTGTTCCTCATTGTAGGTCAGAATCAGCACTAGAACCTTTCTTTTTGTTATCTCAGCCACGTCGCACCTTGGAATTCCATGCAAAATTCAATTTATCAAAGAAGCCAATAAAAAAACATTTCCCAGAAATCATTTCAAAACACCCCTGCGATCCAGGGTTTCTTCAAAACTCTACTCAGCCTCCATCTGTGCTTTATTTGATTCTTCCAAAAAGAGTCACTTTGACTGTATCGGACTTTTTGCTATATTTTGTATTCTCCCGGAAAGTGCAGATGCCTATGGCTATCTATAAAATCAATAGTCTTCTTCAAACCATCCTCCAGCGCGATTGTCGGCTGCCATCCTCCCAGCTCCCTGGCTCTTGAATTATCGGCACACATCCTTTCCGCATCACTTTGCTCCGGGCGAAGTCTCTCCGAGGCCTTTTCCAGCCTCACGTTCCGCCCAATAATAGACACTATCTTCTTAATCACATCTTCTATGGATATCTCGAAACCAGACCCGAGATTTATTTCTTTGCCCGCCACATTACTGGTTTCAGCCATTTTTATGAAGCCTGATACAATATCCTCCACGAACGTGAAATCCCTCGTTGGAACCGTGTTCCCAACGACAATCTTGTCGCTTGCCATGGCTTGTGAGATAATAGAAGGAATAACCGCTCTATCAGATTGACGTGGCCCATAAGTGTTGAACGGTCTTATAACAGTTACCGGAAGGTTGAAAGTAGCATGATAGCTCAGCGCAATGGCATCAGCAGCAACTTTGCTCGCCGAATATGGTGAGTGTGGCTGCTTAGGGTGCTCTTCGTTGATTGGCAGATATTTCGCCTTCCCGTAGACCTCGCAAGTAGACGTCTGTATGAACTTTTCAATGCGAACCCCTCGAGCGGCTGTCAGGGCATTCACAGTTCCTGTCGTATTTATATCTATCACCTCTTGAGGGTGAATATACGAATAGGGAGCGCTGACTGACGCAGCTAAATGAAAGACAACTTCAATACCATCCATAACCTTGTGAACCGTTTCTAGCTCTCGAATATCACCAAATTGAACCTCTATTCTTTCTCTAGTATGCGCCGGAACGAGCCTCAAAAGCCCTTCGTCATTTCTAGAGTTGTAACGTGTAAAAGCTCTGACCTCAGCCCCCAAATTGACAAGTTTTTCCGCGAGATGACTTCCAATAAATCCACCCGCGCCTGTAACCAATACTTTTCTTCCCGTCCAATAGCTCATTCCAGTTCCGTCCCCAAACCGGCTTAGCGTCTAAGTGGTCCTTCTAAAATGTCATACTCTTTTCCGGCAACTCAAAGAACTCCGACACTCTTTGTTCGGTCACCCCACAACACTCGGAAATTTATTTTCTCCCACTGATAATAATGTTTACAGTTCGTATTAAGCAATTGTCTTTCGTAATCCGCATATTGTATGCGTCCTTAATCTTCTCATCTGCATCAACATGCATTTGGTATATCAAAGCCTGTTTTTTCTCTGGCAATCCAGAGTTCTCAAGCCAATTTCCCACATTGAAATCTTCCATTACGTGAATGTGCGTCCTGATATCTCTAAACCCGTTCTTCTCCATATAGTTCTTAAGGGTCGAAGGGGTGAAGGTCCGCCGTTTCTCTTTATACCTAAACATTTCTGTGTACCATGCCACGACGTCCTCATCATCCGATGGGGGGACTCCTTCGGCGATGACAATGAGCCCATGTTCTTTCAACAGATCAAAACACCTCAACATCGCTCGGTCTAGATTGTCCAAGATGTGGTGAAACACCATGCGTGCGACGACCCTATCAAACAAGCCCTGAGTAAAAAGGGCAGCAGCAATATCCCACTTGACCACTGAAATTCCTGACCACCGCCCCTTCGTCAGCATAGAATCCGAAATGTCAATGGCAACCACATGGCGAACGTGCTCTTTAACGCTGTTTGCAACATCCCCCGTCCCCGTACCCACATCGAGAACCACATGATGCTTCTTAAGATCTGCACAAGCCATTATAGCATCCAGATAGCTCTTGTCTTTTGTCCAGAATAATTTGTCATAATGGGCCGACCGAATGTGCCAGAATTTGCCATCTTCGTTTTTCTGTCGCATTTCACTTCCTTGCTTTATCTAAAATACTAGGAAACCATCTCAACTCGGAAATGTTCACCAAACCTCGCAGTAACTCCAATCTCTTGTGGGTAAATCAAAGGCAGGAGTGGAATATAGATCAAAACGTGGGGCGGGTCTATTTCGATGTCGTTAAAAATACCGAACCATCTTCTCGAGTAAGTCGTCAGCCTTCTGCGGATTCTTGTTGTAAAGATTCAACGTCTCCATGGGGTCTTCTTTCAAATTATACAGTTCATATTTGTTTATCGTATCATTGAAGATAAGTTTCCATTCACCATCGCGCAGGCACTTTATATTAGGTTTGTCCGGTGAAGGGTACGGCCCTTCCACACCTCCTGTTTCCGAGAATGCTTCCCGGTGCCCTGATTCTTCTCCTCTTATGATAGAACACAATGATTTGCCCATGATCGGCCTACGTCTATTTTGCGGTCTGTGGTTCAACAGTTCCATGACCGTCGGCAGAATATCTATCGTCCTCACTTGGACATCACATTCTAAGCCCGCGGGTAACACGCCAGGTAGCACAAAGTAAACCCAAACGCAGATGCTATAGTCATAGGTGAATATCCCATAGGATTTCTCACCTGGCTTTTCACCGACACCACCGCCGTGGTCGGTAAACACTATGATCATCGTATTCCCATCGGGATCGTGACGATCGATTGCCCTAATAAGGGAAGCTAGGTGTTCCCCAGCCTTATGAGCGTGTTCCAAGTACCTAGTCATATTGCGTTCGGTCTTTCCGAAATAGGCCTTGTCAAAATCATCGTACTTTTTAATCACCTCTTTCACTATTTCATGATGAATATTGCCATAGTGTAGGAAGCAGAAAAACGGCCTTTCCTGGCCGTAACATACATCCAGTTCCTTCGTGTGGCTGCCGAGAATATCCAGCTCATCATCTTCGGGAATAACCTGCAGGATGTCAAAGCCAGCCTTCGGAAACAAGATATCACTAAATGTGTACCCTCGTGTATAGTAGCCCATGTCTTTCAAATACTGAGGGAGGCTATAGCATTTTCCAGCCTTGTATTGATCTGACTTCATGTATGCATCCACACCGTTCTCTCGTCCATACATCCCTGTAAACGTAGCGTGGAGTGAGGCTAAGGTATATGGAGCATAGGTAATTGTCTTAGAAAAAATAACCCCTCTTTTGCCAAGCTCTTCAAATATTTCATGTGCACCTCTGGCATCGTTTCTGAACTGATCCAAGAGGATCATAACAATATTCGGCCTAGAGGCTATGTTTGGGTTTGACTTCCTACTGAATATCCGCTTTAGCATTCCTACCTCCTCTTTCTATGTGTTTCACCTCAAAACCATCCGCGACTAACGCCAACATTTGATAGCTCCCTATCACCGGACATAGCCTAGCCGCTTCAGTTCCTGTCGAATCGCAGGGTTGGTCATCTTCATTGCCGCAGATATCCCCATGTTGATCGGATACTGATCAATGTCATATTTGGAATCCACACTGTCATAATAAGCCAACATCTCCCCATGCATTCGTTTGACAATCTCAGGTTCTTCCTCTAGTATATTATTGGCAGATGATTCATAGACGTCAACGGGGAACAGGTATCTCAGTCCGTTTGAAACCCAAACATACTTGTATTGACTATTTCTCACGGCCCGGAAGAAGACACTCCCTTTGGCTACGACTTTGGGATAGTCCTTTAGTCGTTCTGGCAATACCAAGGGAGGGGAGTCAACCACAAGTTGTCGGTGCTCCCAGTCAAACGTCTGATCCATAATCGAAACACCATCTAACTCTGTCCTCGTATGTGGATATCCTGCCTGTCCAATCATACCAAACAAAGACGGCAGCAGATCAAGGTTCGACGTGAGATAGTTAATCTTCCTACTCTCACCGAGCCTCTCAGGGTAGTAAATAATACAAGGCACTCTGTACACTTCCTCCCACGTCGTCATGCCGTGATTAAGTTGGCCATGCTCTCCCAACATCTCCCCATGATCGGAGGTAACAACCAACACTGTATTCTCCAAAAGTCCATTCTCTTTTAACCTCCTAATGAACCCTCCCACTAGATGGTCTGCATACAAAAGCTCAGCCATATAGAATTTCTTAAGGGAGCCCAAAGCCGACTCTGCTGGCCCATAATTTCCGTTGATCCATGCGTGGACATCGGCTTGAATGTCGAAGGAAAGAGGATCTATGGGCTGGCTGTTGAATACTTCTTTGAGACACCAGTCTGGCGGATAGTAAGGCGTATGGGGATGCAGCAATGTTGTATAGGCAAATATGGGCTCATTGCCTTTTTCATCTCTCAGCCTTTTGTATAGAAAATCCAAAGAAGCCTTTCCATCGAAGTTTCTAGCCGAAGCCTTGATAAGTGCCCCTTGCCCTCTAAATCGCTTATACGTTGTCTTTAGAAAGGTCCACAAAACTGGTTTGGCCCGAAGCATCTGAATAAACACAGACTTGCAGTCGGCCTTCCCATGCACGCTGCGGTTGCCCGGGTAATACAACTCGTCAAAGCCAAACAGCTGTTCATGACCAGCTGGGGGGATGAAGCTTGCCATACAATGACCAAATGTCTTGTAACCCAATTTTCTTAGCATCTTCGGTAAAGCCATGATGTTCGGTTTAATCTCAGAAAAATTATGAACGATCCCGTTCCGAGCAGAATGCTGCCCAAGGAAAATGCTAACATGACCCTGGGTGGAGCCACATCCTCCCGCGTAATGATCCCATAACAACAAGCTCTGCGCCGCAAATTCATCAATATTGGGTGTCAGGCCACCTTCGTGGCCGTAACATCCAAACATGTCACGGCGTGCAGAATCAAGAATGATTAAGATAATGTCAGGATATTGTTTGTGAAAATGCCTCATTTTTCTCGTTCCGCATTATTTCCCGTTCTCGATCGCCATCCAACTTGGCAAAAGTACCCACCCCTACGTTCCTAATATACAGGGCTTGCGGCCTGCAGTGCTGCAACAACATTTCTTGCCACCTCGGCAAATCCTTGTCAAGGCACCAATATCTTCGCACAAATTGTCGTGCTTTTTTTATTTGTCTAGCCGATTTGCCTCCTCTTGCCTTTTCTACCACTCTCTTCAAATCCTCAGGAGTGGATATCAAATGATAAAACTCCTCACTCCCTAGTACAGGAGACATGTTCAACGCATCACTGAAAACCGGAACAATGACATGACAGCCGTATGCTAGGGCTTCAATTGCGACCGTGCTGGCCCCCACAAGCACCATCGTCGCTTTTGAAAGCCACTGCCCTACGTTGCCCCCTACAATGCGGTACCCAGCTGTCTTGGTATCAATATCCAATGCCTGACAGACGTCCTCCATAGAGCAAGAAGGGTGGCCCTTTAGCAGAATTTCTACACTTTCCCCCTTTGCAAATGCTTGTCGAACGATTGACACCATGGCACAGGTCTCCTTAAAACTATAAGAAGCAGCCACCAGTAACACCCCTGATTTCTTACCGTTTTTGCCTTGCTCTGTTGCCATCCAAGTCGTATTGAGTTGTCGTAAAGCCTCGACTATTTTTAATCTCGGATACTTCGAAGTTTCCAGGAGACCACGCGGAACACTCCCATTCACTGCCACCAAGTCTGGCAAGGGCAGATCCGTCTTCTTACCCGTTCTTCGCGTGTTATCTGGATGGTTAAAATAGAAGAAGTGGTTCTGCGCAATAGATGTATGTTGATAGCCCACCCTGAACACATTCGGGGCGATGTCGGCCATGGCGGCATTTAGGGCCTTTTCCCAAGACAACATTTCACATAAATACAAACATAGCTTGGTATTGCGGAGTCCATTACAAAATCTTCTGAAAACATAGTAGTAGTAAAGGCCCTGCATGGCTGGGGTTCCACAAAATGACATTCTCATCAGTTCATCAAGAATCGGCCGTTGGGCTTCAGACCATATTTCCAGCTCCTTTCGCGCTTTTAACAATCGCACCCGAAATCGATAAAACCGCCACACCTGCCGTATCCAATGCAGAAAGACCTTCAGTGCAATATTATAATTCAAAGCTTGCTCAACAAGTCTCAAATGAATGCCTTTCTGGGCCAGCATTTTAGCCAACAGAACAGCATCCCTATATGAATAGCCATCAATGAATACGAAAATCAAAAGCCAAGCTGGAGTTATTTTGAGCTTTTTCATCTTGTTTTGTAAGGGTGCGAAGTATTTGTTAATAAAATGTCCTTCTTCTGCCCGGGCCCTATCGAGATAAGGGAAATAGCTGACCACCAATAGCGGATCAGCAAACCCATTGTGCTCCTTCCATGGTCCCAGAACGGCTCTAGCTTGGCGACTCCACTTGCATGCACGCACAAGAAAACCGATGGCCTGGGCAATTGTTCCCATCAAAAACTTGTTTGATGTCATAAAATCCTTCAGCTGAGACTTCCACGGCCGCCTTGTCACATCCAAAAAACCAACTGACTGAACCTTAGCTACGGATTCTATAGACAAACGCAATGAACGATCATTAAGTGAGCAAATGCAATTTTCATATGATCCCTTGTCCAGGCATAATTCGACGGCTCTACACTGGGCAATTCTCAAAAAGAGGTCACTCTTCAGAGGATTCTTTTCTGCCGCCAAACTGAACCAATAAGTGCTCACCCCGCCTGTCCCAGTGAGAAATGCCTGTTTTACCGAGACTTCGGGTTCTACGTAGATATTTCCAAGCTCCCTAGACCAAACCTGAATCTGATCTCTCAACCAATTGACACATTTGTTCACCATGTCGGCACTATCTAAAACAGTTTTGCCTTTGATCCCTTGTCTCCCAAAATCCTCCTGAACCCGTGCAACAACTCCAAAATCACTCGTTAGTGGAAAAAGATCTATGTTCGAGACATTTTGAAATCTCTTTTCTGGGACTTCCCCAATCTTGGCGCTGTTATCAAAAACAAAAAGTGTTTTCACAAATGCTCTGTTTCTAGTTGAACAACTGCTGAATTGCGGTCTCGAGTTCACGCAGATCTCGTATGGTAATCTCTGTGGGAGGAAAAGGATTGTCCTCTTCGTCCCCTACCCTACCAATGAAACGGACTCCGGATTCAGTTGCCCCTGCGTAGTCAGAAAGGGCGTCACCCACCATCACAACCTTCCCAGGAGGGTAATCGTACTCGGAAAGAATACTTTTGATAATCTCAGTTTTCGTCCTCGGAGAACCACTGACAGTAACGAAGAATCTTGACAGACCCCGTTCCCTGACAATTAGCTTTATCTCGTCGTCCGGCGTACCCGATGCCACGTGCATGTCGCAATCATGACGGTGTCGTTCCAAAAACCTGCGCCCACCCGGGACCATAGGCGCATTGATCACTTTCTCAAGAACGAGTTTTGAAAAATGTGCGCCCAGTGCCTTCTCTTCTTCCGCGCTGAGTGGCTTTCCAAGAAGCTCCATATGATAGAATCGGAATTTTTCGTAACGGGACATACCACCGTTTCTTAAATGGAAATCCACGACCGCCCTTTGTATTTCTGGTCCGTACTTCTCATACAGGGCGGCAAAAGCACAGGTTTTGACATTCACTGACTCAGCGAGAACCCCGTCAAAGTCAAAAATAATGGCACAAAGGTCCATTTCCAAAGCTTCGTTCTAAGTGTCTCCTGTTTGTGCCCAGATCCAAATGTGGGAACTCATTTCATGATTTGCCAAGAATTGCTGGAAATTCTCCTTGACCTCTTCGTCAGACTCGTAAATAACCCAGGCCAAAAAGGGATCTATTTCGCTTCGTTTCAGAATACCTTCATCTAACGCATTCTTGATGATGTCCATATCCAGCCGTCCCGGTGTTTCAATCTCGATGTCATTAAAACCCGCTCTGGCAAAGAGCGTTCTGAATCCCGTAACACTTAGAAAATTAATGTGCAGGGGAGGCAGAACCTGGCTGGAGCGTTCTCTAAGTAATCTCAAATCTCCGCCCTCCTGGTTCAACGTACTCATCAAAACCAGACCATTCTTAGCTACATATCTCATGGCTGATGACACAAATTTCAAAGGATCATGGACATGCTCCAGCACTTCAAAGCTGGTTACCAGATCGGCCCACCCCTGCCATTGATCTATCACCTCCGCAGTTCCCTGGAGCACCTCAAATCCTTTTTCCCGACACTTGGCCACCGCATTATTTCCCGGATCAATGGCACGAAATTCAGCATTCGGATGCTGTTTTCGAAATTCATCCAGAAATACACCGTTGCCAGCTCCTATGTCCAACACTCTCTTTAGGGTAATGCTTTGTACCTCGCAATGCGCAAGAATCTGACTGACTTTCGGAGCAAAAACACCTTCTCTCCGTTTTTCCTCTACATATGGCCAGAAAACCTCATTCCAATAACGGGCCGAAGGCGTACTTTTGTAAAAAAATACCATCTCTTCCATGGATGGTCTCGGGCTACAAAAAAAAGTATTGCATCTCCCACATCGCTCGTAAGGGAAACCGCTTTTTTCAAAAAGAAAAACAGTGTGTCTGTTCCCGCAACCCGGGCACGGCACTCTTCTACCGTGCCCCACCAGTTTCCTGGCGTCTTGCGCAATCAAGCGCAAGTATTCTTTGTACAATTCCTTTGGACGAATCTCATGTTCTTTCATGAAGCCATCCGTTGGCTATGTATCCTCCCCGAATCCATTCTTTCGCAACCACCATTCTACTTGTCCGAGTTGCCACGAATAATCAACATCAAGACCGGCGTCATTTATAAGAGGATAGATTTTTTGTCCCATCCATTTTTGTGGAAGCATTCCGTCTTCCAGGTTTTCGAGATTTCTCGGACGGATGACACTGAGAGCGACATCAGTAAACCATACATCACCTTGGCTGTCTCGATCACAGGTGAGCGTATCGAAATGACCCAACGTCTCGAGGGGAACGAATGGATGAAGCAAACCATCTTCCCCGATTCTACGGGCCCGCAAAGGACTGTACATATTAAAACGGGAAACCGTCACGGCTGAATCATATTCTGGATTTTCTTGAAGGACACGGACTCCCTGTCGAATTTGATCCGGCGTGAGTGTCGGCGCATTACAAAAGAGCAATACAAGAATATCAGGTTTTCCCCGAATGCGCTCTTTGATCACCTCATAGCCATGCTTAAAAGCATCTTCTCCGAGAGCTTCTTTCGTGGCAAGGTGAGGGGGACGTTCAATCACCTCAAAACCAGTCTTTTTCGCAAGATCCATAAGGGCTTCGTCATCCGTTGACATAAATCCCTTTTCGACGATTCCCGACAATAACGCCGCATGCATGGGATACCAGGCAAGTGGTTTGCCCAGAACTAGTGTCGTATTTTTTCCGGGGAAACTCACACTGCCTTTTCGGCCAAGCAAAAGCGCACAAATCATTAATCCACTCCTCTTTTTTCGAGAAGGAATATACTAAAAAGGTACGCCATACTGAACTACACGACAACACATCCTAAACAGGGGCGAATATTGTGACGCAGTCCTTTCAGATGTTTCTGCCGCATGTTTTCATATAGCGCTCCCTGCCAGTACTCTGATATTGATTTTTGTTCGATGGATCCAGGACTCAATGTTGACTTATAATCCACATCACATGGATTTATACGTCCATCCCACCACACAAACAGACGTCGCCATAAATCAGAGCATGCCTTCTCCACTCCGCTGGCAGGGGATTCATATACATTCTCCCAAGGGTTATATTGAACGAGCACCACCTGATCTACCAATTTCCCCCAAAATCTTTCCATTTTTTCAGCGTCCTGGCTATGGGAATAGGCGACACCAGAAACCCTAGTAATCAAACGAGAGCCAGGGTAAGATTTTTCTTTGATGGCAATAAATCGCTCAATATTCTTAAGGGTTTTTTCGAAATTGCCTTTCACTCTGAGCTGGCCGTATGAAGCGGCGTCAGAAGTGTCTACAGAAAAAACAAGGGTTTGTATATCGGACTCCAGTATGGCATGGCTTTTTACTTCATCTAACAACGAAGCATTGGTGTTTACTTTCACCGCAAGAAATTTACCGGAAAGATATTCAAGCATGTGCACAAAATCATGGCATGCCAGCGGTTCACCGCGAGAGGCCAGGGAAAGAGCCTCCACCTCACCCTGTAATTGATCAACTATTTTCTTGAATAGTTCCAGGCTCATCATGCCCATGTACCCATGCTTTTTGTTGGAGAAGGTTTGATCTGTCTGATAGCAGAATACACATCGAAAATTACATATGGACGTGGGCTCAATTTGAACGCAAGGTGGGTAACCATCAGCAATACGTTTTGTAGGATAGACATCATAACGATAACGATAATACAGATATCGCTCCAACTCTCCTTCAGCGAGTCGATCTATTTCCGCAATCACATGAGGCCGAAGCCAAAACTCAGCCCCTTCAGCAACTCCTAACAGATCATTGCAGGCGGCTTGGACAATCTTTTTACGTTGATCAAGAGTATCGGGTTGTGATTTTAGGCTTTCGTGAAGGGTCCGAATGCGAGCTGTAATCCTTTGGCGAGCCGAATCACTAGTACGAAACTCCAGAATACTATCCGCTTTCTTATACGTGCTCGTCTCAGTTGTCGCTTGCGCGTTCATTCCTATTTTTTCGGGCAAAGAAAATGACCGTCGTGATCACGTTGTCCACAATGCCTCTCTTGGTGGTCCATTCATTTGCACGATGCTATGCCTCGCGACACGGTTTGACATACATGAAACATGAGGCAGAAATTCCTGGAGTTGTCGTCTCGGGAAAGGACTGTTATTCTCCACCCGAGGGTGAGATGACCTGACCTGTCATGAAAGTATTGGATTCAGAGCCCAACCAGTGAACAATTTTCGCCATTTCCTCAGGTTCAGCCATTCGTTTGGCGGGAATCAAATCTATACGAGCCTTTCTAGTCTCTTCCGGCATCGTCCTGAAATATCGTGTTTGTGTTACACCTAACCGCACAGCATTGACAAAAACATTAGAAGCTGCCCATTTCTTGTGAACTGCAGGAACAAATTCCGCAGCGTGTTTCGTCATCGAATAGCAGAAGGTTGTCTGACCACCGCCAAACTTCACCCCTATGCTGCTTATGTTAACAATGCGCCCCCAGCCCCGCTTCGCCATGTGCGTCCCCAGCCACTGCATGAACAAAACATATGGAATCACATTAACCGTAAAATGGCGCAGTAAGTCGTCTGACGTAACCTCTTCCAAGGGAATGGGCTCCCTAAGTGCAGCCATGTATACAAGAACATCTGTGGCACCAAAAAGATCAGAGTCTGAAGCCCTGATCTCATCCACCGCATGAGGATTGGCAAAATCAGCCTGGTAGGGAATGAGGCGGCCTTCTGTTTCTTTCTGAAGTCGTTTAAGAGATGAACCGTCATTCCTGTAATGAGCGATCACACGATATCCGTCAGCGAGATAGAGTTTACACACCTCGATACCGATGTCGGAATTCGCCCCTGTTATCAAGGCTTGTCTCGGCACTTGATCACCCAATGAGAGTACGTCTTAACATCAAAAAAGGGGGGCTTGGTGTCATTCGTGTCTGTTTTTGTTGGTAGAACCCTGATCTAAACGTGCATATATGTCATAGACGCAATCGAGTATGCCCTGCCCAAGATCGTGATAGCTTTGAAGTACCAGCTTTTTGGCCACCTGTGGTCTGAACGCATACGGAGTGATTCTATAATGCTCTTCCGCTCTCTTGGGCAAGTATTCTATTTCGACATCGAACTCCAGCATCTCCGCAATCATTTCCAGTAAATCTTTAACTCGGGTGGTTTGCGTTCCTGTAATCATCACATGCTGGTTGACATATTCGCTATTGAGTATTTCAACGCTACATCTGGCCGCATCTTTCACGTGGATGTAGTCCCTAATCTCATCTCCATTTCCTTCTCGTGATATCTTCCGCTTTGTGAGTGCCTCTTTGATAACGCGAGTAATAAAGTTGAAATGGTTGGCCCTCGGGCCATATAAAGAACCGTACCGCAATATTGTATAATCTAGATCAAACTTCTCCCGATAGCTCTCTATGATCAGTTCACAGGCTTGCTTGCTGGCTCGATAGAAGGTGGCCATGTTACTATAAACATACACCGAACTGGCAAAGACGAACCTTTCCACACCGCTCCCTCTACAGGCCTCAAGGATATTGGTGTTGCCAACAATATTGGTTTTAATGGTCTCCAAGGGCTTCTCACCTGCCTCTTGAATGTCAGCTATGGCAGCAAAATTGTAAACATATGCGGCCTGCTGCACCACATCTTTGACTGCTTCGACATCCATAATCGACCCTGTAACCATTCTTTGGCTCTCCGAGAGAAACTCCGAGGGCTTGTGATCGTATATGACTACCTCTATTCCACTCTCGGTCAGCGCATCTGCAACGTGGCTACCTAAAAATCCTGAACCACCAAAAACCACTGCCTTTTTCATAAGTTAAATTCCTGTGCTCAACACTTCGTATCCAAAGTGGCCGTTGCTAGGCCGAGGTCTTTTCAAAAGAATGACAAGGCCGTATCATACGTCGCATGGAGCTCCCTCTATCAATCCCGTCAGCCCCTTCAAGAGATTCTCCACAGCCTGCATTTCCATAGCTACCCGTGCTTCTTTAGCATAAGAGCCAATGTGAGGGGTCAAGATTACGTTTGACAACGTTTTTAGTCTACCGCTGTATGGTTCGTTTTCGAAAACATCAATAGCCGCGCCAGCCAAATATTTTTTTTCCAGTGCTTCATATAAAGCATCTTCATGCACCACGCCACCTCTGGCACAATTGACGAGCCAGGCTCCTTTTTTCATGCTCGCGATTTCTTCTTTTCCAATAAGGTATGAATCTTTGTATTGTCCCGAAACATGCAAACTGACTATGTCACATCCCTTCAGAACCTCTCTTAAAGTCACACATCGACAACCTAATGGACAACTACGAACAACCACATCTGTAAAGCACACCTGACATCCTAAGGGAATTAGGAGTTCTCCAACTTTCTGACCAATTTTTCCATACCCTACAATACCAATTTTCTTACCGTGCAGAAGATGCCCCATCTTCTTTTCCCAAACACCCTTGCGCAAATCTGCATCCATTTCCGCAACACGTCTCAAAAGGCCTATTATCAGCCCTATCGTCAGTTCTGCCACCGCCAGAGTCGGACCATAAGGCGTATTAAACACTTTTATACCAAGCCGTTTGGCCGCATCTATATCGACGTTGTCTATTCCCGTCCCGCATCTTGAAATTACTTTTAGCCCTACCGTATTTCTTAGCAGTCCTTCTGTGATAGGCTCCGTCCCGGCAATCACGCCAATTTTGTCCCGGTAATGCAAAAGGCACTCTTCACTCGATAATTTTCTCCGGTAAGGATTTTCTTCAACTTCATAACCTTCTTTGGCCAATCTTTTCAAGGGTCCATCATCGTATTGACCAAAAGTTGATGTCGATACGAGCACTTTCATCAGTTTGTTTTCCTTCTTTGGTTTCTTAGTTGTATCTATCTCTTTCTAACCAAAAGCTTTTTATAACCACCATAGCTCAACATTATATATCTATTTACCAAAAAACCTATTGGCGCGAACACCCATCTCCCCAAACGTACGGCAACCCTATTTAGTCTTTGTTCCTTCCAAGCCATATCTTTACCACGTTTTGGAAATTCATTTTTCAATTGCTTGATAAAAGCAAATATTCTTCTAAATCCACGTAACGTAGGTATCCCTTTGGGCAAGTGATAGCCAGCGTTTTTTGAAATTCGCTCAAAAAGACGACACACCCAATAGAATTCGTATTCCGTTAAATCATCTAAGTAACTTTCTCTTTCTTCTACAGACACTATTTTTCCTTCGCTGCTTTTTCCCGAACTTAAATTGGAATGGTGTTTATTTCCGAGAAATGTAGGCTCTAGAAGTATTGGATGAAATTCTATTCCACAGAAATCTGCGAATATACGCATATTTTCCTCTGGTCTATCTCTAAGATCTTCCAGTTTAATCTGCAATACATTTTTATTTTTTCTATTTTCCTCCAACCACATGTAAGTATTCATTATCGGTGATACTGCTGTTTGTAACAGACCCCAGTTACACCTTTTAGCTGCAGCTTTAGGACGATATACTGAACATTTATCTCTACCTTGTAATTCTGCGCCTCTGAAATAAAATTGTTTTACAGACACATAAGTATCTATAGGGTTTCTTGTCAATATAACAGCTTTACACCTTGGAAAATCTATAAGAGGATCTGAGGTTGGAACTGTCAGTGTTGCGAACCAGAACATTGGTTTTTCTTTTATCTTTATGCTTTTTTGGTATGCATATATAATCAGCTGCAAAAATTCTTTTCGACTGACTTTCTCGCACCAATAATTTTCTAATGTTTTATAAAAAACTCTTAAATCAATAGTATTTGTATTGTACTTTATTTCACCTAAATCTCCGTCGTATGTCTTTCCAATACCACCAAATACAGATTCGTGTTTTTTTAAATACATCATTAAATCTTTCACTTTAACATGCTCATATTTGTTTTTAACTGCTCTTTTAAAAAGTCTATAATAAGGTAACTCAAAAGGCCACGTCAGTAATTGAGGATGACTATCTACCAAAGTTCGAAGCAAAGTGGATCCGCATCGTCCGCTACCGAAAGCAAAAATCGGCCGCTCTAGCCAGCGGTTCTTGGCCACAATTTTCCGAAAATCTGCTCCCATCGTCCTCCTTCTTTCAACGGCCCCCACACAATACTCCCCAAATCGCAAAGTCTAGCCAGCATGGCTTGCCAACCCTGGTTCTGCATCGCTGATCTCACCAGCAAACTGCATCTCGTAAAAGTGCTTATATCGGCCGTTTCTTGACATC
>CAZCWQ010000002.1:1592-72979 GCA_964502365.1 uncultured Desulfobacterales bacterium | reverse complement strand
GGCGAGCCGAAGGCGAGAGCGACTGTAAGGAGCGGCAACCCCAATCGAAGAATAGTAAAAACTGGGGGCTGTAGGGCAGAACAATTGACCGAACCGCCGTGGTACGTGATCCGTTTACCCGGCGGTGTGGGAGGAGGGGAGTCAAGAGGCTTCTCCCTATCTCGATTGTGCGGGTGAGGTAATGAAAATTTTAATCATTCTTGGACATCCTGACTCGAAAAGCCTGAATCATGCGATCGCACATGCCGTTCGGGAGGATCTGCGGAATGTCGGCCATGACGTCATGTTCCACGACCTTTACGAAGAAGGATTTCCTCCGCTACTCCCTGCTGAAGAAATTCCGGAGTCTGGGAAAATTGAGCAAGTAGTTGAGGTGCATTGCAATGAACTTTCCTCAGCGGATGGCATCGTCATCGTACACCCGAACTGGTGGGGGCAGCCACCAGCTATCCTCAAGGGCTGGGTAGATAGGGTCTTTCGTCCGGGCGTCGCCTACCGGTTCGAGGAGGGCGATGGAGGTGATGGTATTCCGATTGGATTGTTAAATGCCTCTACTGCTGTCGTCATTAATACATCGAACACACCGGAAACAAGAGAGCGTACTGCGTTCGGCGATCCTTTGGATGCGATCTGGCGGCGATGCATTTTCGATCTTTGCGGCGTTACAAATTTCCATAGACGGATGTTTTCTGTGGTCGTCACGAGCACAATGGAACAGCGTCTCGGCTGGATTAAAGAATCGAAGATGCTATGCAGAACTGCATTTCAATATGCTGCACACAACAACTCCTTGCACTCGGACGGGAACTCCGCTGCGCTTCGTTCACGCCGGTGAAGGAAGCGTTTTCGGCTAAAAGAGGAAGGAGATAATGAACGTCAATAAAGAAATATTTCGGCGAAATGGGAGAATGCTATTCAAACCGGATACAAGACATTTTGTGAGCCTGGTTGCCTGCTTGGTGTTGCTGATTTCAGCTTTTGGATATACACCGGCAGAGGCGCAATGGCCCCAAGTTGTCTTTTCAAAAGACGGCATACCAATCTCATATGAAATCTTCGGCGTAGGAGAACCGACTCTTGTATTTGTGCATGGTTGGTGTTGCGATGCCCGCTATTGGCGTGCCCAAGTGCCAGTATTTTCCAAAAGATACCGTATTGTCGTTCTTGATCTTGCAGGCCACGGCCATTCAGGAATGTCCCGCAAAAGGTATACCATGGCCTCTTTCGGAGAAGATGTCCGGGCAGTAACAGAATCAACGGGCAGTCATAACGTTATTCTTATAGGTCATTCCATGGGCGGCTCGGTGATTGCAGAAGCGGCTCGCCTAATGCCTCGTCGCGTCATTGGACTAATCGGCATAGATACCCTTGAAAACATAGAGTACCCGATGACTCGCTCAGAACTCAAAAAGATGATCGCCCCCTTGGAGAAAAACTTCCAAACTGGAAGCCGGCAGTTTGTGAGTGAGATGATAGCACCCGACACTGATCCACAGCTTCGCGAATGGATACTCTCAGATATGTCAGCTGCGCCGCCCGGCGTTGCCTTAAGCGCTATGAATGAAATGATGACCCAATATATCACCGGTGAAGCAGCAAAGGTATTTGAAAACATACGAATTCCAGTCGTCACTGTAAATGGAGGCCTGTGGCCCGTCAATTATGAAGCAAACCGCAGGCATATGTTTTCTTTCGATGCCATTGTTCTGAAGGAAGCAGATCATTTCCTGATGATGGATCGTCCCGTTGATTTCAACAAGGCATTGGAAAAAGCAATCCATATCCTGACAGAAAAATGATTGAAGAATCCGAACCAGGGCATCAGTGGATCGCAAAGAGCATGTGCCCACTGATGCCCACCGATAGAGGAAGGAAGGAAACATAATGGAATATTCAATCAGTCCAATTTCAAATGAAGACCGCGAAGCAATAATGGACATATTCAACCATTACATAGAAAATTCCTTTGCGGCTTACCCTGAAGACAAATTTTCTTATCAGGCATTTGATATGCTACTGCAAATGGCGAGTGGTTTTCCAATGGGAACTATAAAAGATCAAAGCGGGAAAATTCTTGGTTTTGGAATGCTGCGGACACATAATCCCATGCCGACATTTTCACGAACGGCAGAAGTGA
Source organism: uncultured Desulfobacterales bacterium (assembly GCA_964502365.1). Lineage (GTDB taxonomy): Bacteria > Desulfobacterota > Desulfobacteria > Desulfobacterales. The sequence continues at coordinate 70,842 of CAZCWQ010000002.1, read as the reverse complement.
CATATTTTATTCATCCAGACTATACGGGAAAAGGACTGGGAAAAATGTTGCTTGGCTTTCTTGAAAATGGTGCAATTGAAAAAGGTATTACGAACATTTTGGCCAACATATCTTCTCTTAATCCCAAAAGTATCAAATTCCACCAAAAGAATGGTTTCATCGAATGTGGCAGGTTCAGAAAGGTGGGGAAGAAAAAGGGCCAGGAATTCGATACGGTTTGGATGCAAAAAATGCTCTAACAACAGGGTCAACCAGACGGCGATAAACGGGGCGGCCTGACGGGCAAGGGTCTGGGTGCCGCTGGTTACTCTGAACGATAGGGATATTCATGGTTGACAAACGTTAATGCTAGTATTACTATTACTAGTATTACATATTACTGGAGGTACAATCATGAGGGTTACTACAAAAGGGCAAGTCACTATTCCCCAGGAAATTCGAGAAAAACTTGGAATCACTCCTGCCGCTGAAATCGATTTTTTTGAAGAGAAAGGCCGGATTTATTTAGTAAAAAGAACAGGTAGACCTAAGAAACATTATAAATTCAGAAAATTAAGGGGTGTGGCCAACGTTAAAATGACAACGGATGAAATTATGGCCTTGACAAGAGGAGACAAATGAAAGGGGTTCTAGTTGATTCGAATGTCGTACTTGATGTTTTTCTCAATGACCAGCATTGGGCTGATTGGTCAGAATCCAGATTAGAGGAATATAGTTATTCCACGTCATTATACATTAATTCAATAATTTATTCTGAAATATCAATTGGTTTTAAGTTAATAGAGGAATTAGAGGCTGCAATTGGCAAGGCCGGCTTACAACTATTGGAAATCCCGAAAGAAGCGCTTTTTTTGGCTGGAAAGGTTTTCCTTAAGTATAAGAAAAGAAAAGGGATGAAAAAGACCCCGTTGCCGGATTTTTTTATTGGTGCACAAGCAGCGGTACTAAATTTAGATCTGTTAACCAGGGATGTTTCAAGATATCAATCATACTTCCCAAGTGTAAAATTAATAGCTCCTTAATCAGCTAAAACTCATCGAACATCACAATTCACGTGATCAGCCACAGCCTGCGGCTTCCGCTGCCAGGTGATTGTGGGCGACTGTTAGATATAAAAAGGATAAGATATGAAAGTTACAGAATCTATTCATGCACTTGAAATTCCTTTCAAAGTCCCGGTCACACCTGAAATACAAGTTGACCGATTAGTCTTTGCATACCTAATTTTTGGTAAAGGGATTACTCTAATCGACAGCGGCGTTTCAGGAGCTGAATCTATTATTTTTGATTATATTAGGAAAAATGATAGGGATCCTCATGAGATATCTACGTTAATTCTTTCTCACTCTCACCCTGACCATATTGGCTCTGCTCGAATCATTAAAGAAGCTACAGGCTGTGGGGTTCTTTGTCATCCCGCTGAAAGAGATTGGGTTGAGGATGTTCAGAGACAGAAACGAGAGAGACCGCTTCCGGGTTTTGATGGCTTGGTCAGTGGTTCGACCCCGGTGGACGGTCTGCTTCAAGACGGAGATCTTCTCGAAATAGAAGAGGTCATACAGTGCAACGTAATACATACGCCTGGTCATTCTGTTGGGTCTATATCTCTATTTATTGAAGAAGAGAAAGTCCTCTTTTCCGGGGATGCCCTGCCGGTGCCTGGAGACCTTCCTCTCTACGATGATATTGCAGCTTGCGCAGCCTCAATTAATAAAATGACAGAGTTGAAAAACATAGAAATATTACTTTCATCTTGGGAGGCTCCGATTCGAGGGAAAGATCAAATAAAACAAAGAATAGAATCAGGCATGATCTATTTGCAAAAAATTCATAACATCGTCTTAAGTACCCATGAAGAAAACAAGCAGACCGGTATGGAGCTTTGTAAACAAGTTATTGGTTCCTTGGGTTTGCCGCCATTTGTGGCTAACCCTTTACTTGTTAAGGCATTTACATCAAGTCTAGTAGCTGGCAAGAACGGACAATTGGTTGCATTTTAAGAAAAAACTGCACAACATAAGCATGGGCATTATGCCCAAGGGAATTAGATGAACACATCAGAAAAAGTGTGGCTTGAATATTATTCAAGGCTTCGCGTTTTTATCAAAAGCAGAATTTCCAATGACACGGCGACTGATGACATCCTTCAGAATGTATTCTTGAAAACGCATACCGCCTTGCCTTCCCTGAAGGATGTGGCGAAGCTGCAAAGCTGGCTCTACCAGATCACGCGAAACGCTATCATCGACTATTTTCGTTTGCACAAACCAATGGTCGATATTCCTGGGTGGTTGACACATCCCGAGTCTGATTCCAGTGAAAAAGCTGTTCAGGATTTGTCGGCATGTCTGCAACCAATGATACAATTGCTGCCAGATATATATCGCGAAACAGTCATTTTGTCAGAATTACAGGGGCTGAAGCAGAAGGAAGTTGCCCGGGTGCAAGGAATATCTCTTTCTGCCGCCAAATCACGGGTACAACGCGGACGCGCCCTGTTGAAAGGAATGCTGGCTGACTGCTGCCGTCTTGAGTTCGACCATAAGGGGCGGCTCTGTGATTACGAACGAAAAGACAAGGCTTGTGATGCTTGTTAATCATTGGCCGCCGATGTGCGTCCTTTTACGCTTTTTCCCGTCTATAGGGTGAGTGGTGCTCATAAACCCTATAGAGGAGGTTCACATGAAGAAGCAAAAGAATGACGAGATTCGTAGTGCGGTTAGGGAGAGTTACGGAAAGATTGCCATTTCAGGGCGTTCAGGATGCGGTTGCTCTTCCTCATCGTGCTGCGTAACGTCCAATGAGATGACGGCAAAGGACATTTCGCTTGGCCTGGGTTACTCCGGTGAAGATGTGGCGGCTGTTCCGGAGGGAGCGAACATGGGGCTTGGGTGCGGCAATCCGCAAGCTATAGCATCTTTGCAGCCCGGCGAAACGGTGCTCGACCTGGGTAGTGGCGGAGGGTTCGACTGTTTCCTTGCAGCGCGGGCCGTCGGGGACAGAGGACAGGTTATAGGGGTGGACATGACGCCGGAGATGATCACCAAGTCCCGCCGGAATGCGGAGAAGGCAGGCTTTGGGAATGTCGATTTTCGCTTGGGAGAGTTGGAAAACCTTCCGGTTGCCGATGGAATTGTGGACGTCATCATTTCGAATTGTGTGATCAATCTATCTCCTCAGAAAGAGAAGGTATTTAGTGAGGCTTTCCGCGTACTAAAGCCGGGTGGGCGGCTGGCAATTTCCGATGTTGTTGCCACCGCTGAACTGCCAGATAACTTAAAAAATGATATGGCCTTCCACACTGGATGCATAGCAGGTGCATCTTCTATCGAAGAGGTCGAATCCATGTTGGATCGAGCCGGCTTCGAGAAGATTCGGATCAAACCAAAAGCTGAAAGTAAGACATTTATCCGTGACTGGATGCCGGGAAGCAAGATCGAGGACTATGTGGTTTCGGCAACTATTGAAGCAGTAAAACCGCAGGCATAACAAAGGCATCAAGAAGGGATGCGGCCAAAGCCGCCGCGCCCCTCATGCCAGTCGTTTGCATCTAATTCGAGGAAAAATTGCAAATGCAAAGGAGATATTTCGAAGATCTAAGGGATGGCGAACATCTTCATTGTCAGCCTGTGGTAATGACGCGAGAGACTATTATCGATTTTGCAAAAAAATTTGATCCACAAATATTCCATATTGATGAGAAAGCAGCGGGTGAATCGTTTTTTGGAGGGCTGGTTGCGTCTTCACTTCATACCCTCTCGGCCTGTACTCGCGCAGTCGTAGAAGCGCAGGGCAATGTGGCAATTCTTAGCGGTGTCGGCATGCATGAGGTCAAAATGTTCAATCCGGTGCGTCCGGGTGACGTTCTTTCGGTAGAAGCCTGGTGGACGGAGCTACAAAGATCATCTAGTAAACCGGACCGTGGGTTTGCGGCAATCAGGTGCAAGATTACCAATCAGCGAAAGGAGCCTGTCATTGAATACGGCTATCGTTACTTGATTGCCTGTAAGAATTTCGAGATGCCGCGGTTCCAAAGATGACCCCTTTTCCTCTTGGGTAAGCGGCAACGCCAATCGAAGCGAAAACCAACGGGCTATATAGACCAGAAGAATCAACCGAAGCGTTGTGGTACTTGATCATTAGGCCCATTGGTATGTGGGACGGGGGCGGCCGTGAGGCTTTACTTCAGAAGCCAGGTGTTAGGAGTAATCTTGTTGTGTATGAAAACGTTCTGCCAATTATAGCAGGTACACTTGTAGCCTGTACTTTATGCCAATGGATAGCTTGGCGGGTCAAACTGCCAGCTATCATTTTTTTGCTTTTCACAGGGATTGTGGCGGGCGCGATCTTAGGCCTTATGAAGCCTGAAAAACTTTTGGGAAATCTATTTTTCCCTTTTGTATCTCTTTCTGTTGCCGTAATTCTCTTTGAAGGAAGTCTAACTCTCAGATTCAAGGATATAGTTGGATTGGAGACCGTTGTCCGGAACATGGTCTCTTTTGGCATGGCGGTTACGTGGTTCATCACCGCCTTGGCAGCACGATATGCTGTTGGATTGTCTTGGGAAATATCCCTTCTCTTCGGAGCGATAACGGTGGTGAGTGGGCCTACAGTTATCGTGCCTATGCTGCGCACCATCCGCCCAACGTCGGCAGTTTCAAATATCCTTCGGTGGGAGGGTATTGTTATTGATCCAATTGGTGCGTCGTTGGCGGTCCTGGTCTATGAGTTTATCATATCCGGAGGTGGACAGAATGCATTGAGCCACACCATGTTGACATTCGGTAAACTGGTTTCTGTAGGGGCGATAATAGGCGCATGTAGCGGATATCTTTTTGGTCTCACAATAAGATATCACTGGTTACCGGAGTTTCTGCATAACGTTGCTGCGCTGACAGTCGTTATTGCCTCGTTTATTGCATCAAATTTACTGCAACCTGAATCTGGTCTCGTAACGGTGACGGTTATGGGGGTTTGGCTGGCAAACATGAGAGGCGTGGATGTAGAAGAAATCCTTGATTTCAAGGAGAGCATAAGCATCCTATTAATTTCTCTGCTCTTTATTATGTTGGCAGCACGTCTTGACATTTACTCCCTAAAAGACCTGGGTTGGCGCGCTGTATTGCTATTTATCGCTATCCAGTTTCTCGCTCGCCCACTAAATGTGATGGTGTCTTCTGTGAGGTCGAAATTAACGTGGCCTGAACGCCACATGCTCGCTTGGATCGCTCCACGCGGCATCGTCGCAGCCGCGATATCGGCTCTGTTCACTGTTCAGCTCGAAAAAGCAGGATTCTCTGACGCCAAACTTCTTGTCCCTCTCACCTTTTTTGTTATTATCGCTACGGTTGTTCTGCAAAGCACTACGGCACGCCCCATTGCTCGTTGGTTGAAAGTTGCCGAGCCTGAACCAAAGGGATTTCTTATGATTGGTGCAAACTTTGTGGCCCGAGCTATTGCTAAGGCTTTGGTTCAAAACGGTATAAGCGTTTTGCTCGCCGATAGCGGATGGGATGAGATCTCCAAGGCGAAAACAGATGGATTGCGTGCTTATTTCGGCAATCCAATTTCAGAACATGCCGACCGCCACCTGGACCTTATAGGCATCGGCCGCGTGCTGGCTCTTTCTCCTCACGAGAGTGTCAATGTAGCTGCGGCCATGCATTACAGGATGGAAGTCGGTCGAAACAACGTGTTTACCATTCAGTCCAAACCACAGGAAAAGCTGTCGGACAGGGCAAGACTGCCAGCTCAAAGACAAGGCAAAATACTTTTTGGAAGTAAGGTGACATATGCTTATATGGCCTCAGCGCTGTCGCAGGGCGGGAGAATTCGCACCACGAGATTTACGCAACATTTCGGATTCAATGAGTTTCTTGCAAAGCATAAGCAACGTGCTGTTCCGCTTTTTGCCATTGATCTCAAAGGGAAGGTCCATGTTTTTTGTGAAGAACAGCGGATTGATCCTAAGCCCAAGTGGTCCATCATTTATCTGCTTGCCTTTGAGGATGATATAGAAAAATCTGTAGATCTAAATAGTAGCGATAACAAAAAAGAGCTAACCATTCAATCAAGCTGACAGGCATTCTTGCGGCCTATCAGCAGCTTATTTCAGTCTTCATCCGCTTAAATGAGCAGCTTAGCCGTAGCGAACGACTGCGAATTAGAAACACTTGATAAAGTTGAAGTTGTTGCGATACGTTAATAGTAATGACATCATCGGATAAAGATTCGGCACCGCAGAGCGAAGGGGTTGACCGCGAGACCATCAAAAAGCTCCCCGTCCTGGAGGAAACGCTTCGCCAATCAAGCGCAAAAGAAGGCCATGATTTGTAAGAATCGCACGAGGTAGCCTGGAGGATGCCGTTTAACGGCATGAAGGTAGATCCGCAAAAGCCGGGCCCCCCATCATCGCTTGGCTTTCGCATCCCACTCATGCCGAGGTTGTATGGTAAAAAGAGCAAATCTGAGGAGGAATATCATGACGTATTATTTCAGCAAGACAATTACCATGCCGTTCGATGACGCCATTTCAAAACTTACTGAAGAATTGAAAAAGGAAGGATTTGGAATTCTCACGGATATTGACGTTAAAAGCACATTAAAAAAGAAATTGGACGTGGAATTCAATAAATATCGGATACTCGGAGCCTGCAATCCACCCTTTGCGTATAAAGCTCTCCAAACGGAAAATAAAATAGGAACTATGCTGCCATGCAATGTCGTTGTTCAAGAGGTTGAACCTAACAGAATAGAGGTTGCAGCAGTTGATCCCGTTGCCTCTATGCAAGCCATTGACAATCCAGACCTAAAAAATATAGCTCAGCAAGTGCAATCCAGACTGAAAAGGGTAATTGAAAGACTGTAAGATCATAACCAAAAACTGCCGTCCAATAATGGTTTGTATGAAGACAGGTTCTTGAAGATCGTAGCCGATAAAGAAAAATGCAGAGGCGCTGGTTTTTGCGAGCGGATTTGTCCGATTTAGAAAATGGGATAGAAACCGATGCAGACACCGATAAAAAATTCAGCTGAAGAGGTTGAGGTATCTTTTGCCCGAAACCTCGGCCTGTTCGATGCGACCATGATTGGCATCGGCGCCATGATCGGCGCCGGAATTTTTGTGCTCACAGGCATCGCAGCCGGCGAAGCGGGCCCTGCCGCTCTTGTGGCGTTTGCCCTCAACGGTCTGGTAACCTTGCTGACAGCATTCTCATACGCGGAACTGGCTTCGGTCTACCCAAAATCGGGAGGCGGCTATTCCTATATCGCAAAGGCGTTTCCAGGTCCGGCAGGATTCGCCGCTGGTTGGATGCTGTGGTTTTGCTACATCATTGCGTGTGCGCTCTATGCCCTCGGGTTTGGCAGCTATTTCTGGGAATTCATTCAAAGCTATTTTTCTCCCATCGCCAATTCTGTTTTTGACCTCGCGGGTCACCAAGCCCCTGCACTGATGATAACAGCAGTGGTCAGCGTTGTTTTCATTCTCATCAACATGAGGGGCACGGCTTTGACCGGTAGTGTTGAAAACATAATAACCATGGCCAAGATTATTATTCTGGGTATCTTTATACTGTTTGGACTGAAGCGGATATTTGACGTTCCGGGTGTTGCGCTGACCAATTTCACCCCTTTTATGCCGAAACGTGTCGGCGGCGTTGTTATCGCTATGGGGCTAACATTCATCGCCTTTGAAGGCTATGACCTGATTGCTACCGTCGCCGAAGAGATAAAGGCGCCTGAAAAAACCATTCCCAGGGCCACGTTGATCTCACTAATCGTCACCGTGTTCATCTACCTTATGATCGTGCTTGTCTGTATCGGCGCAATTCAACCGGAGTCGGGCACATCATGGGAATTTCTCGGACGCTACCAGGAAACCGCCATCGCCAAGGCCGCTGAAAGTTTCATGCCGTCCTTGGGGGTTGCACTCATCATCTTCGGCGGTCTGCTTTCCACAGTTTCGGCGTTGAACGCAACGATTCTGGCCTCGTCCCGGGTAGCTTTTTCCATGAGTCGCGACAAGATGCTGCCGCTGAGCCTCAGTGCGATCCATTCAAAACGTCGAACTCCACACATTGCTATTGGGGTTACAGGGGCCATTGTGCTCGTTATGGCATTGCTTTTTCCGATTCAAGTCATCGGGTCTGCGGCCAGTGTCATGTTCCTGCTCGCATTTACCCTGGTTAACCTGTCTCTCATTGCGCTTCGCCGCAAGTTTCCCGAGCTCAAAGGAGGGTTCCGCGTTCCTTTGTATCCGGTAACTCCAATCGCGGCGATCATACTCAATATGTTTTTGGCGATCTACCAGTTCAATTTCGATCAAAGGGCCTGGTACATAGCAATCGCGTGGATCATTGGGGGATTATTTGTCTATTTCATTTACTTTGAGAAGGTTACGGCTGTGGATATGCCGCAAGTGCTGGAAGTTCAGCAGCCCAAGAGTGCAAGTACTTATTCTTATCGCATTCTAGTTCCGCTTCATAACCCAGACCATGTCGTACCATTGATGAGATTGGCCGTGCCGATCGCAAAGGTGTATCAGGGTGAAATTGTCGTGCTCGGCGTGATCGATATTCCGATCAACATTCCTCCTCATGAAGGCATGAGATTTGTCCACCACAAAACTCCGCTTTTGAGAAAGGCGATCCAATACGGTAAAGAACAGGGAGTGGAAACCCGTTCAGCAATCCGCATTGCGCATCAGACCTGGGACGGCATCGTTCATGCGGCCATAGCAGAAAAGGCGACGCTGGTTCTTATGGGCTGGAAAGGCTATTCAACAACGCGGGATCGGATTATGGGAGAAGTGATGGATAAAGCAATCCGACACGCGCCCTGTGATTTGATTGCCGTCAAGCTGATGGGAGACCGTCCGATTCAGCGCATATTGATCCCCACGGCCGGTGGCCCGCATGCTACGCTTGCTGCTGAATATGTTGGAATATATCGTGATGCCTACGGATACGATGTCACATCTTGTTATGTGGTAAGTCCCGATGCCGACGAACATAAACGCGAAATGGCATACCAGTGGATTCAGAAGACTATTCGCCTGGCAGGTCTAGCGGATAAGACAGAGATGCGTCTTGTCGAGGGTAAAAGAGTTGCCACATCGTTGATAAAGATAGCGGCAGATTACGACTTGATCGTCTTGGGAGCATCCAGAGAAGGTGTGTTCTCCGGTGTCCTGTTCGGCGAGATTCCCGAGAAAGTTGCGCGTTACTCAAAGACTCCCGTCATGATCGTAAGGCGTTATGAAGGCGCTGTGAAATCCATCATCAAAAAGGTGATGGGTTAAGCGGATCTATCCGACAGTTGGGATCTTCAATGAAAACGGGTCATACTTATATTTTTGCTACTTGGAATATCCAAATCCAACAATTCGCTCCAGAAGGTTGCGACCAGGCTTGATAAATGTTTGTCTGTTCTGAGGAAATTGACCGGATTTTCAGCTTAAATTATGCTGTGTTGTATGATCTCCGTAGATGATCCCATTAGGCAGCTCCTCGAAGACCTTTCAAATGCCAAGGCTTGGCCTGAGAGGTTCAAGCAGAAACTCGAAGCTGGGGCAGATGTCAGTGATGATATTCGGGAGGCTGACAAGAAGATTGAGGAGCTTCAAAGACTGGCAAAGGAGACCATAAAAAGGCTGGGCTGCTTGACTCCGGAGACCCGCTTGATCTACCATGGCATGGCTGACATGCTGATCAACTGGCAGACGTTCAAGGACGGCTTGGGGTAGAGAACGTTACGGATAGTATGTGGCGCAGGCTGATTCAGACTCCCATGCAGTGACACGGCTCACCTTCACATCTTGGCCTTCCAGAGATAAAGACAGTTGCACGGCCACATATCGGGCGATGTTTTCTGACGAGGGGTTCTGGTTCTTGAAAGGAGCAAGGTCGTTCAGAAACTTATGATCCAGTGTTCCCAAGACGGTATTCACATGTTTCTTAAGGCTTCTGAAGTCGATGGCCACACCTGCTTTGTCCAGGTAATTTGAGGTAACATAGACTTCGACCTTCCAGTTATGGCCGTGCAGATCTTCACACGCACCATGAAAATCCTTGAGCTGGTGGGCAGCAGAAAAGTGGGTGATGACCTTTAGTTCGTACATATAGAATAGAATCGCTCCGCGATTTTATGCGGGCTCCTACATTAGTCTCAAATCTATGCTTGCTCCACCTCTCCCGTGTAAGGCTTTCCACATTCACTGCAAACGCCGTGTTTGTTGATGACGCCTATGCAACTGCCGTCACTACACAGGACACGCTTGGAAAAGTCGATTCCATCTTCAACGGGCTCTGTGCTATTGGGTTCTGGAACGGCTGATCCGCAGTAGCAGCAGAACTTGCCGAAAACAGGGATATTTTCGCCACACTGCGTGCATTCTCTGGATGGCAACTCACAATGGCAATCAGGACATTCCATAAACCGTTCTATCCTCCAATGGCTGACATGGGGCGTATGCCCCCCTTTCCAGCGTCGGCATGATGCTCCTTGGGTTTCCTGGCAATGGCTTGTCGAAACAGTGCCTTAAGATCTTCTGAGCCGCATCCTTTTCTGAGGGGGCCGAGGATGTCCACCTCGTCATCGGCAAAGAGGCAGGGCCGGAGTCTACCGTCAGCAGTAAGCCTGAGCCTGTTACAGGAAGGACAAAAATGGCGGCTCATGGCGCTGATAAAACCTATTTCACCCTTGGCTGATTCAAAGCGATACCGCTTGGCAGGCCCGTCCCCTGAAAGACGGGGTATCTGCTGGAGACGACCGAGGGACTCCAGATTGGATCTGATCTCATCTGAAGAGATGTATTTCTCGGGTCCCCACAGGCTATCGTGTCCCACAGGCATATACTCGATGAAACGAACGTGATACGGCCTCTGCACAGAGAGCTTGCCGAACCGGAGGACTTCGTCATCATTTATGCCCTTCATGGCTACCACATTTACCTTGATAGGAGAAAACCCCACGGCTTCAGCCGTTTGAAGCCCTTCCCAAACATTATCAAAGCAATCACGCCCAGTAATCTCGGCATATTTCGCAGCGTTCAGCGTATCCAGGCTTACATTGATACGATGAACACCGGCATCAAAGACCTCCTGGGCCTTTTCAGATAAAAGCACACCATTTGTGGTAATGCTCACATCTTCGAGACCGGTTATCCGGCACACAGACGAGACAAGGTGCACAAAGTTTTTGCGGACCAAGGGTTCCCCGCCTGTGAGACGCACTTTCTTAATGCCCACCTCAGCTGCCGCCTGAATAACAGTCAGGATCTCTTCGTAGCTCAGGATGTCTCTGTGATTCATGAGCTTCAGGTCTTTTACAGGCAGGCAGTACATGCAGCGCAGGTTACATCTGTCTGTGACTGAGACCCTGAGGTAGGTGATCCTGCGGTTGTAATTATCTATGTTTGGAGCCATAGGGGAATGCCGCTTTCAAGGCCTTGCTCTTGGGCCATCATATCGAGGTGTAAAGTGCAAATCTGCTCTATGAAAGGATACACAGGGTGCTTCATCTGCCTCACATCGATCGTCTTGATATACTTCTTGCACTTATCACACACGTCTACGCGGTAGTCTTTTTCCTGTTCGCCAAAAAAATAGTGCAATGTCTTTTGATCCCTGTTTTCGCAGAACGGACAGTATATCCTATATGTCCGCCACTCGTGGCCACAGAAGCTACAAAGAAGGTGTCGTTCCCCTCCTTCCCCCTGAAGTATGGACAGGGCCGGCGGGCTCCCGCAAATAGGACAGTACCCCTTTTCCCAAGTAGCCTCCTGGTCAAGATATGCGGCCAGCTGTTCAGCACAAATACAAAGGGAGGGCTTGATGCTGCTGTAAGCTGCAAAGGTAAGGATTCTTTTGTCCACATGAAGTCGTCTTGCCACATCGTCCAGATAGGTATCATCTTCCTTGAGGATGCTTGAAAACAGGGCTGAAGAATCCAGCATTTCCTTGTCCAGGGCATCTGCAATCTTCGGCCCAGCATCAGCCAACACCTCATTTGCGTCAAGAGCAAACCGGCAAATCTTCCTCAACAATACTTCGGAGGCCTTTATGTCCACAGTAAAATCCGCCATGTTGATCAAGGGGAACTTTTCTTCTTGTTTGACTGAAAGAAGATCTTCGGCAATATCGATAGGTTCCGTGTGGGTCTGTTCCTTTGAGGCCTCCTGGGCCAAAAAAAGTTTCTCATAAAAATCGAGGAGCCCTTCGTAGGCAGGCCGCAAAGCCTTTACAGCAGCTGCAGCCTGCTTAATTTTGTCGGCGGTCATTAATCCTTTTGCAAGCATACCATATCACCTATTATTTCAAGTTTGACATAGCACAAAAAGGGGAGAAGATCAAGTGATCCTCTCCCCTTCTTGGTTATTGGTCAAAAGCCCTTGCCGTTCACACGTTTGCTGCCAAACTGCTCAATGGCCTGAAAAGCCTCTTCAGAGCCACCGCCCTTGATATGTCAAAGGCCGAATTTGAGGCTACAGCAAACTTATAGTAGAGGTTCGGCGTTTCAGTGACCAAATAAATGACGCGAATGTCATCAGAGTCCAAAAGTTGAGCCTTTGGTTGCGTCTTCTTCACCACTGACAAACGCTTCTTGGCCATCGCAAGGATCTCTTCCCGGTCGCCAAAATTCATGGCCCCTGTGGGGCAGGTCTTCACACAGGCCGGCTCGAGCCCGTTTTCCACCCGGTCGATACACATGTCGCACTTGGCCAGGGTTCCATCCTTGGCTGCTCGGGGGATGTTATACGGACACGAGTCGATAACAGCCTCGCTGTCGAGTTGTTTGGTGTTAGCCGTGTAGATTACGGCCCCCGTTGCCGGATCTTGGAAGATCGCTTTAGGATCATCGGCTGTCATCTTACAAGGCGGCTCCAAGCAGTGCCGGCACTGATCCGGAAAGAAGAGCCACTTGAGCTTGCCGTCCACTACCACCTCTTCGAACCTCACAAGTTTGTATGTCACAAAGGAGAGATCCGCCGGGTTTTGGTAGGTTCCACGGTTCATTGTTATTTCTGCAGGCAGGCCGTGCCACTGTTTGCACGCGACCTGGCAGCCCCTGCACGCCGTACACAGTGAAGTATCCACAAAAAAAGATTTGCCTGGCATTCAGATCACCTCCTTCTATATTTTAGATACATTGCACATAAAGGCCTTGGTCTCAGGGATTCTTGTATTCGGATCCCCGGTTGAAGGCGTCAAGAGATTGGCGCTTTCCTCCTTGCCATTTTCCGGCCAGCGCCAGCCAAAACACCACGGGAAGCCCACCTGATGAACCGTGTTTCCTGCAATATTAAAAGGCTTGAACCGCTTGGTCACGATCGCGGTGCACTCCAGGGAACCACGAGCGGACGTGGCCAATACACGCTCACCGTTCTTGATCCCCTTTAGTTTTGCCAACTCCTCGCTCATCTCCACAAATACCTGCGGCTGCATCTCAAGGAGCCAAGGCTGCGGTCTGGTCAGAAGACCGGTCTGCCAGTGCTCCACGACGCGGTAAGTAGTGCCCACAAAGGGATATCTCGGATCGCAGGTTGCGTACGCATCTGCCTCAGTTCCGTAGACTGGGGCTGTGGGACTCATCCTCTGCTTGTTCATAAGATTCTTTTCAACCGGACACTCAAGCGGTTCGTAGTGTTCCGGGAATGGACCGTCTGCGAGGCCGGGGCCAAAAATCTGGGCGTGTCCGTGTTTCCTCATGATAAAAGCCCACTTACTCTTGGGGTTGGGGTTTTCCAGGCTCTCTAAAGGCGGCCAGCCGCCGTCGGGCACGTCGCCGATCCATTTTTCCCCGTTCCACCGGATCACCCAGTCCTTCTTATCCCACGGTTCTCCCTTAAGGTCGACGGAGGCGCGGTTGTAGATGATTCTGCGATTTACCGGCCAGCACCAGGAAAAGGCTGGATAGAGCCCTATCTTGTTTACAGCATCTTCCTGGCTTCTCCGGGCAGCCATGTTTCCCTTTTCCGTGTAACTGTTGCAGTAAAGCCAGTTCCCTGAAGAGGTGGAGCCGTCAGCCTGCAAGAAAGCAAAGCTGGGTACCAGGGTTCCCTTCTTATACAACTGTCCCTTGATGGTTACATCTTTCAGGAAATATCCGTTGATCTCCTTGGCCACCTTGTGAGAATCATACATGCCGTCTGTCACGTAGTCCCACTTGAGGTTCAATATGGGTTCGGGAAACGTGCCGCCCTTCTTATAAAGCTCTTTGAGTTTGAACCCAAGCTCCATCATCATGTCGCCGTCAGACCTGCTGTTGCCAAGGGGCTTTGGCCCCTGGTATCGCCACTGCATCCAACGACCGCTGTTGGTGATGCTGCCTTCCTTTTCGACGGACGCACAGGCCGGAAGCATGAAGACCTCTGTTTTAATGGACTTGGGGTCCATCCCGGGTCCGTGCCAAAACGAACCGGTCTCATTATCAAAGAGATTGACATTGACCATCCAATCCAGATTGGCCATGGCCTTGCGGTTCTTGCCGGCGTTAGCGCCGCTGCACGCGGGGTTTTGCCCCCAGGCAAAGAAGCCGCTCACCGTCCCCTTGTACATCTCATCAAAGAGGTCAAGCCACGAGTAAGCTTTGCCGTCGTCCACCTTGGGCAGCCAGTCATATCCAAAGTCGTTATCAGGTGCGGCATTTTCACCAAAAAACGATTTTAACATGCTCACCGAATACTTCGGATAGTTCTGCCACCAGTTGGCACTCAAAGGATCATTGCTCTTGGGTGTCCACTTTTCATTATAGGCCGCCAAAGACACGTTCGAGGCCCTCGGAGTCTTGAGATACCCGGGCCAAATGTGCCACAGCAGGCAGTGGTCCGTAGAACCCTGGACATTGGACTCACCCCGAAGCGCATTCACTCCTCCGCCAGCAACCCCCATGTTGCCCAGGAGCAGTTGAATGATGGCCATGGCGCGGATGTTCTGGGTGCCCACTGTGTGCTGGGTCCAGCCCATGGCATACATGATGGTAGCCGCCTTGCCGGTTGCGCCGGTGGCTGCATAGGTCTTATAGACTTTCTTCAGGTCGGCTTCCGGAGTTCCCGTGATCTTGGAAACCAGCTCGGTGTCGTACCGGCTGTAATGTTCCTTCAACAGTTGAAACACGCATTGGGAATCCTTCAGGCTCCGATCCATTTTCGGGACTCCGTTCTTGTCCATCTCAAAGGCCCACTTGCTCTTGTCGTAGGAACGGATCTTTTTGTTGTATCCTGCGAATAGTCCGTCTTTAATGCCAGAGCCAAAAGCCTTCCCAACGATAAAAGGAGCATTCGTATAAGAACGGACATACTCCTTATTGTAGAGCTTGTTGTCCAGGATGTACTTGATCATTCCGCCCAGAAAGGCAATATCTGTCCCCGAGCGCAAGGGCGCATATATATCCGCCTTTGAGGAGGTCCTGGTAAACCTGGGGTCGACACTAATGAGCTTGGCCCCTTCTTTCATGGCATTGACCACGTACTTGAACGAGATCGGATGGCACTCGGCAGCATTGCTTCCCATGACAAGAATACAGTCGCTGTTGCCGATGTCGATCCAGTGGTTTGTCATTGCACCTCGTCCGAACGACTCTGCCAGAGCCGCGACAGTGGCGCTGTGTCAGATACGGGCCTGATGTTCGATATAGACAAGGCCCAAGGCCCGCATAAGGGCCTGGTAAATCCAGCATTCTTCGTTGTCTAAGGCAGCGCTTCCGACAGAGACAATACCGGTGGTTCGGTTGACCACCTGGCCCTTGCCATTTTTCTGGGTAAAAGTGGCGTCCCGGGTCTTCATGACACGTTTGGCGATCTCCGTCATGGCCCAATCCCACGACACCTGCTTCCACTCGTTGGAATAAGGCGCTCTATACATCGGGTCAAGGAGCCTGTTTGTGTTTTCCGCCAGTCCGGACAGGGCTGCGCCTTTACTGCACAGCGAGCCACGGTTGATCACATGGTCCGGATCACCCTCAATGTTCATTACACGGCCGTCGCCTTTGTTGCTGGTATGTACAATGGCACCGCATCCGACCGCACAATACGGACAAATAGTGGTGGTCTCTTTGGCATACTTGGTCTTGAGCATTTGTGCGTGTGACCTCACTGGCGAAAGGTCAAAGCCCAGACCGCTTATTGCAAGACCGGCAGCCGTTGCACCAGAGATCTGCATGAATTGCCTGCGTGTTACTTTCATGTGCGCATTCACCTTCCTTTCGAATAAACTTTTGTTATTCAGAGAAACCTCGTCCCCTTGGAACTACTTGTATTTCACCTCCTCTCAATAAGAAATGGGATTGTGGACAAGAGAATTGCTTAATGGAGAGTAATACCCAAGATGCAAGAACGACAGTTTAATATCCACAGTCTTTTTCGGCTAGGATTATAAGTCTTGCCAAGGGTGAAGAGATCGCTTAAATATGTCCAATGTGACACAATTACTGTGTATTTTAATATGTTACGCTATACCCAGTCATGTACGCTGTCAAGATTTTTTTGTTTAGTTGCACTAATCCTACCATGTTGTTTGTTGTGTTCCCATTATTGATGAAATCGTAATTATTCGTTCTTCGGGATTCGCACCTTCAATGAAAGCTCTTGAAGCTGTGCCGGCGATGCCTCGCAAGGGGCCCCAGTAAGGACACAGGCTGCCTTCTGGGTCTTCGGAAAGGCTATTACGTCACGGATGGAGGATTGTCTGGCCATCAGCATGACCAGTCTATCAAAGCCCAGCGCTATACCGCCATGGGGAGGAGCTCCAAACTTGAGGGCTTCTAGCATAAAACCAAACTTCTTCTCAAAGGTTTCCCGGTCGATACCCAGGGCCTCAAAAACCATTTCCTGAACTTTATGTTGATGGTTGCGGATGCTGCCGCCGCCGATCTCTGCTCCGTTCAGGACAAGGTCATAGGCTCGTGAGCGGACAGCAAGAGGGTCTTCAGTCATCCGTTCCATGTCATCTTCAACGGGGGCGGTGAAAGGGTGGTGCACAGCCACATACCGTTTTTCATCCTCGTCATATTCCACGAGAGGAAACTCGGTTACCCACACAAAATCGTATTGGGTCTCATCCACCAAGCCGAGTTTGTGACCTAGGTGATTTCGGAGGTGTCCCAGGGCTTCATTTGCCACCTTGGCCTGATCGGCGACAAAAAACACAAGGTCGCCGAGTTCCATTTCAAGCCTTTGGGCAAGAGACACCTTTTCAGAATCGGTAAAAAACTTGGCAATGGGTGATTGCCAGCCATCAGGGCGCACCTTGATCCACGCCAGGCCTTTAGCCTTGTAAATGGCCACGAATTGTGTGAGGTCATCGATCTCTTTTCTGGAAAGGTCGATACACCCTTTGGCATTTAAGGCCTTGACCAGGCCTCCTGCCTTTGCCACGTCTGCAAAGGCCTTGAACTCGGAGTTTACAACAATGTCAGAAACATCCTTCAACTCCAGGCCGAATCGAAGGTCAGGCTTATCCAGGCCGAATCGGCCGGTGGCTTCATCGTACGTCAGGCGCGTGAACGGACGCTCAAGCTCTATGTCAAGGGTCTCTTCAAACAGGGCGGCCATCATTCCCTCGGTGACTTCCATCACTTCGTCTTCTGTGACAAAGGACATCTCCACATCGATTTGGGTAAACTCCGGTTGTCTGTCTGCCCGAAGGTCCTCGTCTCGAAAGCACCGAACAATCTGGTAGTATTTGTCAAATCCTGCCAGCATCAGGAGTTGCTTAAAGATTTGGGGGGACTGAGGCAGTGCATAGAATTGCCCGGGATTGAGCCGGCTGGGCACAAGGTAGTCCCGTGCCCCTTCCGGTGTGCTCTTGGTCAAAAAAGGGGTTTCAATGTCCAGAAATCCTAAATCATTTAGGTAGGAACGAATCGCCTGGGCTGCCCGGTGCCGAAGAATCAAGTTTTCTTGCAGACCGGGCCTGCGCATATCGATGTACCGGTACCTGAGACGTATGTTTTCAGACACCTGCGTATCATCTTCCAGTACGAACGGTGGTGTTAGGGAGTGATTCAGTATCCTTAGCTCCGAGGCCATGACATCAATTTCACCGGTCTTAAGCTTAGGGTTGATCATGCCTTCGGGCCTCGGCTTGACAGTGCCCCGAGCTGCGAGGACAAACTCGTTACGGATGACTTGCGCCTTGTCATGAACTGCTTTGTTAAACTCTGGGTTAAAAACCACTTGGGTCAGCCCTTCGCGGTCCCGCAAGTCTACAAAAATCACACCCCCATGGTCTCTACGGCGTTGCACCCAGCCCATGAGTACTACCTCTTTACCCACATCGTCAGCCGTCAATTCACAACAGTGGTGGGTTCGTTTCATGTTGCCAAGAGAATCAAGCAAGGTCGGCTCCTTTCATAGACTTTTTGTCTTATTGACCACAACCGTCAAAAGATCTTCTAAGGGGACTTGCTCTTGTTTTTTGGTCTTAAGGTTCCTGAGTACCACAGCCCCATCTTCAAGTTCGCGGTCACCGACTATCAGGACATGAGTTACCCCAAGTTTATTTGCCCGTCGCATTTGAGCTTTAAGGCTGCGGTCTTGAAAGTCCATCTCCGTGCAGACCTGTCGCATTCTGAACTCCTGTGTCCACTGGAATGCCCTGTCCTGAGCCTTTGGGCCCAGAGCGGCAATGAAGAGGTCCGGCCGCTTTTCAAAACGTTGCCACTGGCCGGCTAAAAGCTCCATTAATCGGTCAACACCCACTGCAAAGCCCACGCCGGGTTCATCCGGCCCGCCCAAGGCTTTTACCAGACCGTCATATCGTCCGCCACCTGCCACAGCGTCTTGGGCCCCTAATGCGCCGGCAAGGACTTCGAAAGTCGTTCGGGTGTAGTAATCCAACCCCCTCACAAGACGGTGGTTTGTCTCGAAGGATATGCCAAACCGTTCCAGTGCCCTTTTAACCGTGTCAAAATGGCTCCGACACTCCTCACAGAGGTGGTCTAGTATAGATGGTGCATCCAGCACGGTTTCCTTGCAGGCCGGCACCTTGCAGTCGAATATCCGCAGGGGGTTTCGATCGCGTCTTCTGAGGCAGTCCGAACAGAGTTGTGCGGAGCGCTTTGCCAAGAAGGATTTTAGGTCCTCCTTAAACTGTGGGCGGCACACCGGGCAGCCCAGCGAGTTGATGTGGAGCACGATCCCAGAAAGCTCAAGGCGGCCCATGAAGGTCATCAACAGCAGGATCAGTTCGGCATCTGCTCTGGGATCGTGTAGGCCAAAGACCTCGGCATTGATTTGGTAAAACTGCCGGTACCGACCTTTTTGCGGGCGCTCCCTGCGGAACATCGGCCCGATCGTATATAGCTTCCATACAGGGTCCTTTGCATACAACTTGTGCTCGATATATGCTCTCACGACGGAGGCCGTGGCCTCTGGGCGAAGGGTGAGAGAGGTGCCGCTTCGATCGGCAAAGCTGTACATCTCCTTTTCGACAATATCCGTCTCAGCACCGATACTGCGGGCAAAAAGCTCGGTCTGCTCGACTATGGGGGTTCGCAGTTCCACAAAAGCAAAGTCGTCAAAAATCTCACGCACAAGCGCCTCCACATATTGCCAGAGCCCGGTTTCTTGGGGCATGATATCCTTAAAACCTTTTACCAGTTTGATCATCGTGCCAATTCCATCATAGACTCACTTACGCCAAAATTCCGGGACGAATAGTACTAGGACCGTATAGATTTCCAGTCGCCCCAGGAGCATAGACATGATGAGCAGCCATTTGCCCAGTACCGGTATATGGGCATAATTGTCCGTAGGTCCCACGAGCCCAAGGCCCGGTCCGATGTTCCCAATCGTGGCAGCAACAGCCGCAAACGACGTGACCATATCGAGACCCATGGCAGCCAGGAGAAATGAGCAGAGGATAAAGAGGCCCAAGTAAAGCATGAAATATCCCCATATGCTGTGGAGGACCTCGTCCGAGATGGGGCGGCCCCCCAATTTGACCTGTGTCACCGCATGGGGGTGAATCAGGGCAAAGAGCTGTTTGTTCGAATGCTTCAATAGCAGCATAATGCGCAGACACTTCATGCCGCCACCGGTGGAGCCGGCTGAGGCCCCAAGAAACATGCAAAACAGCAAGATAGTTTGCGAAAGAGAAGGCCATATTTCGTAATCGGCTGTCGTGTATCCAGTAGTGGTAATGATAGAGATCACCTGAAAGAGTCCAAACTCTATAGCCTGGAAAAGCTTTTCATATACCGTGTGATAGATGTTGAAAGTGACTGTGAGGCAAAAGACTGCCACTATGCCTATGAAAAAACGAAACTCTGAATTACGCCAGAACGCCAGTGGTTCTCCCTTCAAGAACTGATAGTGTAGGGAAAAGTTGATTCCTGCAAAAACCATAAAGAGTATGATGACAGCGTCTATGTATGGACTTTGATAGGCTCCAATGGAGGCGTTGCGAGTGGAGTATCCTCCTGTGGCCATGGTCCCGAATGTGTGGCAGAGAGCCTCAAACAAGTCCATGCCCCCCAACATCAGTAACAGGGTTTCCGCTATAGAGAAAAGCACATAGACCTTCCACAAGACCATGGCCGTATCTCTGATGCGGGGCTTCAATTTGTCAGGTACCGGTCCAGGCACCTCTGCCTTATACAACTGCATGCCTCCGATGCCGAGAAAGGGCAAAATAGCCAAGGAAAGGACAATAATGCCCATACCACCCAACCAGTGGGTCAAGCTCCTCCAGAAGAGAAATCCACGAGGAACTATCTCTATGGAACTCAAGACCGAAGCACCTGTTGTGGTAAAACCTGAAAGGGATTCAAACAATGCATCGGAAAAGCTGTTGAACATGCCTCCCCAATAATAGGGCAGCGCTCCGAAAAGGCCTGCGGCTGTCCACCCAATTGCCACTATTCCCATTCCCTCCCGATGGCTCATCGTCTCGCCTTTGGTGCTTCCGAAAAGAAAGTAGAGCACTAAACCACTTCCAATAGTGACCCCTATTGATTTCAACAGAGGCATCACACTTTCGTCTTGGTAGTAGAGGCCAAAAAGAAGGGGAAAGACCATGGTGAGGCCAAGAAAAATGGTCAATAGCCCAACCAGATGGAGTGTATACAAAAGCCTCATCTAGAAGTGCTCCAACTTGACCATGAGGGCCTTTTCCACTTGAGGAATGCCCTGACGTGTGGAAAGGATGATTATGCGATCTTCTGGCAGGATAACACTGTCACCTGTAGGAATGATCACCTCGACTTCGCGCATGATGGCTACAACCAATGCGCCTTTGGGAAAAGAAATTTGTCGGAGAGGTTTTCCCACAATATCAGAGGTTTCCATGGCAACAGCTTCCAGGACTTCAGCTTCTTCCCACTTGAGGGTCATGGCAGACAAAACTCTGCCCCGCCGAACATACTGCAGTATGGTGTTGATGGCAGCAAGCCTCGAGCTGACGATGTGGTCAAGCCCAATGGCAGAAACCAGAGGGAAATAGCTGAACTTGTTGATACGGGTCACGGTCTTCTGGGCACCCATACGTTTAGCGAGAAGGGACGTGAGGACGTTCGTTTCCTCGTCGCCCGTGAGTGTTGCCACCACGTCCATATGCTGGACGTTTTCTTCCTGAAGAAGCCGCTGGTCAGAGCCATCCCCATGGAGCACCACAACCCTATCAAGGTGTTCCGCCAACTGTCGGCATCGATCTGAATCTTTCTCAACGAGCTTTGTATGGATGGAGTATCCTTCAAGGGTTTTGGCTAGCTTGAGGCCGAGATTGCCGCCTCCAACAAGGAGAACGCGGTTGAAGGGTTCAGAACTTTTGCCAAAGATTTCTAAGGCCGCCTTCAGATCTTTTTCTTCTGAGACAAAATAGACCATATCTCCTTCTTGGAGTTGGTCCTCGCCCGAGGGGATAATGAGCCCTTCATCTCTGATAATGGCTGCAACGAGGATCTTCTTGTCACCCGTCTTCTTTCTAAAATCAACCAGCCTTGTCCCGGTTACAGGGCAACTTGTGTCCAGACGCACGCCAATGACCTTGACCCGACCCTCGCCAAATTCACCCGCATCCACTGCGCCGGGGACACGAAGGAGCCTTTCAAGGGTTTTGACCGCTTCGGCTTCCGGGCTGATGATTACGTCGATACGATAAGGCTCTTGTTTTAGAACATTCTGATGAAGAAGATAGTCTTCGCTTCGGATACGGGCCAGCTTGATAGTGCCAGGCGACAGGATATTGGCGAAAAGGGCTGCCACCAGATTGGTCTCGTCGCTATCAGTTACTGCCAGCAGGATATCAGCCTCGCTTATGCCTGCTTCTTCAAGGACGACCGGACTACTTCCACAACCTTGAACAGCCTGCACATCCAGATTGTCAAAGACCCGGTTCAATGCCTCGGGATCATTGTCGACAACTACCACATCTTTTTTCTCAAGGGCCAGACGGCTAGCAATGTGGTAACCAACCTCGCCTGCGCCAACAATGACAATCCTCAATATGATCACTCTCCGGAACGGTGACTTTTTTTCGATGTCAACCCAATACTATACCCATGATATCGAGTCAATAATCCCGATCCGGGTTAGGTGTTGCCATTACGTTCATCGGATCCGATATGGTTGATTTGGCGGGTTGTCTTTTCGATGGGGGTTATATGCTCAATTTTTGCCCCGTTTTTCTTGGCAATGCCGAGTTCGCCAAATTTTCTTGCCGAGGCCAATACCCGGCGTTCAAAAGAGCCTATGACCTGATTATAGGTTGACACACATTTGGCGATATTTGTGCCAAGTTTGTCGAGATGTTCTGCCATGGTGGTGATTCTTTCGTACAGTTCTTTGCCCAGGTTACCGATGATTCTGGCGTTCTGTGCCATTGTTTCTTGTCGCCACCCAAAGGATACTGCCTTTAGCAAAGATATAAGGGTTGTCGGCGTGGCCAGTATAACACCTTTGCTTACGCCCTCTTCGATGAGGCCTGGATTGTATTCCAATGCTGAGCTGAAGAAGCTTTCCCCGGGTATGAAGAGGACCACAAATTCGGGTGTGGGCTGGAACTGTTCCCAGTAAGTCTTTTGCGCGAGCTTGTTCATGTGGGTCTGTATTTGTTTGGAGTGGAGGATAAGCTTCTTGGTCCTTTCCTCCTCTGTTTGGGCTTCCAGGGCTTCCAGGTAGGCAAGAAGTGACGCCTTGGAATCGACCACAATCTGTTTTTCATTAGGAAGCCTTACAATCATGTCGGGTCGCAACCGGCCCTGGTCCGTATCTCTGGTCTCTTGTTCAAAAAAATCGCAGTAGTTCAACATCCCAGCCAGCTCAGCCACCCTTCTAAGCGTGATTTCCCCCCATCTGCCCCGCACATGAGGAGTCCTGAGTGCCTTGACAAGATTGGCAGTCTCTTTGTGGAGTTCCTGCTGAGTGGCTGCGAGGGACTTCACTTGTTGTGACAGGCCTCCGTAAGCCTTCTCCCTGATCCTCTCCATTTCCTGAACCTGTCTGTCATATTTTCCCAATGATTCCTTTATCGGCTCGACAATTTGTTCAACCTCCCTTTGACGCAACTCCAAATCCCTCTTGGCGTCTTCCTGGTAATTGGCCAAAGTCGCCTTGGCCAGTTCAAGAAAGGATTCGTGGCTGTTTCTCAATGCGGTGGCCGAGATGGCCTGAAAGGTGTCTGTCAGTTTTTCCTTCGCGTTTTCAAGCAATTGTAACTTTTCCTCGGCCGCCGTGCGCTCTTTTTGTATAATGGTTTCCAGCTGGGCCTGTTTTTCTTTCAACTCCGTGATGGATGCTGTGAGATGTTTTACCTCTCCCGTCCTTTCTTCAAGGGCCTGCCGCACTTCGTCCATCTGTTCAAGCTTGGCCTTGGCGGCAGAGCGCTCTTCAGATATCTCCAGTATGCTTGCTTCGGCACGGCTCAGCTCCTCTCGCAAATCGGTAAGCACGCGGCTTTTTTCCTGAAGCTCTTTTTCGTTGCTGCGTATGACTTCTTGCAGTCGCGCAGTCTCCTCGTTGTTTTTGGCGATAGCCCTTGACCACTGTGCACCGATCCTTGATCTTGCCACCAGCCATGCAATGAGACCGCCGACAACGCCGCCAATCAGAAATATCAGGATATAATTGAGATCATCCATACAAGGTGCTCATTTGACGCGTTATTCTATCGTTCCGCCATCTTGTGTTTATTATATCTTGTCGCTTCAAGGCAACCTAAAATCGCGAAGTGATATAATAACTTGTTTTTCCTTGACCTCTCACCGCCCTGTTCCCTATATACTCGATTGCCGTGAACATTTTGCTGATCGAAATAAACCCATTTGCTCCAGTCTCACCGCCGATTTCCCTGGGATATATTGCGTCCTTCCTCAAATCCAGGGGGTTTAGTGTGAAGATATTGACTCTCGGAGAGGACACATCTGCCTCCCGTGCCGGTCTGTACGAACTCATTACCAGCTTTCAACCCGCCTTGGTGGGACTTTCGGCCTACCAGAGAACCATGCTCTACGTGATAGGGCTTGCAAGGTTAGTAAAGTCTGTAGATAGCACCATTAGGATCGCCATTGGGGGACCCCAGGCCACCTTTATGCCCTCGGATGCCTTTGTTGAGATGCCTGACATCGACTACATCTGCCGATCCTCGGGCGAGGTGACACTTCTGGGTATTGCACGGGCCATTGAAAACGGCACACCTTTTTCAAACCTTTCAGGAGTCACTTACAGGGACGGCAATAACGCTGTTGTTGACACAAGTGGCCTAGAGGGCTTTGAGGATCTGGATGACTATCCCTCTCCTTACCTGAATGACGTGTTTGACTATCCTACGATGAAAGAAGCCATCATGCTTACGTCTCGGGGATGCCCTCACAATTGTATATTTTGTTATACCCCCCGTGCTTTCAACCACAAAATAGGGTTCCATTCCGTGGACAGGGTTATTGAGGAAATTAAATGGATTAGAAGGAAGGGAGTGCGGAGGCTCTGGTTTGCCGATCCGAACATTTCCTTCAGGTGGGCACGGGTTCAAGACCTGCTTGACAGGATTTTGACGGAGGGTCTTGGGGCTGAAATGTGGTTGCAGACCCGCGCGGACTTGGTGAACCCGGAGATGATGAAAATGATGAAACAGGCAGGTGTGAGCACCATTGCCTTTGGATTGGAATCGGCTTCAGAACAGGTGTTGCCTAAGCTGGACAAGCATGTGTCCACTGAAAAGGTGGCTGAGGCGATCAGGCTTGCCCAGGGTGAGGGGATAGAAGTGGAGCTTTTCACCATATTCGGGCTGCCATACGAAACCTTTGAGGATGCAATGAAGACACTGGAGTTTGTGAAAAAGAACAAGGTCAAGATTATGGGCAACACGAACTCCCAGCAGATGCAGATCTATTTTGGGACACACATAGCCCGACATTACGAGGATTACAATATACGGCTGTTGAATACCAAGCGGCCGGCCTATCTTTCCATTGGGTCTCAGTACGAAACGTATCATATGACACACAGCGAGATAAAAAAGGTCCAGGACCTTTGGCGGGCCCATTCCCTTGATAGGGGAAGACGGATCGTCTCGTGAATCGGTTGAGCCGGTAATGTATAAGAAGCAATGAAAAATCCGGTTTTGGAAAAGATATACGTGATACTGGGCACACAGGGAAAAGAGCAACTTCAGGTGCTTTGCCGGACTCTGTCGGGCCTGTTCTCACACGTGAATCTGACATCGAATCTATATCTTGTTGCCAAAGATCTCCCCGAGGGCATGTCGCAGGTGGAAAGTGTCCAAAAGGCTGTCAGGGAGTTTCTCAGGGAGAACCTCTTTGCTCGGTTCTATGTTCATTTTGTCCATCGTGCCCCAGTCAAGACCATGAAAGACGTAGACTATTACTACCGGTACTATTACCAGCCTTGGAAGCGGACAGCAGGCGAGTTTGACCATGAGGGCTACATGCACCAGGAGGTCCCGAGACTCATGTTGCTCCCGCTTATTGTCCCGGACAGCCTAGATGAACCCTCGTCGCTCATAGGCCTTTTGGACATGCTCAAGAGCGCCTTCTTAATGCCCAGTCTCTTCCTGGACAGAGACACCTTCTTTCTGGCACAAGATGAAGATCTACTGGCCAAGACGGAAAAGGTATATTACGGCCACGGCAACTCCATGGGCCCAGCCGAGATCGTTTGCGACCTGTATTGTCAAGATCTCCTTGAAGATTCCTCAGCCAGGCTGGAATCCGAGACTGTATTGCTCACCGACCCATGCCCTGGTGCCCTTGTTATCTCGGCTCACGACGGCATGGTCTATAGCTGCCTGGATGCATTTCTTAAGAACCAGAGCTCGGCAAATATTTATGACAAGCTCAATGATGTGGATTCTCTAATGGCTCCTTACCATGGGCAAGGCAAGTCGAAAAGAGACTGTCTCGGGTGCAGGGAACGGGCGGTTGAACCCTTTTCAGATTTGCCCTTGCCAAAAACTACGGCACATGAGATCGGAGCCTTGTTATATCGTTTTGGAACCTTGCACCAGGAAGCGGAGAGATATGTTCAAGCCATAGAAAGCTACAGAAAATCTTTAAACCTCTCTCCAGCTGAAGAAGCAGGCTCAATATATTTCCGAATCGGGCTGTGTCACACAAAGACTGGTCGCCATGATCAGGCAATTGAAGCCTTTGAAAGGGCTGAACTTTCGTACGCCGACCAGGACTTTTTCCACTTTTACATGGGGCTTTGTTTTTTTGAACAGGGAGATTATCGAACAGCCCTTAAGAAATTTTCAAAAGCCGTGCATTCGCGACCCCAGGAAGAGGACTTGGTCAGAATCCTCATCTACATGGGGGTGTGTCACAACAGCCTCGGCGAGTATGAAGAAGCTCTCCTGCCGTTGGAAAGGGCAAAGAAGATAGCCGGCGATGTCAAAGAGATTTACAACGCCCTTGGATTTTCTTACTTTCAACTCAAGTACCACGACAAGGCTATTGAGAACCTTAAGATAGCTGTTGATCTAGATCCACATTCTGCCATAGATTATGCCAGCCTTGGCACCAACTATCGGGAAAAGGGTGACGTCGAGAAGGCAATTGCCATGTATGAAAAGGCCCTGGAATTGGATCCAAGCATCACATCTGCAAGGGAAAACCTGGAAAGGCTGAAAAACAAATCATGAGCGAACAAGACCTTTCGCCTTTGGAAGACGCCCTTGATTACCATTTCAAAGACGTCGGGCTGCTTCGTGAAGCCGTGCAGCATAGCTCCTATGTGAACGAGCAACGAGACCCCGCCCTAAATGACAACGAACGCCTCGAATTCTTGGGAGATGCCGCTCTTGATCTGGTAATCAGCCATATCTTGATGAACGATTATCCTGAAATCCCCGAAGGGGGCCTGTCAAGGATGAGGGCAGCCATTGTCAACGAGTCGCAGCTGGCTGTAGTGGCACAAAAGCTCAATATTGGCAAATATCTCCTCTTGGGAAGGGGTGAGGCACTGAGCCGCGGAGAAGAAAAAGGCTCGATCCTTGCTGATGCCCTTGAGGCGGTTATTGCAGCCGTGTACTTTGATGGGGGCTTCCAGGCGGCCTTTGAGGTGATTGAAAGACAGTTTGCAGATATAATTCCGCAGGTCAGGGAAATACTGGCCGGAGAGGATTTCAAGAGCCAACTTCAAGAGCTTGTGCAGGGTCAATTCAAGACGATCCCTCATTATAGAGTTGTGGACGAAAGGGGTCCTGACCATGACAAGACCTTTGAGGTTTGCCTCAGTGTCGGCACTTTTTTGACGACTTATGGGACAGGTAAGAGCAAAAAGACAGCCGAACAGGCCGCTGCCGAGGTGGCACTTGAAAAACTCCAGCAGGACGCAGAAGAGCTCAAATAACTGTTCATTCTCCTGCCTGACAAAAATGAATTCCAAGCCGTTCATCATTCCTCTATTCATCCCCCACGTGGGCTGTGCGCACCGTTGTGTGTTTTGTAATCAGGTTCGGATTACGGGCCTCAAGGAGCAAAGAGTGTCACCGCGGCAAGCGCGGGAGCGGATAGCCGAATTCCTTGGCTTTAAGGGGAATCACAGGGGTGCAGTTGAAGTGGCCTTTTATGGGGGAAATTTTCTTGGACTGCCTAACTCTTACAGAGCATCCCTTCTGAGCGAGGCCCAGAAATTTGTGGAAAAGGGTCTTGTGAAGAGCATCCGTTGTTCCACCCGACCAGATAGCGTCAGTAACAACACACTCAATACACTGGCGCCCTATAAGGTTCGAGTGGTTGAAATAGGGGCCCAATCCATGGATGACACCGTGCTTGCCCTCAGCCGACGTGGCCACACGGCAGACCACACCAGAGAAGCTGTCAAGGTTTTGAAAAGTCATGGCCTGAGGGTTGGCCTACAGATAATGCCGGGTCTTCCAGGCGATACCACACAGTCGATCGTCGAGACCGGACAGGGTGTGGCCAAACTGAAGCCTGATTTTGTCCGCATTTATCCCACGGTGGTGGTGAAAAACACGGCCCTTGAAAAGTGGTATAATTCAGGTCGGTTTAAACCACTTTCACTGCCCGAGGCAGTGGAGATAACCAAAAGACTCTTTCTATTTTTTCAGGCCCAAGGCATATCAATAATCCGCATGGGACTCCAGGCCACCGGAAGCCTGCTGGAGCCCGGCAATGTTGTGGGGGGGCCATTTCATCCTGCCTTCGGCCATCTGGTCCATTCGGCTATTTTTTTTGACCTTGCAGTCCGGAAACTTGAATCACAACAAGGGCTGTCCAAAAGAGTTGCGCTCAAGGTTTATCCCAGTGACATCCCAAGGCTCATGGGGCAGAAAAAAGGCAACATCAAAGGTCTCCTGAAGCGATTCAATCTTGAGGAGCTGCGAGTTTTTCCGGATCCAGGAATCCCTAGAAATACTGTGGGGGTCACAAACCTGCCGACCTGACAACCACCGGCACATTGTGGGTGGGCCTTTGCATGACCTTGTTGGCTGACTGGGAATATTCTGGTATAGGCTGGAGGCCAGACGTGAAGCTGCGGTGAAAGAAAGTCCCAGCTGGGATGCGCCATCCACAGAGTTTCCTGGAACCACGTATGCTGTACCCCGAATGAAAGAACCTCGAACTGAAGTTCGCTTTTACACCTACGTCAGTCGAGGTATCAGATGGATATCTGACTTGTGCATCTGTAGCCTGAGACAGAGGGATGGTTAGATATCTGTGGTGAAATCAACGGGTAAGGCTGTATAATGTTGGCAAGAGAGATGTACTCGCATTACCCCTGTTGCCTGTTTCAATTTTAGTTTGAGGTCTATGATCCTGATGTCCGCGTTCCAGTCGCGAGACTGGTACGATATCTTTGACGGGAATCTCGTGGGGCTAAACCTCGATCATGGCAAGCTGATCATGACTTCGGTCTGCCTAGGAAAGGAGGTGAAGAAGTATGAGTGCGGAAGAAGCAAGAGATAGAGTTGCAGAAATTATGGAGGCGTTGGGGGAAGAAGTGATCATTAATTATAATCCTCAGCGTGAGAATGTGGCTCATTATACTGTGAAGATGCCGGGATTAGGACGTGGGCAGGCAGTATTCTATGTTGTCTATGGGGGTAAAGGAGTTGAATATGGCAAGCCGGTACTGCTGTTCCACATGTCGAAGAGGCGGAATCTTGAAGACTTGTCTTCCGACCTTGGAATTGACGTGAAGCGATCACAAGTCTGGGGAGGGTGGTGGAATCCGGATACCTGCATGGTTGAAGTGCAGACACAGGACTTCTTAGACATGACTAACAGTGAGCAGACTCGGTTTGTGGAGTTCGTTATTGGCAACAGGCGTTCGTTGAGGGGGAAGCTGTACTTTGAGAAAAGGTGACAAGTCTGAACCGGTGCACAATCTGCAGAGGGAGGGATGAGTCGTGCCAATTAGCGCTGATAACTTGGAGGCAGCAGTGGAGAGTTACATGAAAGAACATTTGCCCACATATGTTCAGCTGCAGGATAAGAGAGTCCCATACTTCAATGACTACATGAGATTCCAAGGGGACGGAGTATGGAGAAAGATTACATCAGACAGAGATTACCTTCTGATGGAACAGAAATCCCTCAGTGAATCAAGAAATGCCCGTTACAATTGGTGGAACTGGAATACAAGAAAGGCGCCCAACAAGAAGCAAAGATATCACAACATGTCTGGATACAGATCGTTGATATCGCATGTTCTTGGTATAGATCCACGGGACCGAAGCTCCTCCGATGAAAGACGGGTCTATGGGTGGATGCAGGTCGTGGCCCAGCTAAGGGATTATATTCTAAACCTTGATCATACTAGAATCCATTATCGAAGTGCCTTTGCTATTCCTTCAGTCGAATTGACAAATTTCGAACTTAGTTTTGCTAGGTTTACCTCGTGTCCGATTCTTAACCCCTTCAGGCATGATAGTGATGTAGAGGTCACAAAATGGGATCCAACCCTACAATATGAGGACTTGAAGTATGAGGAAGTGGAGGTTACCATCGTTGAAATCGAATGCGAGAATTACTTTTCTCCAATTATCGACGGCTGTTGATAAATGCCTAAGGTATCGCAAGCTAGTGGGGTCAAACGCAGATTGGTGATGGCTGCAATCACACCGCATTCCAGAAAGAATATAGATCTCATCATTCTGCAACCGGATGATCAGAATCTTGGAACTATAGGTCTCATTTGTTGATCCTCATTCAAAAGGTACATCACCAGGCTATCGATGCTTGTCATATCTGTGAAAAGACTTCTCCCGAAGTGTTGTGATTTGCATATGGCCTCCCCCCCGTAACCCTTCACAATCTTGAAAAAACCCCCGCCTCTCCAGCAGCCCTCGCTCATAGTTGAGCTGTTTCCTTGGGCCTGTAACTGAAAGGCCATAACGGAGATGCGGGACGGGCATAAACATATGACTCAAGTTTCGCACCTCAATGGTTTCGATCATAGGGTTCGCCCTGAGACAAGCAGTTCACTGACGAATAAAGACGCCCACGGAGATAAAATAGCATTTTTTGGCGAGCTTGAAGCCCCAGCCTTCCGGGCTGTAAGCCCAATGGCGCAGGCCGGCTTTGTATTGCACCGGCAGCTTGCCGAGTCTGGTCATTTCAATCTCCTCCAAATTGTTCACAGAAGACCTTTTCGGGCCTGATAACGTTTCGTCGGCAAGAAAGGTTGGCTTAAATCCTGGGTTGTGCAGTCCAGTTTGCCCGCTACGCCATAGTTCCCCAGTTCCCAGCCTAATGTAACGCCGACTCCACTACTGTTAATTCCACAAAGCATTACCGGCCAACTGGTCAGCAAGCTCCTGAAAAGGCAAGACATCGATGCCGTCCTTGGTTCTCATTGCTGGTCCGTGAGGGTATACGATAATCCGGCGTTGTAGACCTTTGAGTTGCGCCACGGCGCGCAGACCCTTGCACCAAGCGTCCGTAAACGTATTTCCAGATTTTGCCTCGACCGCGATCAGGTCCGTACCTCGGACCAGAATGAAATCCACTTCTGTCTGGGATCGGCCGGAAGGTGCCCAGTAATACATATCGTCACAGATGCCGCGGTAATCCTTATAAGCCCGCAACAACTGCGCTACCATTCCCTCAAACAATGCTCCCTTTTCCTCCGGTGCCAAAGTGCCGGTGGTCTGCTTCATGGCGCGCACAATGCCCGAATCGCACCAGTACCATTTGGGCAGTTTCCGTTCCCTCACCCGCAGCTTTGCTTCGTAGGCAGGAAGCCGAAAGCACAGGAGTGTTTCCTCGAGGACATCAAGATACCCCGTTACCGTCGTTCTCGCCACCCCTGCCTCCCGGGCAATATTGGTCGCATTGACGGTTTGGCCGTGAAAAAGGGCCGCTATAGGCAGAAAACGGGCAAAACCGGACAGATTCCGTACGAGTGCCTCGGCCTGGATTTCCTCTTTCAGATAGAGCCGGGCGTAGGCGGAAAGCGTCTCCTGTTTGGCAGTCGAATCCCAGACAATGGGCAGCGAGCCATACCGCAAGGCCTCTTCCAAATCGAATTTTTCGCCAAGCTCCTCGGGCACGAAAGCGTGCATTGACCTGTGCAGGGCGCGTCCGGCTAACAGGTTAACGCCGGCACGCTTGAGCTTGCGGGCACTGGAACCGCACAGGACAAAACGCAGCCGCTTGCCCTCTATGAACCGATGCACCTCGTTCAACAATCCAGGCAGTCGCTGCACCTCGTCCACGATTACCCAGTGGCCCGAAGGAACGGCGCGCAATTCATCCGCGAAAAGACCGGGATTCGCCAGCAGCCTCTGATATGTCTCCTCGGACAGCAAGTCGAATACGTGTGCCTCGGGAAAGGTGACGCTAAGCCATGTACTCTTGCCAGATCCGCGTGGACCCAAAAGAAAAAAGCTCTGTTTCGGGGCCTTGAATATTCGCTTCAGAATCATTTGGTAGCCTCATCGTCATATTTCGTTGAAAACTGACGACAATATATGCAATTATCCTGACAATGTCAAGTCTGATGGACCCACAGGAAGTCGATAGGCCTGCAACTGTGATGGGATAATGTGAACTGGGTACCACATGTCACTTGTCGTGGGGAAAGGTGAGGGTTAAGCGTTGGCTCATCGAACAAGATTATTTTGGGAGAGCTATAAGGCCTATTGCTTGACCAGAATCTCCTTTATTCTCCCTGATAGTTCTTTCATGCCAAACGGCTTCTGAATAAAACCATCACAACCACGTTTCAATATCTCGCTGGCTTGACCGTCTATACTGTATCCGCTTGAAAGAAGAACTTTTACATTAGGATTTATTTCCTTCATTCTGTCATAGGTCTCCCCTCCGCCCATGTCAGGCATAACCATATCCAGTATGACCATATCAATCTTGTCTCGGTGTTCTTTGTAGGTCTCGGTCGCCTCTCTTCCGCTTTTTGCCTCGAGCACCGTGTAGCCTAATTCTTTGAGGACGTCAGCCCCCACATCCAAAACCCTTTCTTCATCATCCACAAAGAGGATAGTACCGCTTCCCTCAATGATTTCCTCAGCAGTCTCGACAGTTTTTTCTACCTTTTCTTTGGATGCAGGGAGATAAATGCTGAAAGTGGTCCCTTGGCCTTTCTCAGAATCAACGTCGATGTATCCACCATGACCCTTTATAATGCCGTAAACAGAGGCCAACCCAAGACCCGTCCCTCGTCCCATCTGCTTGGTCGTAAAGAAAGGGTCAAAGATGCGCTCCATGGTTTCTTTGTCCATCCCTGCGCCTGTATCAGTTATCGTCAGCAAAACATATTTTCCCGGCTTTGGATCATACAGCCTGCCCTTCATCTCTTGGTGGGTCACATTCATGGTTCTTATAGTGAGATTCCCACCACCAGGCATGGCATCTCCTGCATTGATGAACAGATTTAACAAAACCTGCTCAATTTGCCCTTGGTCTGCTTCTATTGGGAATAAGTCCTTTGCCAGATCTCGATGGATCGTAATCTCCTTTCTGGTCCTTCCAAAAGTCTCAGAGATTTCTTCGACCACTTTGTCGGGGTTAATAAGCTTGATTTCATATTTCCCCTTCCTCGCATAGCCAAGAAGTTGCCTGGTCAGTCCAGATCCGCTTCTTACCTGTTTTTCAATGCTTTTTAACCTTTTGCGATGTGGATAATCAGTGTCAAAGAGCATTAGGGAGACATTGCCCTGTATGGCCATAAGCAGGTTGTTAAAGTCATGGGCAATGCCGCCAGCAAGGGTGCCGATCGCTTCCATCTTGCGAGCTTGTTGAAGCCGAGCTTCGAGGCGCTTCTGATGTGAGATGTCGCGAACCAGGCCATCATATGACAACAGGTTCCCTTCGGCATCGTAATGAGGAACAAGAGTATTCCTTACCCAGCACAGGACGCCATCCTTTCGGAAGATGCGGTGCTCCAAGGGCTTAATCTCTTGTCCCGAAAGAACACGCACTGCCTGCTCTTCAACGGCCCTTCGATCTTCCTCGTGGACCATTCGAATCCACAAATACTGGTCGGAGGCAAACTCCTCAGGGGTATATCCCGTCACGGCGACACAGGCAGGACCATGAATAGTTTCCACTGGATGCCCATTTTCAATGCGCACCGTAAAAATGTAATCCGTCACTGCCGCGGTGATACGCCGGTACCGGTCTTTGCTCCTCTGGAGGGCCTCATCCGCCTGTTTCCGCATAGCGGCCTCTATTTCTAACTCCTTGACCCTTTGTTGCAATTCTTCATAGGTGGGTTTTTTGATCACGAGAAAGCTCCTTGTTGTTTTGCCTCGTCCGGATTGACAGTGATTGAAAAAATAGGCAGTTTTGTTTTCTAGCACGAATCGTGCCGCAATACTGGAAGCAAAGGTGACACTGGTCAACCAGAGGCATTTTTCATAGGTTTCTCACCGATCTATTATCCAATCTAACTCCTGGCCTTACGTCGCTTATTCACCAGGATCATACCCAGACTCACCAGAGCCAAGGCTAAGAAAAGGTTTGGAGTAATCAGCTCGCCCAAGATCAGAATTCCGCTGAGAAACACACCAAAGACCGGAGTGAAAAAAGAGAAGGCGTGAAGAAGACTAACCGGATGCCGGTGGATAAGCTCGAACCATACCAGATAGCTGATGAAGGCTACAACAATACACTGATAGAACACCGAAAAGCCCGTTACAAAGGAGAACCCGGACACCATGGGATTTTCCAGGATGATACTCATCAGGAATAGCAAAGGTGCGGAAAAGAAAACCTGGTAGAAAAGACTCTGCAAGGGCACGCTCCGGTGGGAGAGCAATTTCTTCAGGCAGACCGTCGTGGCCGCCCATAAGAGACCCGCTGCCAAACCCATTAGATCACCTGGTAGAGTGGCAATAGAAAAGGCGCCCAAGTCCTCAGCAAACAAGGAAACCACGCCGGCAAAAGCCAGGATGAGCCCCAAAGCCTTCCAGGTATTGAGCCGGTCCCCTTCCAGGAAAAAATGGGCTCCTGCGGCTGCAAAGAAGGGGGCGGTATAAACGAGGATATACATCCGGGAGGCGAGAGTATATTGAAGTCCCACATATATGAAGCCAAACTCAGAACCAAATAACACTCCAACTATAATTCCGTGCAGAAAGACAATCTTGGAAGGGAAAATAGGAATCCCCTTGGCCTTCATCCAAACATAAAGGCATGCGCTGGCGACCAGAGATCGCAGGCCGGCCATGAACAATGGAGCCAGTTCGCGGGCTCCGAGTTTGATGATGGCCATATTCGCCCCCCAGATAAGGGCGAGGATGAGGAGGGTGGCTATGGGCTGCCATCGCAGTTGGGCTTGATACATGGGGTTGTCATGATATGATTATAATCAGCTTAGAGGAACAAACCAGATACTTGTCATCGTGAACGTTGGTAAGTTCCGACCAGTTCCGCTTTGGACAGAACGTGTCCTTCCATTGCCTTTTGAAGCTCTCCTTTGGTCGGCCTTCCCAGGTCCGGGAGAACGGTATCCAAGGCATAGAGCTTGTGGAAGTAACGATGGCGGCCTATTGGTGGGCAAGGGCCGCCGTATCCAGTACGTTTCCAGTCGTTAAGCCCCTCTTTAGTTCCCTGGGGAAGATCCTTTGGGCTGACAGCTTCGGGCAATGCAGGAGCCTCAGGAGGAATGTTGTAAAGTACCCAGTGCACCCACGTCATTCTTGGTGCAGCAGGGTCAGGAGCATCGGGATCGTCTACAATTAGAACGACACTCTTGGTGCCTCCGGGCAGGCCTGACCACTCCAATGCAGGGGAGATATCCTCGCCGTCACATGTATGACGCTTGGGAATATCTCCGTTATGTGAGAATACCGAGGATGTGATTGTCAGAGTCATTTTGGCATCTCCTTTTTTTGTGTTTGGATTCTGGAAACCCTTTTCCGATGCGTATCCCAACATGCCAGAGGCTATGAAAAGCGCTGGCAATCCTGCCAAACACAGATTTCTTGCATTACGTATTGCACTATCCATAAGAACCCCTTCCTTGTTTGGTTGCAAATGCCTCAGTGGAAATATTCTCACACGTGCGATACATCGGAATTAGACGGCACTTCTTACGAACTAGATTCACATATCACGAAATTTCAGGCTTTTCAATTTGTTGGTTCGTGTCGTATATTTTCTACAGGACCAGATCGGGACTTTTGCATAATCCATTTGAACGACCATGATGAGCTTTCTGGGAAACACATCCGGGCGAAGCGAACGGCTCCACATCAGTGGGCAATCAGTATAACATATCATATTCGTTGGTTTTTGCTTGACTCAGGCAGCTCAACTTCCTATGTTTGCCAGAGCTTTGCATAACCTCAGAAAGCGACAATTAAGAACCTCATATCAAGAAGCGAGACGAGGTTATGCAAAGGTCTTTTTGCAATGAGTGGTTTTCAGAGATACAGATTGGCAGTTGCGCACTGTTCACACACGTTGAAACGGACTTGCGTCATATCGGTTCTTGGTCCACTTCTTTGGGCCTTATGGTTACCACAGAGCGCTTCCTTGTGGGCTGCGCAGGTCTCCCCGCTCTCAAGTCAGATCTCTTCAGCAGAGGCGCTTTTGGTCGCCGATCCTGATGGCCGGGTCCTTTACAAGAAGAACGAGACCATAAGATACGCCCCGGCCTCCACCTTGAAGATTCTTACTGCCCTTGCTGCCATTCATTACCTGGGAAAAGCGCACAGATTTCGCACCGAATTTTTTCTCGACCGTGAGCGTAACTTAAAGATAAAGGGCTATGGAGACCCGCTTCTTGTCTCAGAGGTCTGGCAAGACATTGCCCAGGCTCTGGCCCCCATGCTTCAAAACTGCAACGATCTCATAGTCGATGACACCTATTTTGTGCGTGATATTCATGTTCCGGGAACCAACAACTCGACCAATCCGTATGACGCTCCTGTCGGAGCGCTTTGTGCCAACTTTAACACGCTATTTTTCAAGCGGGACAAGGGGGGCAGAATTGTTTCAGCAGAACCTCAAACGCCCATGACACCTCTTGCCCTCGAAAGGGTGCATCAGATGGGCCTAAAGCAGGGCCGTTACACCTTCACTCACAACGGTGGCGATGCTGCTCGTTATGCCGGGGAACTCTTGGTCCATTTTTTGAAAAAGACAGGCTGTGATTTTCAGGGTAAAGTCCGCATGGGATTGGTGGGTTCCGAAGATCGGCTCTTTTTCACGTATACGTCTGTTTTTACGTTGGAAGACACTTTGCGAAAAATGATGGAGTTCTCGAGCAATTTCATAGCCAATCAGATCTTTCTTGTATTGGGAGCCCATGTGCTCGGCCCTCCAGGCACTGTTGAAAAAGGAAGGCGAACCGTTTCTCGCTACGCCAACGACGTGCTCCGATTGAATGATATCCGAATTGTGGAAGGCTCCGGGATATCAAGACAAAACCGGTTGTCCGCACTCGATATGCTTTCCATTCTGAGGGCTTTTGAACCCTACCGGGACCTCCTCACTCGCAAAGGACAGGTGCTATACAAGACCGGCACCTTGAAGGGTATTAAAACAAGAGCCGGCTTCATAGAGTGCTGCAATACCAAACCTTACAGCTTTGTCATGTTTCTGAAAAGCCCCTGTCCAGACATTGATGACTTGACGGATCAACTTCCAAGATATTTGGACAACTGCCTCCACGATTGAGACCTTCCGTGCTTGGCAAATCGTCGTAGACTTTTTGAAATCCAAAGAATTGCCCGGCATCATATTGACACCTACGGTTACGTTGGAAGGCGATACCGTCTTGTTAAATTCGATGAAAGAAGATATATAAATCAATTGGTTGCCAAATGGAGTTTTGTGTTACAAGCCGCAATGAACAAGATTCTTGAGATAGAGAATGTGAAAAAATCGTTTGGGGGTTTGACTGCCCTGTCAAATGTCTCTTTTTTGGTTAACGAAGGTCAGATCAAGTCGCTAATCGGCCCCAATGGTGCAGGCAAAACAACTCTTTATAATATTGTCACCGGCATCCACCCCATTACCCAAGGGGCTATCTGGTTTTTTGGCAACAGGATTGATGGTCTGAAGCCCCATGTTATCGCCAAAAAGGGTATTGCCCGCACTTTTCAAAATGTGGAACTCTTCGAAAATATGTCTGTCATAGAAAATGTCATGATGGGCCGCCATGTCAAGACCAACGCGGGCCTATTTGGCGGGGCCTTCAGACTCCGTGCGGCGCGTGAGGAAGGGCAGGCCATCCTGGATAGGTCCATGGAAATTCTGGGCTTTGTTGGCCTCAAGGAACGAGCCTACGAGGATTCCTCTGGGCTCCCTTTCGGTCTTCAGCGCTATTTAGAAATTGGCAGGGCCCTGGCTACTGAGCCGAAGCTTCTCCTGTTGGATGAGCCTGCCTCAGGTCTTGACTCCACTGAAAGTCTGGCCCTGTGCGAGCTGATCCTGAAGATAAGGGACAGTGGCATAACAGTCTTGCTGGTAGAACATAACATGGAAGTTGCTATGGAGATTTCCGATGAGATTGTGGTACTCAACTACGGAATGAAGATAGCAGAAGGAACCCCAAGGCAAATTCAGAACAATCACGATGTTGTTTCGGCCTATCTAGGGGATTGAGTTCATGCTTAGGATCAAAAATCTTCACACCTACTATGGTCGGATCAGGGCCCTCGATAATGTGTCCCTCCATGTTCGTGTCGGAGAGATCGTTTGCTTGATTGGCGCCAATGGTGCGGGCAAGACGACCATCTTAAACACCATTTCCGGCCTTATTCCCAGCGCGCAGGGGGAAATCTATTTTGAAGACAGTAGAATGAACGGTATACCTCCTGAGAAAGTGGTAGCTGCCGGCATCAGCCAGGTGCCTGAAGGGCGACAAGTCTTTGGTCCTCTGACAGTCTTAGAGAACTTACAACTGGGAGCCTATCTGCGCTTTGGGAAGAAGGAAAGAGAGGCCATCGAAAGGGACTTGGACTGGGTCTTCCAACTCTTCCCTCGGTTAAAGGAGCGCATTGAGCAGATTGCCGGCACCCTTTCCGGCGGGGAGCAACAAATGCTCGCTATCGGGCGGGCCCTCATGGCACGGCCGAAACTTCTGCTTTTGGATGAGCCGTCCATGGGCCTTGCCCCCTTGGTGGTAAGAGATATCATGAGTACAATCTCCATACTCAGGGACAGTGGCGTGACCATTCTCGTAGTCGAGCAAAACGCCCGGGCCTCTCTGAGGATTTCAGACAGAGGGTATGTCTTGGAGACCGGCAGGGTGATCCTTCAGGGAAGTTCAGATGATCTACTGAACGATAGTGATGTCAAGCGGGCCTATCTCGGAAAGGACTACAAGACATTTTGGGAAGGGAGGAATCCGACTTGAAGTTCTGGAACGGCGAAAATGACCGCATGGAAAGACAGGATCTTGTACAGCTCCAACTGGAGCGACTCCAGAGCACGTTGAATCGGGCATACAAGAATGTCCCGTGCTACAGAAAGCAGTTTGATTCTTTGGGAATCCATCCGAGTGTCCTGGCTTCCGTGGAAGATATTAAAAGGCTTCCCTTTACGACCCGCAAAGATCTGGGTGAGAATTACCCTTATGGTCTGTTTGCCGTGCCCCTTCGGGATATTGTCCGCATCAGTCCCTCGGCGGGCACTACGGTCAATCCGGTAGTAGTGGGTTACACGAAAACGGACCTCAGGGTGAGGGACACTATCACCTCTCGCTTCTTGACGGCAGGAGGTGTGGTTGACACGGATGTGGTCCAAATTTGCCTGAATCCGGGCCTATCAAACTGGGGCGGTGCCCTAAAAGAGGGGGCCGGAAACATCGGCGCTTCGGTCATGCCCATGACACATATGAGCACCTCGAAACAGCTTATGGCCATGCACGATTACAGGACCTCGGTGCTGCTCACTACCCCGTCTTATGCGTTGCACATGCTCGATGTTATGGAAGCAATCAGCGTGGATGCAACCAGCTTGGCACTCAAGGCGATTCTGGTCATGGGGGAGCCCTTAACGGAGGAGAAGCGAGAGAGGCTGGAAACTGCGTTCAAGGTTGACGTGACCGCTGGATATGGGCCAAGCGATGTCATGGGTCCTGGAGTCGCATTTGAGTGTCATGAAAAGGACGGCCTTCATGTCAACGAGGACCATTTTGTGTTGGAGATTGTCGACCCTCGTAGTGGAGATCCACGCCCCTGCGGTGAGGAGGGAGAGGTGGTTCTGACCACCTTAACAACCAAGGCTTTTCCCCTTATTCGATTCCGAACGGGAGACCTTGCTTGCGCAGTGGAAGAGACATGTCCATGTGGTCGAACCCTTGCGCGGATATCAGGCATCACAGGGCACACAGGAGATGTACTGACGGTCCGTGGGGTAAAAGTGCATCCTGCGCAGGTCAAACAAATACTCACGGACATTTCCGGGGCCTCTTCACCCCGTTTCTTGATCCACCTGCATAAAGAAAACCATCTGGATATGATTGAGATATGGCTTGAAATGACTGAGAATATTTTTTCAGACGAGATAAAGGTTGTGGAAAATACATTGAAACGGTTACGGCGACAGATGTTGCAGATACTTGGACTCGAGGCGACGATTAAGTTCGTGGAGGGTGCAACCTTGGATCAGTATGCCATGCCATCTGGCGGGGTTATAGATGATCGGTGAGAGTCTAGCCTTTTGAAAAACATCGGTTTTGCTCAATGTCCTTTGCAAAACGGCCTTTTTTGAAAGCGCTAGAGTGTTACACAAAACTATTATGACATCAAAAAGGGAAGAAGCAATGCGATCTGTTCAGAGGATATTTCTCGTCACTACCCTTGCCATCCTTCTGATTTTCGGGTGCACAAGTGAAGATGGAGAAACTAGACCTTCTGCTAGTCTAGCTCCGGACT
This sequence comes from uncultured Desulfobacterales bacterium, assembly GCA_964502365.1. Classification (GTDB taxonomy): domain Bacteria; phylum Desulfobacterota; class Desulfobacteria; order Desulfobacterales. The sequence goes on along the minus strand of CAZCWQ010000002.1, from coordinate 30,067 downwards.
TTGCGCTCAAAGACCTAAATGGGAATACCTTGCACCTGAAAGACCTGAGAGGAAAAGTGGTGCTCTTGAATTTCTTTGCCACGTGGTGTGCACCGTGCCGTCAGGAGATTCCCGTTTTTATCAGGCTTTATGAGAAATTGAAGGATAAGGGATTGGAAATTGTGGGCATAGCCCTGGATATGCAAGGAGCGCCTCTGCTCAATCGTTTTGTTAGATACTACGGCATAACCTACACCATTGTGCTGGGAACTAGAGAAGTGGTGCTAGATTATGGCGGTATCAGGGGTATTCCCACCAGCTTTCTTGTCGATCGCAATGGAGTGGTTGTCGAACATTTTGTTGGGTTGCGTCCAGTGCGTTTGTTAGAGAAGTCTTTAATGGAGCTATTACAGAGAAATGCCTAACCAAAAAAGCCCTGCCGTTTTTGATCCTGAATCGCGATACCAACCGGGTAAAGACCCTGCCGCGGATGCATGGTACACGGCGTTCTTTATAGAAAACCACCTCGACCATTTGGCCTATCCTGATCACGTGGCCACCCCGGAGCAGGTTCGCTTCATGGTCTACACCGAGGAAAATGAGAGGTATTATCCATGTTCAGATCACATGTTTTGGACGATCATGAAACGCGAAAAACCTCCGTATTTAAAGGAAAAGTATGACGAAGTCCTCCACAAGGTTCTCAGCCTGATAGAACGCCAAATTGAGGATGAGTGGCAGAAAGCTTACCTGAAAGCCCTCCTCAAGACCAAGTATGAGCACGAGACGCGGGACGGGATAATGATCCCCTCCCGCCTGGAAAAGCGTCTCCTGAAGATTTATATCAACCACACCCAAATAGAAGACCCATACTTGTGTGAAAAGGCCCATCGAAATAAAGTGGCATCCCGAGCCCTCAGCTCAGAGGCCCTCCTTATGGCCCTGGAGCATGTTGACGATTCAGTCCTTCTCTGCTCACCAGTGAGCCTGGAGCAGGTCAAGGAACGGGTAGACTACCTGAAGCTGCGGCGTCTCTTCGCCCTTTCTGTGGAAACTGCCATGTGGGAGTCTGATGAGATGTCCCGATACACGGTCGACGATTATCTGAGGTTCTTCAGTCGGCCCATAAAGGGAGACGGCGTTGACCAGTTGTGGCGGTTTTTGGCCGTTCGGAGGGACGGCAATGGCGCAAGGGAAGCCCTACCCAAGAAGATTCTGTGGCTTGCCAATGAGGCAGGAGAGATCATGGTAGACTTGACTATCATACGATACCTGGCCCGCCTTGGGCATAAAATAATCATAGTCTTTAAGGACGGCCCATGGTTCACGAAGGTTGACTTTTACGATGTGCAGCAAGACGAAAATCTCTTGAAGGAACTTGAAGACGCCTTCTTGATTGAGAGGAAAAATTTGGGCAAGAACGAGTTGGTTGACATATTGAAAAGGGACTCATCCATTATGGCGATCTCTGATGGCAGCCGTGAAAACCTGAATTTTCTCTTGGGATCTACTACCTTTGCTCGGATCTTCAAGGAGGTTGACGGTGTCATCTCTAAGGGGCCTGAGCAGAGACGCCGTTTGTTTGATACACACTTCCGCTTTACCCAAGACATTTACAGCGTTGCCGAGGATGAGAACGGGGCTCTTTCGATTTGCTTCAAGGCCCGACATCCTGCGGTCATCAAATTCACTCACAAGGACCTGGAAGAAAAAGCACAAGCAATAATTGGTCAAATGCAACAAGCCAAACAGCAAGGGATGACTGTCATGTTTTATAGCGGCATAATCGGTTCCATCCCTGGCAAGGAGGCGTTAGCAAGAAAAATCATGTCCACCTATATCAAATCCGTCAAAGATCAGGCTGCAAAGACCTTCATTATCAACCCCTCAGAGCATTCCGAGCCAGGGATGGATGCAGATGATCTGATGTTTATGTGGGCAATTGTTCAGCGAAGTGGACTCATCGACATATGGCGCTTCCAGACGTACGATGATATTGAGCAAGCTTTTCGAATGACAAAGACCAAGGTTCCTCCCGAGTGGGTCGGAAAGGATGCCACATTTAGTACCGGTTGCACCAAAGAAATGAAGATTGCCCTTGACGTACAGAAGGAACACCCTGAAATGCAGATCATAGGACCGTCACAAGAGAAGTTTTTGAGGCGCGAGGAATACGGAATCGGGAAGATGTACGATCGTCGGTTGAAAGATATTTGTTCGCCGTAATGTGCAAGTTTTCTGCAAGAGCGATAATTGTTGCTAACAGTCTAGCCTTTTAAAAAAAGCTCCATTTTGCTCACTCCTGTGAACAATTTTGGGATTCACAACAAGTCTGGCTAAATTGCAAAAACTCTCCGCCTGCGGGGCTCGCCTCCGGCGGATCAAACAGTTTGCAATTCTTCACGCCAGACTCATCGTGAATCTTTTTCCAAAATTGCTCAATGTCCTTCACAAAACGGCCTTTTTCAAAGCGCTAAGGTGTTACAATTGTTGTAACTGTAACCCGTTTGGTTCTCCGCCGATCTAGTTTGGGCTTGATGGGCCATCAATATCCCCATACCAGGGACTTATGAATCCATCCCACCTCGCCGTCTGCATGCCGAACCTTGAACCAGTTGCCCTTTTTTCCCAAGCGCTCGAAGCTGACCCCTTTTTCTGCCTGAAATAGCACTCTTGAGCTAGTCTCTGGTCCACTGCGAACATTGACCAAGGGAGCTTTGACGATGACGGCCGAGATCTTCTTTATTAAAGAGTGAAAGATCCAACCCTCGTCACCTTCAAAGTCTCGGATCTTATACCAGTTCCCTGATTTCTTGAGAGTATCAAGGGGATAATACTTGCCAACAGACCACAGGATCTCGTGATTCGTCCCAGGGCCTGAGCGAATGTTGGCCTTGTTTACGCTAACAGCGAGCCGAGCGGCACTCGCATCCACGACAAAAAGTACAACAGAGAAAATGACAAATATGAGGATTCTTTTCATCAGTCTAGTACCACCACCTCACAAGTCCCGCGCAAGGCCTGACTAAACGGCTGCGCATCGTCTGTGGAGCCCACAATTTCTCCGTGGTTCCCGGCCCTCAGCACAAACAGCCGCTGCTCTTGGACAGGAGAAGCCTTTCAATTCGTATGCTTGAGATTCTTAGCCCACCCTGACAGAGTTATCAAGCAAATTCTGGCGGCTCTATCCTGTAGCAGGTCTTTGCAATACAGAGTCAATTATGATAATTGAGGTGTATCTGTCGTATAAAGCCGAAAAGAGGTGTCCTATGAACATTTACCTAAAAGCCATGCGTCTTCCTTTTTTGACAGGCTCTCTTATGCCTGTGCTTCTTGCTGCTGCCCTGAGTTACCTGCACGGGTCCCTTCAGCTCTGGCCCTTGCTTATGGTGATGTTCGGGGTGGGTTCCCTCCACCTGGGTGCCAATTTGATCAATGACTATTATGATGATCCAGGAAGCGACCGTATAAACCTTCACCCCACACCTTTTAGCGGCGGCAGTCGCGTGATCCAGGACAAACTCATGGACGCTAGGACCGTACGGGCCATGGCCATCGGTTTCTTTGTGTTAGGCACCGGCTGTGGCATGTGGCTGGCATTTTCAGGGCGACCCTTTGTAGTGGTCATCGGTTTGATGGGCTTTTTGGCAGGATACCTCTATTCTGCATCCCCGGTCAGTTTCATGTCCAGGGGAGTCGGAGAGATGACGATCTTCATGGCCTTTGGACCACTGATCACCTGGGGAACCTACTATGTCATGACCGGCCTGCTTACCTTGCAGGCATTCACCCTGGGTGTCCCGCTTGGCTTTCTGATCACGGCAGTAATCTGGATCAACCAGTTTCCTGACTTCGAGGCTGACAGAGACGCCGGCAAGCGCAATCTGGTCGTTCGACTTGGCCGTGACCGCTCCCGATGGATTTACCACTTCCTCATGGTCTGCCCGTACGCGGTGGTGCTCTACTGGGTTTTGGCCGGAAAAACCTCGTGGCTCTGCCTGGCGGTTCTTCTAACCATGCCCTTGAGCTTAAAGGCGATCAGGATCCTAAACACCCACTACCAGACCTACGAAGAAATTATCCCGGCCCAAGCCCTGACCATCCAGACCCATCTCGCCCTAGGATTGGTCTTGTCGGTGGTTTTGGTGTTTCAGAAGGTGGTTTTCTAATGGGGTGTATCTCCTTTTCGCCTTTACCCGTGAAAAGCTCCAAAATCATCCTGTTCTTTCTTGTCTTTGCTTTTGCTGGCATCGCTGTGGCCCAAGATGATCCTATGAAAGGCCCGTGGCAGAGTGGTGATGCAGGGGATGACTACAAGCAGCGGGCAACGAAACCAGTAAATGCAGCGACTTTTTTCGTCAAAATGCTTGGAAAGTATATTGGACCCATTGACGGGAGTGACTGTCCAATGCATCCGTCTTGTTCTCGATACAGCATCGAGTGTTTTGAAAAACATGGGTTTCTCATGGGATGGATGATGACATGGGATCGTCTGTACCGGTGCGGCCGTGACGAACTAGAATTGTCTCCTTGGATTATCGTCAGAGGAGAACGAAAGTGCTTTGACCCTTTGGAAAATAATGATCGTTGGTGGAGCAATGGAAAACAATAAACCCTCTACAGGTCTTGCAGTGGCATTTCTTCTTTTCTCAATACTTTCTCCATGCCTTGCCTTCGGACAGACGTCTATCACTATCAAGGCCGATGAACAATTCCAGTTTGCTGAAAGCTATTTTGCAAAAGCGGAATATTACAGAGCGATTAGTGAGTATAATCGTTTCATATACTTCTTCCCGCAAGATCAAAGAGTCGAGCAGGCCATGTACAAAGTGGCCGAGTCATATCTTAAGGGACAACGATTCAAAAAGGCGATCGACTCCTTTAATGCTTTGATCGACAAATATCATGACACTGACCTTGCCGTAAAATCGTATTTCAGCTTGGCACAATGTTATGTGAGACTCAAGCAGTTGGCATTGGCTCGCGCGGTACTCGACAACGTGCTCAGGGTTACTGACAACCCGGATGTTAAGGATGAAGTGATGTACAGGCAGGGATGGATCTACCTCGAGATGGACCAATGGGAAAAGGCCAGGGCTGTGTTTGAGAGTATCGGTTCAAAGAATAGAGATTCCTACGGGGTAGAAAAGCTGTTGGGAGATATGAACAGAAAAAAATTTCTGAAAACTAAGAGCCCCACTGCTGCCGGCTGGCTTGCCGTAGTCCCTGGCGCCGGCCACCTATACTGCAAGAGGTATCGGGATGCGCTGATTGCATTCTTGCTGAACGGCGCCATGATCTTAGCGGCCTATGAGTCGTTTGATAATGGCAATGAGGCCCTGGGGGGTCTAATCACCTTCTTTGAGATTGGACTTTACTCCGGCAATATTTACAGCGCGGTGAGTTGTGCTCACAAATACAACCGCAAACAGAAGCGCGATTTCTTCCAATATCTGAAACAGCACTCAGTGCTTCAGACGTCGACCCAGAGGATAGATGGAGGTCAGGCGGTGGTTTTGTCCTGCAAAGTCACCTTTTGATGTAAGTTCATACCCCAGACTTTTTACGATTTCATCAATGCGGGTGGCCAAAAATCTATGGTGGCCCTTCTTCAGCTTATCACTATAGTGGCTTGTTCAACCTGTTTGGCTATGGACTTCAAGTCTCCAAAACCGGCAGAGGTCATCCTCGCCATCGGAAAGACCGCGGGGCTTCCTATGACCCTCCAGCGAGCCCTGAACCCGGTCAACGATTTCGAACCGCTCCCTGTCCCGAAACAGGGTGATTGGTTGGCTGAGCACCCTGAGCCCGGCCAAACCTTCGATCAATTCGTAGAGTGCAATCCGAACAAGCCGGACCCAACACGGAGCAAGGTCTACTTGCAGCCGTTGGGAACTTTCCCTGAGGGGCTAAGCCCCTCGGTTGAAGCATTAAGAACCTATGCGGCCGCTTACTTTGTCACGGATGTAATTGTGCTTCCCCCGCTTAGTGCTGGTGGGGCAAGCATGAGAACACGCATTAACCGATATACCGGGAATCGGCAAATACTGACTACCGACATCTTGAAGCTCCTTAAGAAAAGGCTTCCCAAGGACGGCTTTTGCACCCTGGCGGTCACAATGGATGACCTGTATCCTGATCCTTGGTGGAATTTTGTCTTCGGCCAGGCATCCATCTCCGATCGGGTTGGGGTTTTCAGCTTTGCCCGTTATGACCCGGCTTTTTACGGAGAAAAGCACGGAAAGGACTTTAGAGAGATCTTGCTGCGCCGAAGCTGCAAAGTCCTGGTCCACGAAATGGCCCACATATTCTCGCTTGAACACTGTATATTCTTCAAGTGCCTGATGAACGGGTCCAACCATTTACAGGAAAGCGACGACAGGCCACTCCACCTGTGCCCGGTGTGTCTCCGCAAGCTTCAGTTCAATATTGGATTCGATGTTGTAAAGCGTTATCGCAAGCTTCTTCATTTCTATCGCAAGGTCGGCTTTGATCGTGAAGCCGAATGGGTATCAGGCCGACTGAGAACCATTTTGAGCGATGAGAGCACCGAATGAAGACCCACACGACGTGAAAAGCAAAGGCTGGAGTATGATCCCGCAAGCAAACCATGAGAGGGGACATGACAGATCTGGTAAAATTTTTTGTGTACTATACCCTGAGAGCTTTGCACAACCTCAAAAAGCTCTCTCTGTTTCCGATGCGAGATGAGGAATTGTTTTCCAGTCGAGTCCGAGAAGAGTTGCTGCCTCGCGATCCACTTCCAACGGATTGAATCCAGCAATTATTTTACCCGCCGGCGGATTACAACGACGCCCTCCCAGATGATGTTCCGCGAGCCCAATCGTGGCATCCAACAAGGACAGATCAGCGCTTCGGTATCTGTTCAGATCACAAATTGCCTGCTGCATATTCTCATGAAAGGCTGCCTTCTTCCAGATGCCATGTTGCCCTGAGTAATGCTTGGGTGGGGCAAAACCCATCATGTTTTTCAGTGTTCCGGTTATGGTGGCCAGAGAATGGGCTTTGAGTACCGGAATGGAGATAATGAAATGATTGAAAGCGATTTCGGGGAGGTGCATCTGCGGAAAAACTGAGCACTTCTTATCTTCCTGTTTTTTAAGTGGTGCAGTGTTCAAATCTACAAGCAGAACACCTTGACGTGTTGCCATTTTCCTATATCCAAGCAAATCGAAGATTTGGTCGGTTTCAAGGGACGGATCGCCTGAGCCCTCGGCAATAACAATATCCGCCTTTGAACAGTAACGTGCATATTCTACCACAGCTTCACAGCACTGGACCGGTGTGGTGACCGGGTGGCGAGAAGCATTGGTAAGGTTGGGTTTTATCAGGATTGCGGACTGTTTTGCGAGTGTGTGCTTGGTGCCGATGTCATCGAGTGCGCGGAAAACCGATTCATGATAGGAAGTAAAGTTAATCGTCACCAAGCTCATCCGCGCTGTCCTTACTGTTACGGGGAGCAAGCCCGTCAATTAGCAGATATACAACTGCGGAAATTTACGTCTTCAATAGACGACGCATAATTCCTTTTTCTTGAGTCCGTGGCAGTGGGAGACCCAGATGTTTGCAGATAACCGACTTGAGTTTTTCTTCTGAAACGTCAGATCCTTCTGCCACAATCTCTTCACCCACCATAACTGCGGGCGCAACCGGCAAGTCCAGTTCAAAATACCCGTCGGTGGTGTATTCTGCTTTCGGTTTAGTTGTTGTCTCGATGTCAATGTCGTATTTTTCGCCCAGCCTGGGCATCATCTTCTTGAAGTGCTTTCACGGCTTCCCATTGGGCTCATTCATAAAAAATCTGACTTTCAGCATGTTTGCCCCCTTTTTGAGATTTTTCTAGGGACCAGAGTCAAGGCGATTTCTAACCTCAGCCATGCGGTTCAGAAACCGATCCGCGGGAATGAAATCCACCAGGCGCAGATCTTGCCGTTCAACCCCCTCACTGTCCAAAAAAACTACTGTGGGAACGCCTTTGACCCCATATTTCGCAAGAAGGCCTTCGTGAAAGGGATTGCCTTTTCTGGTGAGGTCCACCTTGATCATTATAAACTCACGCCTGGCTTGTTCGACAATCGTGGGATCGTGAAAGGTGGCATCATCCAGTTCGCGACACGGTGTACACCAGTCAGCATAGAAATCAATGATGACCGGCTTTTCTGATCTTCGTGCCTCCGACAATAGCTGGTCAGAATAAGGCTGCCAGGCGACCCCAGAGCCTCGCATTACCCATGAACCCATGAGGAGAGCGGCCATGGCCAGACCCGCCAATGCAGCACCTGCCTTGATCAACTTGAAGCCTCGAAGGCCGGCTCCCGTCCTGTCAATCCACCCGAGATGCAAACCGGCAGTCAAAGCGATGGTTGCCAAAAGAAATATCCAGGCTGTCTTGGGAACAATCGGTCGGATAAAATAGACGGCCATTCCCACCATGATCCAACCCATTAGTCTTCGAACCCACAGCATCCATTCTCCAGAACGGGGAAGTTTTTCCAGTTGTCCTGAAAACATGGCCAAGAAAAAGAGGGGTAGGCCCAGGCCGAGGCTCAGGCTAAAAAATATCAAGAAGCCCAACCAGGGGCTACCCATACTCGCTACCCAGGTGAGCAAACCCAAGACAAAAGGGCCGATACAGGGGGCAGCCACAGCCCCTAAGGTCAAACCCATAAATAGGCTCCCAAAGTAACCGGTGAAAGATCTCGAGGCGGCCCGGGTCAGGCTGGTTGGCAGTCGTAATTCCCAGAGACCAAAAAGGCTTGTGGCAAGAAAGAGCAGAACAGCAGACACCAGTCCGAGTACTACAGGGTTCTGCAACATGGCCCCCATAAGACTTCCTGTCAGGGCCGCCACCACGCCAAGCACAGAATTGGTAAACGACAGACCGCCAATGTAGCAGGCACCGTGGATAGCCAGCACGGCCTGACTCTGGGCGCTGCGGCCACCAAAATACGAGACAGTGATGGGGATCAGAGGATAGATGCAGGGTGTCAGATTGAGGGCCATACCTCCCACAAAGATGCCCAGAAGTGTCCAGATCATGGCCCAGCCATGCAGAGGCCCGGGTGGTTTGGGCTTGGAAGTTTTTTCAGAAGGCAATGCTGGGGCGCTTTCTATTGGTAGACCCCTGGCGTACCACTCCGGATAGCCCTTGGGGTTACGGTAAACATTTTTGTAGCCGAGTTTGACGGCCACCCGGGCCGCTGAGTCGCTGCGGACTCATGACAGTCCAGCTCAGTAAAATACGATAACACGATTCTTATCTGGCCCCAGGAATCTCTCAAGCGCGTCTTTTTTTCGCCATCGCGACAACCAGGTCGGTTCCAGTGGGAAGTTCAAGGCACCTTTGATATGTCCGGCTCGATATTCCCATTCCTGACGTGTATCTACCAAGATAAGCTCTTGGGGATATTTTTTATGACGCTCCCATAGTTCATCCACACTAATAATCCGATAGCCGCCCCTATTTGCTTGTGTCAGCACATCCTCTTGGGTTGCCTTTTTCGTGGTCACACTATGGCTGGTGAACCAGAGCGCACCAACGGTAATAGCTGTGGCCACAAAGGCAACAAGGGCTATTCTGGCACTTTGCATCGCAGGTCCTCCTTCTTAGAGCCCCCTAATTTTCCGGCCTTGGAAAACCATTGAACGGATCATAGGTGAAGAGAAGAAGGAAGGCCGCCCGTGTGTAACCCGGAATCCAAAGGGTCGGGGATCATATGTGGAGCAGAACAGTTGCGATCTCAAAATAAACAAACACACTTACTATGTCTGTAAAAGTTGTGACAAAAGGTCCGGTGGCAACAGCGGGATCAATACGGAAACGGTGAAATGCTAGGGGGAGACAAGAAGCCATGGTAGCAGCCATAGTCATGGAACATATCATGGCAAAGCCCACCACCAATCCTAGCCTCCACAGTCCAAATCCGTATCGAAACTGGGCAAACAATGAAAGCATTGCGCCGTAAAAAAAACCGAGGCAAAACCCAACGAAGAGCTCTTTGAAGACAACATGCCATATTGGGCCTGTGATGATTCGACCGGTTGCCAATCCTCGCACCACACTGGCGGAAGTCTGCGTACCAACGTTACCACCCATGCCCATAATAATCGGCATGAAGGCAGCCAGGTAAACCAGCTTATTAAGAGTTTGCTGAAAGTGGCCAACAACATAGCAAGCAATGACACCACCGATCCAGCTGGCCAAAAGCCAGGGCAACCGTTTGCGGATGCTCCTAAAGATGGTTTGAGTTTCAACGTATTCGATGCCCCCGGCGATGCCGGCCATTTTCAAAATATCCTCTGTCGCTTCTTCGGAGATAATATCAATTACATCGTCTACCGTTACAACTCCAACCAATATATTGTCCTCGTCTAACACTGGGAGAGCCAGAACATTATAACGAGCAACCATCCTGGCTACTTCCTCCTGATCTGTGTCGGTGTGGACGCTTAACACATCCGTGGTCATGATTGACTTGAGCTTGGTTCCAGGAGGGACCACCACCAGTTGGCGCAGCGAGATGACGCCCAAGAGATGGCCGTCATTATCGACCACATACAGATAAAAGGGCATCTCAGCAGCCGCATACATCTTCTGGAGGGCCTCAATGGAGTCTTTTGCAGTGGTCTCTTGCTTTAAGGCAATAAAGTCCGGCAGCATGATGCCACCGGCGGTTTCAGAATCGTAGGTAAGCAGTGCTTCTACTTCCCTGGAGCCTTCCTTTGTCATGAGCTCAAGGAGAAGTTTAGCACGATCGTCAGCAAGCTTAGCGAGGATGTCGGCGACATCATCGTTGGGCATCTGCTCCAGAAGCGCTGCGGCTTGTTCTGCCGGGAGGCCTTCAATTAGCCTTATAACTATCTCGTGTTCCAGTTCGCTGAAGAGGCTTGCCTTTTGTTCAATGCCTTCCATGAGGCCAAAAAGGCCAGCCTGCTCCCTGGGCGTAAGGAAGCTGAAGACCGCGCCAAGGTCTGCAGCATGAGTCTTGCCGAGAATCTTGCGGAGATGGGCGGTACTACCTCTCCTGAGGAGTCGTTTAACAGTGTCTAGGAGAATCCTGGTTCGGTCGATAGACATATGTTGCCTATACCAAGGTGCAATCTCACGGCCACCTTGATTCAAATGGTGCAATCATTACGGTCGTGATGCAAAAATATATCTTTGTACGTTACCACCTAGAGGTCAACAAAAAAGTCCCAGCATCATCGACTTCCACACTAATGCACCACCACCTGAACATAGCCGGCTCGGCCGCTTCGTTCCGGAGGGTTACGCTGTATGGGTCCTCCTTATCCTAATAATACGTGACCACATCACCTCCTTTCATTGCCGCCCTGGTCTGCAGGCGCCCTCTCACTACTCGGGCAATCAGTGCACCAAAAAGGCGTTTCTGGCCAATCTGTAGTTGGGCTATCCAACACCACCGGTCGGCATTAATCTTATTCCTCGCTTCCTTTCGCTCGAGATGCCCTGGCTTCTGTGTCGGGCTGATCGATTCTTTAAATCGGGTTCGATCCATGAGGCGGCCAATATGTCTTTCAAACATTAGACAGAACGAATGTTTTTTTTCTTGACAGTGCAATCTTCGACTTTTTTCTGTGTCTCACCCACGGACTTATCAAACGGGGAACCGTACAATGAAAGTCACCCCTCTTTCCGGGTTTGGATGGAAAGAGACAGTTGCTTGGTGGGCCTCCACGATCTTTTTCACAATACCCAGGCCCAGACCGGTCCCTTCCTTTTTTGTCGAGAAGAATGGATGAAACACGCTTTCAAGGTCTTCCTCTCTTATCCCGCAGCCGCAATCAGCCACCTGTAGCACTACGTCGTGCTTCTCTACGCGAGTGCTGACGAGTACACGCTCCCCGGGTGGAGATGCCTGAACTGCGTTGGTCATCAGATTCAAGACAACCTGCTTGATTTGAGGACCATCCAGCAAGAGGGGGGGCAAAGAATGTTGCAGGTCGGTTTTCAGATCCACCTTTGTGTTTCCTGGCATTGGCAGCGCCACCTCCACAGTTTCTCGCACCAGTTCATTGAGGCTTATTTTTCGGAGCTTGAGTTCGGAGGGCCTACTAAAGTCCAACATCTCCTTTACCATGGAGTCCAGACGGGCCGTTTCTTGTACCACCATTTCTAGTTTTATCCTGTGGGGGTCCTCACCCCGCAGTCCTCTCAAGACCAGAGTGGTCCAACCTCCTATAGCCATAAGCGGGGTTTTCATATCGTGGGCTATTTCCGAGACGGCCCTTCCAACGGCAGCCAGACTCTCGGCCCGGAAAAGGGCTCTGTGCTCCTTTCTTTCCTTGTCAACAAGAAGCCCAAGGATGCAAGCAACAGCAATGTATAACATGAACTCCAATAGTTCATGAAAATCTTCCAACGAGAAACCATGCCAGTATTTGACTACATATGGAAGGAAGAATATGGCAACAGCTGCACAAACATATATGGATCCATTCAGCCCGAACCAGAAGCTCGCCAAAACCAGGGGGACGTAAAAAAGCACCCGGTAAACCGCATGCTGATATTTCATACTAGGAGGAGTGAAATAGTACACGCAAAATATGCATCCAAGAATAAGGAAAATGACTATGATTTTTTTCCGAGCTCTGTCGACGGTCATGGCTCTCTCCTAAATCCGATAATATCGATAATGTCGGCTAGCGTTTCTCGAGAATCTGCCAGCTCGTAAAGAAATCACAAAACTCCCTCCTTTCCTTGGCTTGGGTTTATGATAATGCCAAGCCCCATAGCCCACGTAATACATTTAAAATACAACTTGAAGCCTTCAGCAGGCTTTCAGGAAAGCTACAATGTGGAAAGGTTGTCAGTTATTATTCTTTAGTATGGCGGCACCACCAGCTTGTTGACGCATCGTTCCGAGCCAATCAAGACCTGAAGGGTGAGAGCTTACTACTAGTGTGTCACGGTTATACAGTAGACAGGCAAAGGGCTGCTTAATCATTGGACACAGAGTTCACAACCAAATATAGAGTGCCGCTTTCCCGTCTGACCAGAAAGAGCACGGTTTTATCATGCTTGGCCTTCTCCAACGCCCGGTTGTAATCATTAAGATTTCGGATACCCTGACGGTTAACTTCCTCTATAACGTCTCTGGAGCGCAGTCCGGCCTCGGCAGCCGGACTGACAGGCACCACTCCTGAGATTACCACCCCCTGTTCGCCTGGATTCAAACCGAGTTGGTGAGCCAATTCAGGTGTGATATTTTGAACTGTCAAACCCCAGACCTTTGCTTTTTCCGGCAACTGTTCCCCCTCTTTTTGAGGCATGGTACCAATCGTTACCTTGATGTTTTGCTCTTTTGCCTCCCGGATGATCTCAACCATGACTTTCGAATTCGGAGGGATCGCCGCTACAAGACGGGAGAGTGTATGGGCGTTTTCCACTTCTTTTCCGTTGAACTGGATGACAACGTCTCCACGCTTTAACCCAGCCTTTTCAGCCGGACTGTCTTTCACGACATCAGATATCAGGACCCCTTTCGTTTTCGTGAGCCCAAAAGATTTGGCCAGTTCCTGCGTGATATCCTGTATCATCACACCTAGCCAACCTCGGGTGACCTTCCCAGCTTTGAGCTGGGGCAGGAGGTCTCTTGCCATGTTGGCGGGAATAGCGAAACCGATGTTTTGGCCCTGGGCAATAATCGCTGTATTGATCCCGATGACCTCGCCCTTCATATTAAAAAGGGGGCCTCCGCTATTGCCTGGGTTAATGGCCGCGTCGGTTTGAAGAAAATCATCATAAGGGCCAGCCCCTATGATGCGCCCTTTGGCACTGATTATACCTGTCGTCACGGTTTGCCCCAAACCAAAAGGGTTGCCAACGGCCATGACACAGTCTCCCACCCGAATAGCATCAGAATCTCCAAGATGGGCAGGCTTGGGGAAATCGGCATCAGGTTTTGTGCGGATCAAGGCGAGATCTGTCTTGGCATCTCTGCCAACCACCTTTGCGTCATACTCCTTTCCGGTTTCAAGCTTGACCTTGATCTGTGTTGCTTTTTCAACCACATGGTTATTTGTGAGTATGAGACCATCCGCGCTGATTACAAATCCGGACCCCAGTGCGTGGGTTTTCATTTCCCCGCGGGGCATGTTTCCGAAAAAGTCCTTGAAAAAGTCATCTCCAAAAAAGCCTTTGAATGGAGCGTTGGGGCCGAAAAAGGGCTGAAGCGGCGACCCCTTCACGACTTGGGTGGTGGAGATATTCACTACCGAATGTTTCACATTGTCGGCCAAATCGGCAAAAGTTGGCGGGGCCTTCTTGCCGAGACCGGGGAAAACGGCCCGTGCATTCTGCCCTAAGCAAAAAAATGTCACGACGCCTACGACGAGCATTAATCCTACCAACTGCCGTGTCTTTGTATCCTTGCGTTGCATCTCCGATTCCTCCGTTTGTGTTATTAGAAAAGCAAATGCTCTTTTGTTACTCTCGTACTATAGCCATTGAATCTTTCGCGAATCTTTCAGAAGGATTACAATTTGGAAAGGTTTTCCGGTTGGAGGTTCCGGGCACATGGTTCCTGTAAAGCAGATCAATGGAAGCAATTGGTTTGGGAATCAGTCGGTATGGCGGGCGATGAAGAGTCAGGTTAGCAGAAAATTGGCAAAAGTATGCTTCATTCAGAGGTTATTTCCTTGAGGCCCACAGGCTAAGGATTTGAGCCAAAAGGCGAAGTCTCTCCTTGCTCCGGTACATGTTTCAGTAGGCAACCCGATACACTGACAAGCTTCTTCATCAGTATATTTAGGAACTGTCCTCCTTGTGCTTAGAAACCCCCTTCACCAACGGTTGACCGGGTTGCTCCCCGCAAGGCCCGCCCTTCAGGGCGGGAGAGGCTTCACACATTCCCTAACGGGCGTTACGGGAAGCACTGTTTTTAGTCTTACTTTCCTTTAAGCCGGGGTAACCATTACAGCACATGGTGCATGGCCAATTACTCTCTCAGCGACACTGCCAATCATTAGCTTCTTTAGCCCTGTCCTTCCATGTATTCCTAGCACGATGAGGTCAATATCTTTTTCCTTTGCCTCTTGAACGACAAACTCATGAGGCTGTGCACCCATATGCACAATCGTCTGGCATGGTATATTTTCTTTCGCGGCCTTGTCCTTGGCTCTTTGAAGGATTTCCCGCGCCTTGTGTGACATCTTTTCTTCCAGCTCGGGTGCAATCGCCAGTGTTTCCGGATAGATTTCTACGACGCTGATCGCAAAAAGGGTGCTATTGCATACCTTCGCCAGGCTTATCGCCTGATCAAGGGCCTTCTGGCTATACTTGGATCCATCCACTCCGACAAGGATTCTCTCACCTTTCGCCAAAGGACACACTGTCGCTTGCTGTTCCATTTTAATATCCTCCTTTCAAGATGAATAATAGACAACAACCCGTAGTTTTTCAAATCTTTCACAAAGATTACAATTTGTAAAGACCTGCCAGTGTTCCGGACGGCAGGTCATGGACACACTGGCCATAACCCCAATGCTGGTCCTGCTCCAGGCAAGAAAGGTTAGTTCATTGGCCATGTGTACCATGTGGTTTTTTTACACGAGGTGATAGGTCAGGCCCAACTTGGTGTAGGAAAACCCGGATACAAGGGCAATGAGACCACCCAGGGCGAATGCGATGGGCGCCGCATGGCCGGAAAGGGCAACCGAAAGCCCGAGGACAGAAAAGATACCGCCACCCACCATACCGCCCACACCCATGGCAATGAGCTCCTTGAGGCCCAAGTTTTTCGGAATTAGATGCCTGTTTCATTTCGCGATGACCCCTTTTACGCCTCCGGATATCAGTGAAGCGATGTTAGCCAGAATGCGCGGCAACACAAGACCGCCCGGCGAGGCAAGATACTTCGCCACCCACTCAGGATCAAACTTTTCCTTATATTGCCGGAGACCCTTGAGGTTATAAAAATGTTCCCCATGACGGAAGATAAATGTCCCAAGGCGATTCCAGAGCGGGGCAAGGGCATGGTCTTCAATGCCTGAAAGGGGCGCCATGCCGAGATTGAACCGCCGATATCCCTCTCGCTTGCCCCAAAGCATAAGCTTAATGAAAAGATACTCCATCACGTCACGAGGCGCCTCGGGGAGGTACCGCATGAGGTCGATAGACAGTTCTTCCTTCTCTGCACCTGACCAGATATTGGCGAAGGCAATGACCTTATGATCCTTTCGTACAATACATGCTGGGAACTGTTTCAAATACTCCGCGTCAAAGAATCCCAGAGAGAATCGCTTCTCTCTGGTGGCTTTATGCTCCAGCCAGGAATCTGAAATACTTCTAAATTCTGGCAGGAAGGCAGGGATCTTTTCCAGAGGAATCACCTCAAAAATATATCTTCCCTTTTCGAGTTTGTTGGCGGTATACCGCAGCCCCTTTCGAGCGCCCCCCTCTAAGGAGAATCTTTCCAGCGGGATGCTAGCCTCCTCCCCCAGCTTTAGTGAGGTAAACCCTAGATCCAGGTACAGATGAAGTTTTTCCGTTCCTACCTCGTAGAATACAGGCCACCCATCGTAGCGGTCGCATATCTCCCTAAAATGCCAGGCAAGCTCAGCCCATTCTTCCTCCCGGCCGATGGGGTCCCCCATTGCCACCCAGCTCCGGCCTTCAACGCCATACATGATGAAGGCGCTACCATTTTTGCTAAAAAGGAATGCCTTGTCGCCGAGGAGAGCAAGGTTTGCATAGACCTTGCGAGATGTTTTGACAATCCCAAGGACCTTATCCAAATCCTCCTCCCGTGTTCGAGTTACCTTTGGCGCGGCAGGGCTTAGAAGTTTTGCCAGGCCGAAAAATAGGATGACCCCTGTCGCACCGACAATGCTACGCAAAAACCGCGGGGCATTGCCGGAGAAAGCAAAACGCCACCAGAGATTATGAGAGTATTCCACGTGTTTGTACGAAAACATTCCCAGCCAGACCGAGCACGCGAGCACAATAGTGACAAGGACGATCCAGCCTGGATCGAAACGCTGGCTAAAAAGTGAGGCCTTCCTGTAGAAATGATGGCGACAGGGAAGCAATGCGCTGAGCATAACCAACAGGGCAAAGGCCTCCTCATAATCCAATCCCTTGAGCAAGGAAAATAGTGCCCCACAGGCAAGAAGGGCTATAGTAAAGACGTAGGCCGCGTCGAGCCTGCGTTTTAAGCCCCACGCCAAAAGCAGAAGACCCGTACCGGCCAAGCTTCCGAGAAAATGCGAGATTTCGAGAACCGACAGGGGCATGAAGTCTTTCAGCCACATCAGCCGCCGGCTCACCGCCGGCGTGGACCCAGAGAAGAGGAGAAGTGCGCCGCCCACAAGAATTGTAAAGCTCAGGATGGGCGGCACCACACCTGAGACCCATTGACCAAAGATTCGGGTGAAACGCTGGACTTTGTCTTTCTTTTGCAGGACCTCCTGGATTCCAAGCAGGGCCACGGCCACGCCAAGGGGTAGAAGGTAGTACATGCCCCGGTAAGCCAAAAGGACTCCAAGGATCTCAGAGGCAGGCAACATGGGAGACAAGAGCAAGAGGACCACCGTCTCAAAGATGCCCAGGCCCCCAGGGACCTGGCTCAGTAGCCCGGCCAATTGGGCCAGCATATAAACGCAAAGAAATCCCGGATAGGACATGTTTGGCACAGCGGGCATCAAAGCGTAGAGCACGCTGGCGGCCAAGATCCAATCCACAGAAGCGAGTGCCATTTGTATGAGAAAGAGGCCGGCGGAGGGCAAAGGAAACTCCCATTCCCGAATCGTCAACGGTCTCTTCCTCAAGACGCTCCACAAAAGATAAGCCGCCACCAGCGCGAAGAGAAGCATGCCAAGCGGACGGGCAGAGGCAAAAGGGAGGTGAAGCACTGCGGGAATAGCCATCGGCTCAATGAGAAATGTCAGGCCCCCGAGGGTAAAAAACCCAAACCAGAGGGTCAGGCCGCAGAAAGCGACCACCTTGGTGATCTCAAAGGCCGAAAGCCCCCAAGCCGAGTACAGACAGTAGCGAACAGACGCACCGGCAATCATTGAGAGCCCGATATTATTGCTGAAGGCATAACCGATAAAGGAGGCCAGAGCGGTTTTTCCGTATGAGAGGGGATGATGGATGTAACGCAAGGCCAGGGCGTCGTATCCGGTCATTACCAGGTAGCTCATGAAAGTGAGTGCAAGAGCAAGAAAAAGGCGATGCGTGGGCAACCCACGCAAATCACGCATAATGTCATGAAAATGATATGCTTTGAGTTCGTGATGCAGGATCCAGAGGGCTGCACAAAAGAGGAGGAGCCCGAATAGCGGAGTCAGACTATGAAAAACTCTTCGTCTCACTATGGGCCACCTCAGACCGTTCTATATATAGGGAGCACGTAAAGCCTTGGGATTTCGTGTGTCTTCTTATTGAACCACCACCTCAACGTAGCCCGTATTGCCGCTGCGGTGATCCAGTGCAAGCACGGCTATTCGTTGGCGTGGTTGTATAGTTCTCAGGACATCGGCAAGACTTTCCGCGTCCTCAATAGTCTTGCCGTTGATTTCCAGGATAATATCTCCCACCTCAAAACCGACTTGCCAGAGGGGCCCCTTTGGATCAACTGAAACGATGACGACCCCTTGCTGACGATTCAAACCGTACTCTTCCGTCTCTTTAGATGTCACAGACCGCACCTGTCCGCCCAACCGTTGCTTAATCGAGACGGAGAGCATCTTTGTCGCATCTTGCAGGTTGCCGATCCTAACCGTAAGTTCTATCTGCTTCCCATGGCGCAGGAGGGTCACACTTACCTCACGGCCTATGGGAGTGAGGGCCACCTCATTCCGGAGGCTGCTACTGTTTTCGATAGACTTGCCAGCATAAGCAATCACAATATCGCCGCTTTTCATACCCGCCTTCTCTGCCGGCCCGCCTTTGACTACCTCGGCAATCAATGCCCCCTTTGTGGTTTCCACGTCAAAAGCGATAGCCAGCTTGGGGGTGAGATCCTGAATGGTGACACCGAGCCAGCCCCGTTCCACCTTGCCATGAGCAATCAGCACTTGGGCAACATGACGGGCCATATTACTTGGAATGGCAAACCCGATCCCTTCAAACCCACCGGATTGGGACACGATGGCGGCGTTAACTCCGATAACCTCCCCTTGAAGGTTCAGCAAGGGCCCACCGCTGTTGCCGGGATTGATGGCGGCGTCTGTTTGAAGAAAATCCTGGTAACTGCTTGGGTCCATGATTCCGGTCCTGTGCTTGGCGCTGATGATCCCCTGGGTGACGGTTTGATCCAAGCCTCTGGGATGGCCGATGGCCACCACCCACGCACCGACATTTACCTTGTCCGAGTCGCCGAAGCTAACATGGGGCAGTGATTTCTCTGCTGATATTTTTATCACTGCCAGATCGGTCTTGGGATCTGCGCCTATTAGTTTGGCGGGGTATCTTTTCCCACTGGCAAGTAGCACCTCTATCTTGGTCGCACCTCCAGCCACGTGGTTATTGGTGAGGATGTGGCCTTCAATGTCCATGATCATTCCGGTTCCAAGACCTTTTAATTCACGTTTGAATTTTCGAGGCAACTGGGGAATGCCAAAAAAGTGCCGGAAAAAGGGATCATTTTCAAAAGGCGTTAAGGGGTTTAACACCTCTTCACGTTCAGTCACCTCGATGTGTACAACAGCAGGGATCGTTTGCTCCGCTACGCGCTCAATGGCCGTGCTGAAGACTGCCGGCGTTTTCGGGTTCTCCTCCGCCTCTACACGAGTCGGTTTTGGTGATGCGAACTCGCCGGCCGGTTTCTTTGTCCCTTCATCCTGCTGGGTACATGCAATCAGTAAACACACTGACAGAAGCATCGAGGCTATCCCCAGCGAGAAGACTTTTTTAGCACTCCAGTCGGCTAACAAGTGATGTGAGTTATCGATCGGCTTCTGCACGATCATTCTCCTTTCTCTAGGATGGCACACCACAGGCCATAATTGCCGTTGTAACGCCCGACACACTTTCTAGATTCGTATCACTTTCTCTCATCTTTCATAGCGCATAGGCAAGTATTCCGGGAACCACATGGCGTCCCGGACAGTCTCCTCCAATTTTATAAGAACCTCCTCATCTGCGTGACCTTCGGACACGGCGCATCTGATTACGGCGCAGGCTACAGCGTGGGAGCATTCTCGAATTCGCCGGAGTTCGGGAAAGACAGCGAACTGCTCGGAGTTACCGTCGGTGATCTTCTCTGAGAGCGCTTTAGCCGCGGCTAGGAACATTTTGTCGGTTATACGCCTGATACTGCCAACCGTCACACCGAGCCCGATGCCAGGAAAGATGAAAAAGTTGTTGCACTGGCCAATCTTATAATTTCGCCCGTTGTACTCCACTGGGGGGAACGGGCTTCCAGTGGCCACGATCGCCCTGCCCTGGGACCATTTGATGGCCTCCTCCGGCTTGCACTCGCTTTTAGACGTGGGATTAGATAGTGGGAGAATAACGGGACGCTCATTGATCTCGGCCATAAGTCTCACCACGGTTTCGTTGAATAGCCCCGGAGTCGCTGTTGTGCCAATGAGAATGGTTGGTCTGGCGTTTGTGATCGCTTCTTCCAAACTTATCCTTGAACGGTTCTTGCATTCGTACGTGGCTATGTCATCAAGTTCCCTAGCATAGCCGGCCTTGAATTCCTCTAACCCCGAGCGCGCCTTGGTCACAAGTCCCTTGCTGTCGACCATCCAGATATGCTTTCGCGCCTCTTCAAGCGATAATCCTTCTTCATGCAGGGCCGATACAATGAGGTTGGCAATCCCGTATGCTGCTGCACCTGCTCCGGCAAGAAGGATACGGTTGTCTCGGATTGGCTGACCTGTAATAGTTAGTACTCTGCATATGAATGCGAGGGTTGCGCTTCCAGTTCCCTGTATGTCATCGTTGAAGGTACATAATTTTTCCTTGAACCGATTCAGCTGCCTTATCGCGTTGTCTCTCTGGAAGTCCTCCCACTGAAGCAGAGTATTCGGAAAGACCTTGCAAACGGCATCCACGAATTTATCGATGAATGCTTGGTATTCTTTACCCCGGATCCGCCTCTGCCGGAGACCGAGGTACAGGGGGTCTTTGTGCCGATCTTCATTGTCGGTGCCTACGTCCAGCATGATTGGCAGTGTACTGTATGGAGAAACACCGGCCCCAAGCGTGTAAAGGCAGAGCTTTCCAATTGGGATTCCTATCCCGCCAGCTCCCTGATCACCAAGTCCAAGGATGCGCTCGCCGTCGGTTACGACGATCACGGAGGGGTTCTTGGTATAGAAGTTACCAAAGATCCTCTCTATGTTGTTTATGTGATCGCAACTTATATAGAGGCCCCTTGCACGCCGATAGATGTGTGAGAATTTTTGGCATACTTCCCCTACGGTGGGAGTGTATACGATCGGTATCATCTCGTCCATGTGCTCGTGCAACTGCCGGTAGAAGAGTGTTTCGTTTCTGTCGTGGAGGCTTTCCAAAAAGCAAAACTTCTCAAGATCGTTTGGTAGGGCCCTAAAATTTCCGTAGCTTCGCTCCAGTTGTTCCTCCATAGTTGAGATGTGAGGTGGCAACAGCCCAAGGATGTCGAGCTCCTCTCTCTCACGGTTGGTAAAAGCCGAGCCCTTGTTTGTAAAGGGATCGGTGAGAAGGGCCCGGCCCTTGTGGCGAACAGCCATGTATTTTTGCCAGGTTTTCGGGTCCACTTTTATTGAAAAATTCATTTTTACCTCTTTGTCTAAGGTCAACAAATAGTTCCATATAATTTCTTTTTTTCCTGCTGGATATCATTCTAAAACTGCACAAACACAAAGCCGCCGTTACCGCTGCTGTCCTCAAACAGTGGTTCAGGAAAATCTTGCTTCCACTTTTTGTAGCTCCTTGCTCTGGCAATCAGCGTAACGCGTCCTGTTCCGCGATTCTTAAGGACTAGCTCCTCAAATTGCTCCGGGTTCAGCAGGCGATCCTTCGAGTCTTCAAAATGGAGTCCATAAGACAACTCGCCTGCTTGTCCAAGGAGATAGACGTCGCTTCGCCTGTAGAACCAGCAAACGGCTCGCACCGGGTCATCTTCTGAAACAAGAATGGTATCCGGCCGAATTCTATTGGAATGACGAAGCAGAAACTCTCCCGGCGCCTTATGATCCATAGTCGGGTCCGGCATTATAAAGTGGGCGATAAACATCAAGAGTACCGGAGCGGCACTGTACAGCATTATCTTTTTTTGGTGCTCTGATTGCCTGATGGAAAACAACAGGAACAACGACCACGACAGGAATCCGGCCATGGCGAGAGCCCATTTCCAGGTTTGGGCATACGGCTTCAATCCATGAAAATCCGCTGTCTGAACCACCAGTAATGAGACTGTGAGAAGGGCGGTCACCAGGGCAAATAGCAAGGCGCCGACCGTGAACGCCCTTGTTTTGCCTCTTTCCAAGTAACTGCGAAGCCCTATTGTTATGAGAACCGCAAGCGGTGGAAAGCATGGCAGGATGTATGTGAGCAGCTTTCCATTGGAGACCGAAAAGAACAGAAACGGGAAAAGAAACCAGCAAACCGCAAAACGGATGAAGGGGTTTTTAAAATCCGACTGCTTCATACCCGAGATTGCCGCAGGAAAGAGAAAAGTCCATGGCAGAGCGGCTCCCGGAAGGAGCAGGAAGAAATACCAGAACGGTTCTTTGTGCTGCGCGCTGTCAGCCACGAATCGTCTTATATGTTCATTCCAGACAAAAAAATCCCAGAAATCGTGTTCCCGGGTGTAGATCATGACGGCCCACGGCAGGCAGACCAGGCCAGCTGAAATAACCATAGCCAGGCAGACCTTTACAAGTTCTTTCCACCGGCGTTCCCAGATCAGGAACGGAATGATGGCAACCAGTGGTATCGCAAAGCCAAGGAACCCCTTTGTGAGGAATGCCAGGGCGCAAAAAATCCCGGACAATGCAAGGAGACCGGTCTTCTTTATCGGCCTCTCTTCCATGTGGGCAAAAAAGAATGACACCATGGCCGCAGTTATGAACAGGGAAAGCAGGCTGTCTAAGATACCGGTTGTGCCGATTACAAATACTTCCACGCAGGTCAGAAAGACCGCGGCAGTGAGAACCCCGGCCAAACGCCCGCCTGCAAATCTTGTCACTAGAAAAAATAGTATCAACGCCGAGATCCCAGTCGCCAGGGCTGAGGGGAATCGCACGGCAAACGCATTTTCACCAAAAACCATTATCGACCCTGCGTTTATCCAGTAACCCGCCACGGGCTTTTCGAAATACCTCAGACCGTTCAGATAAGGAACTACCCAATCACCGGAGGCGATCATCTCCCGCGGAATCTCCGCGTAACGGGGCTCATCTGGGATAAACATGGGCCGCACACCAAGGGGCACGATATAGACCAGAAGGAAGAGGCCCATGACTGCAATAGAAGGCTTTTTCATGAATCAATTTCCGCCTGTCTTTTCACTGTTGACTGGCATGAGACCCATCCTTCGCGGCCTTGAATCGGCATTTTGATAATCGTTGCATGACCCATAGGCGCTCGTTCCTTGAGGAACGTCCCCAGTGGAACTAAGGATACCCCTCTCGATCGTGCCATTTTTAGAAACCTTTCGAACATGACAAGACATGCCATGCCTTCCACTTCAGCATGAATGGTCAGGACATTGAGCCTGTCCGGTTTGAACAGGGACAATATATAGTCATTATAATTCCTGTTGGATATCCCGCCGCGCCCGATCACTTCATCATAGGTAGGCACGGTCACGGGAATCTGCGGCTGGGACAGGACCTCCCCATCCACTAACGGCAAGAATATGCACTCGCCCCTGCAGTCACTGTTGTATCTAAAAGGGAATCCGGCCTTTTCCAGGAGTGTAATATCGTTGCATCTCCATCCTGGTACTGCTGAACAGTCAGGCGGTCGACCGACAATGCTCGTTAGCAGCTCGAAGCCTCTGTCCAGGCATCTATGGATGGCTCCACGACTCATCGTATCAATATGGATCTGCCAGGCATGATGATCCCATGCGTGCAACCCCACCTCGTGGCCGGCCTCCGACGCAGAGCGTATTACACCCCCCAGCTTTTTGCCGATAACCGGGCCGGGCCACAGTGTGCCTTTCAGAAGGATATCCCATCCGTAGAGGCTTGCAGCCTTTGACCTGAGCATTTTTCCGAGAAAAGAGGGGCGAACAAGCCGCCACAGATGCCTGCCCATGTTGTCTGGCCCCACAGAGAAGAAGAACGATACTGAAATTGCGTGGCCGGAGAGGAGTTTCATGAGGTTCGGCACGCCATACTTCGTTCCCCTGAAGGTATCCGCGTCAATCCTCAGGCCTACCTTCATGGAACGTTGCCGTTGGCGAAGGACTTGTCACCGACCAGGGACAACAGCGTGGCTGAATCTCGCACTTCTTCGGGACGGACCTCGCCTCCTTTTGAAGCAAGGGCCTCACGAAGGAAGAAATCGAGCGTCCGCTCAACGGATTGTTCAAGCCCGATGTGGGGGGTCCATCTCAAGAGTCGCCGGGCATTTCGGATGCGCGGTTTCCTGTGTTGAACGTCTTGGTACCCTGCCCCATAGTAAGTTCTGCTTTCCACCTCGCGGAAGCCCGCAAACGGAGGGAATTGTGAACGTAAGGGATGATGCTCGAATTTGTCCACTAACATCTTCGCCAGCTCCCGGATGCTCACCTCATTATCCGGGTTGCCGATATTGATAATCCGCCCGTCGCACACCCCGCCCCTGTTTTCGATGATTCTGAAAAGACACTCCACCCCGTCCGATACGTCCGTGAAACAGCGTTTCTGGCTTCCTCCGTCAATCAATTGAATGGGAGTCCCTTCCACGAGATTGAGAATGAGTTGCGTGATCGCCCTTGAACTCCCGATTCTGGCAGAATCCAGGCTGTCGAGTCTCGGCCCGATCCAGTTAAACGGCCGGATGAGGGTAAACCTGAGCCCTCTCTCCTGTCCGTATGCCCAAATCACCCTGTCGAGCAACTGTTTGCAACACGAATAGATCCATCGCTGCATCCGGATCGGCCCCAGTACCAGCCTTGAGTGATCTTCGTCAAATGCTTCTTCCTCGCACATGCCGTACACTTCGGATGTGGACGGAAAAATAATCCGTCTTCCATATCTTACGCAGTAACGTACGATCCTGAGGTTCTCTTCGAAATCGAGTTCAAACACATGAAGGGGGTTCCGGGTGTACTCTATGGGAGTAGCGATAGCTACCAGTGGAATAACAATGTCACATTTCTTGACATGGTATTCGATCCATTCCCGGTGAATGGAGATATCCCCTTCATCATAGTGAAATCCCGACCTTCCCATGAAACGCCCTATGGAGTGGGACCGCAGGTCCATGCCGTGCACTTCGTATTTTTCGCTCTCAAGAAGCCTTTCGCTTAAGGCGTTGCCGATGAAACCGTCAACGCCAAGGATCAAAACCTGCTTTTTCCTCAGCCTTTCAAACCAGTGACTCGCACATGGCCCAAAACCCATGCCTTCCACGAGGCAAAGTTCTTCAGCGAGCTGCCTGCCAGTCATGTACGGCCCTCCGTCCGGCTGGCCGAAGTCGACCCGCAGTGCCCCTGTTCCGCATGCAACGACTAAGGGGTCTGTCGAAACGATGGCGCCCGGGGATGACCTCGCTGCCTCCAGCGGCACTTCTGTGGCCTTCCAAATGAAGAATTTTCGGTCGCCTATATAGCTGAATGCGCCGGGATAAGGGCGCGTCACGGCCCTGATGAGGTTTCGCACATCTGTAGCCGTTTTGTCCCAGCCTATTTCACCATCCTCTGGACGGCGTCTCCCGAAGCAGGTTGCCTTGGTGTGATCCTGGGGGTGCCGAGAGGCTGTTCCGGCCTTTATTTTTGGAAGGATCTTGTCGAGCATCCTGACGGACACTTCAGTCATTTTCTCATAGAGTGTTCTCGCAGTGTCGTCATGAGAGATGACAATCCGTTCTTGGCACACCAGATCACCGGCATCAGGCTCCGGTGTCATGTAATGAAGGCTGACACCGGTTTCCTTTTCACCGTTTACAAGTACCCAGTTTATCGGGCATCTGCCCCGGTATTTGGGAAGAAGGGATCCATGCAGATTGAGGCATCCGGCTGGCGGGATTTGCAGTATGGAGGGTCCAACGAGCTTTCGATAATAGAAAGAGAACAGGATGTCAGGCGCCATTGACCGGACCCTTTGCACCCACAAAGGATGGTTGATATCTTCCGGTGTAAAGACCGGGATCTCCCTGGATGCAGCAAGTTCCGCAACGGAATCAAACCATATGTCTTCTCGGGGGTCGTCCCCGTGCGTAAATACGGCGGCAATCTCGAAACCGTTCCTCAGGAGGGCTTCTATGCCGACACAACCGATGTTATGATAGGCTAAGACAATGGTGTTCATGTGATGACTCCGTGAAAGGTTGTTTCAAATTGCTTCCAGTTCCACTACTTGCTTCTGCCGATTACCTGTTGGACAAAATAACGGGGCCTGGCCCTGACATCGTGATAAATCCTGCCTATGTACTCGCCGAGCAACCCCATCCCTATGAACTGTGCGCCTATGAAGATGAAGAGAACGGCAAACAGCGTAAAGACGCCTTGGGCGGCCCACTCGGGCCCGTGAATCAATCTCATAACAAAAAGGAACACTCCGAATCCTACCCCTGTGACCGATGTGAGAGCTCCGAGTGCGCTCAAGAGGCGGAGTGGAAAGGTAGTCATGCTGGTCAACAGATCAAACTGGAGATTGATCAGCTTCCACAACCCGTACTTTGAGTCGCCCCCTGGGCGTTTATCATGGTGCACCTCAAGTTCTGTTGTGCTTCGTGCAAAGCCGTTGGCAAGGACAGGAATAAAGGTGCTCCGTTCATGGCACTCAAGCATGGCCGTCACGATGTGCCGGCGATAAGCGCGCAGCATGCAGCCATAGTCGTGCATCATGACGCCCGTAGCCTTTTGTGCGGCCTTGTTGATCATAAAGGAGGCGGCCCTTCGGAAAAGGGTGTCGCGCCTCGGCACTCTGACGCTTCCGACCACATCGAATCCCTCTTCGGCTTTGTCAACAAGCTTCGGAATTTCCTCGGGCGGGTTCTGAAGATCCGCGTCAAGCGTCACAATGATATCGCCCTTTGACTGTGAAAATCCGGCCATCACCGCTGCGTGCTGGCCGTAATTTCTGTTTAAGAGCACCCCAACGACCCTGCCCGCATTTTGCTCCGCCGCATGTATGATCATCTCCGGCGACCTGTCAATGCTGCCGTCATCAACAAGAATGATCTCAAAAGGCCTTCCTATGCGGCGGCAGACTTCCAGGCACCGCCTGATGAGTTCATCGAGATTTTCTTCCTCGTTAAAAACGGGAATGACGACGGATATATCTGGCTTTGGATTTTGAATCCCGGATCCCGGTTTTGCTTCCACTTTTTTTGGCTCTTGTTTTGACGGCTTCGCAAAAAGTCGGTTTTGTTAGGCTCCGTAAGCATTTTGGGTGCGCTTAAGACGTTCAGCTAAAATACTAAGACGCAGGCTAACGCCCTTTGTTTTAAGACTTCAAAACATCTTTTATCGCACCTACCACGTCATCCACATTGCCGGCGGTCATATCCGGAAAAAGGGGCAAAGAACATATGCGGTCGGAATTCCACTCTGTATTGGGCAACATGCCGCGGTGAGTACCGATTGACTCCATATAGTACTTTTGAAGGTGAATTGCACGAAAGTGAAGTCCCGTTCCGATATTTCTCTGTCTTAGCTCATCCATGAAATCGTCCCTGCTGATCCCCGTCTTGTCTGTATCCAGACGCACGACGAACAGATGCCAGGCATGTTTAAAGGGATAGGGTGGGTCAAGAAGCGGCAGAATTTCATCGATTTCGGTAAGCCGCTCGCGGTATCTCATGGCCAGTTCGGTCCGCTTCCTGTTGAACTCATCAACACGACCCAACTGCCTCAATCCCAGAACGGCTGAAACGTCCGTCATGTTGTACTTGTATCCAGGCTCCAGCACCTGGGCCTGCGGCGACCGTCCCTGTGAGTGGCGGTCATAGGCATCTACCCCAAGGCCGTGAAACTTTAACCGCCTGATGCGATTCAAGAGGTCCCGATCATCGGAGCAGAACATACCACCCTCACCTGTGGTGATATTCTTGATTGGATGAAAGGAGAAGATTGATGTTCCGCTACCTCCAACTCGTTTACCCACATATTCGGTTCCAAGGGCGTGTGCCGCGTCCTCAACCATGGAAACACCCTTTTCGATCGCTATCTGCCGTATGGGCTCCATGTCCGCCGTAGCTCCTGCAAAATGCACAGGGATAATCAGACGCGTCCGGGCGGTCAGGCACTCCCTTATAGAGTCACTGGAGACCATCAATGTGTGCTTGTCAATATCTGCGAATACGGGGGTCGCACCGGCTAGGACGATAAGGTTGACGGTTGAAACCCACGTCATGGATG
>CAZCWQ010000002.1:0-1492 GCA_964502365.1 uncultured Desulfobacterales bacterium | reverse complement strand
GGGGTCGCACCGGCTAGGACGATAAGGTTGACGGTTGAAACCCACGTCATGGATGGCGTAATGACTTCGTCTCCCGGGCCGATGCCAAGCGAATGTAATAAGAGATGCGTTCCCGCTGTGGCCGAAGACAGTGCCACTGCTCCGGGACACCCAACGTAGTCGCAGAATCTGCGTTCAAACTCGGCACACTTCGGACCGGTGGTGATCCATCCTGAACGAAGCACCTCATCGACGGCAGCGATATCCTCTTCCCCAATGGACGGAAGCGAAAATGGCAGAAACTCACTTCTCACGGTTCACTTTTCTCATACGTCCCTACGGACTGCTAAGACCCTCTATTCTTTCCAGGTCCTCTTGTTTGCCTATAATAATAAGCCTATCAGATGCTTTGATCGGTCGGCTGGAAGAGACAAGCATCGTCATCACATCTTCTACGGAGTCTTTTATGCCGACAACTTGAATATGATATTCTTTTCTCAAATCCAGGTCGCGTAAGGACTTTCCCACAAACTCTTCAGGAGGAATAATCTCAACAACCGACAAGGAATTGGTCAGCGGGAGATAGTCGAGAATATTGGGCGTCGTGATGGTTCTGGCCAATTTTACGGCCATTTCCCTTTCAGGGAACACTATATGCGTGGCCCCGACCTTTTCGAGGACTTTCTTGTGGTCGTCGTCGATGGACTTGACGATGATATTCTTCACACCCATGTCTTTGAGATACATGGTGGCAAGGATGCTTCCCGAAAGATGGGTTCCCATGCTTATGACGGCGGTTTCAACAGTTGAAAGTCCGAGATTTGCCAACGCCTCTTTGTCGGTGCAGTCCGCAACGACCGACTTGGAGGAAAATTCCTGCCCCTTCTGAGCAAGGCTATCTTCCTTGTCAATAACCAACACGTCATGTCCGCGGGCATACAACTCTTTGGCCACGTTCATCCCGAACTTGCCCAGCCCTAAGATCGCTATTTTCATCTATCCTCCATAACCCGGACAAGCCGGAGCCAAACAGGGCGAACAGAACTTACCACGAAAGCACGAAAAGACGAAGACACCAAAGTCTTTGTGTTTTTCTATTTCGTGCTTTCAATCTTTCGTGTTTTCGTGATTATCTTTTAAATCTTTCTGTCAGAAAACACACGAATTTCACAACTAAGGGCCATTTACGGATGGAAACTAGCCTATCATCACATTTTCTTCCGTATACTTGAAACGACCGCCCGTTTCTTTTGGCCGGATGGAAAACGCCAGCGTCACCGGCCCAAGCCTCCCGACGAACATCAGTATAACGATTACTAATTTTCCGACCACATTCAGGCCAGCAGTATTGCCCATGGATAGTCCGACTGTGCCAAAGGCAGACATGGCCTCAAAAAAATACTCGAGAAACATCCCTCGACTTTGCGTATGGGAAGTCCCGCCAAGCTGGGTTACCATAAGAATGAGCACCATGACCATGACGACAAACCCGGAGGACATCACCACGGCAACC
>CAZCWQ010000001.1:0-75653 GCA_964502365.1 uncultured Desulfobacterales bacterium | reverse complement strand
ACTACCATCAGCCAAATAGGCATAGTCCCCAGAGACATAGACGCCACGGGCATCGTCCGGGGTGTCGCACGAGCCAACGATGGAGGGGTTAGCAGGATTGCTTACATCTATCACCCGAACACCTGCATCACCATCAGCCACGTAGGCATAGTTTCCAGAGACATAGACGCCCCGGGCATAGCCCGTGGTGTCACACGAACCAACGATAGAAAGGCTACCAGGATTGCTTACATCTATCACCTGAAGACCTGCATGGCCATTAGCTACATAACCATGGTTTCCAGAGATATATACAGCAGAGGCCGGGTCATGTGTGGAGAGTACCCCCTTGATATGCGGACCACCACCATACAGGGAAGCCAGTACACCTTCTCTAAAACAACTACCGGAGATATGGACGTTCGTATTCGCTCCGCTGAAGCCTGAGGTTGGCAGAACAGATGTTATCTTCGGTACATATTCAATTTGTAGGGTTATGGGAAAGCTGATGGACGGTTCGTCAGGATCATTGGAATTGATGGTCAACGCTTTTTCATAGGTACCTATGTCGAGGGAACTGGCATCTATGTTAACGGTTATTGCCTTTCTTCCATGCTCTTCCACAGAGTCTGCGGCAGGCTCCACTGTCAACCATGAGATATTTTCAACTATGCTGAAAGTGAGCATTTCACAGCCATAATTGTTGATGAAAAATTGTGTTTCGGAAAGTTCACCTGGACACAGCGAAACGGAGAATGAGACAGGCGAAACAGATATGTCTGCCGGACATGGAGTAGTAAATTGGTAATGAATGCCTCCATTGTCGTCTCTGGTTGCATTGCCGGCCCCGTCTGTGGATTCACAATCATAATAGTAAGTTGTGCCTGGTGTTAATCCCGTGAGGGTGAGCGAGTGTTGAGTGACTAAGAGGCTATCATATTGCGTTTGACCCAGATCGGCAGATTCATCAAAATAAACCCTACTATCGCTATCTTCATCTGTGTCCCACTCGATGGTGGCTTCTGTTCCCTCGGTATTGGGTATAGCATTAACATTGCTTATCAATGGTGGAGAGATGTCAACTATAGCGCTTGCCGTTCTGGTACCGGGTGGTGATGCGTCCTCATAAGAAACGGAAATGGTATCCCCATCAGAAACCCATAATGTCCCTGGGGCATCAGACAGGGATATATCTATAGCGCCACGAAAACATCCGACATCTACCCCGGCTTCTGTGAGGGTAACTGTTTCCCCTGAAGGATCGGTATCACTGGTAATGAGAACATCTACGGTATCTTCATTATTAGGATCGAGATTAATATCACAATCACATAAGCTTAATTTAACAGTGTCAGGGGCATGGTAGAAATCTCGATCCAACCCTATGACGCCGGTACTCGTGCACAGGAACTGGAAAATACGTTCTGCATTGATCCTTCCCCAGCCCATATATTGGTCCCAGCCTGGGGTGTCTTCTGAAGGTGGCCCCACTTGATCATCAGCGCTATCTTGGATGATCACCTGGACTTCATCGGCGGTTAACACAGGGCTTATTGATAGGATCAGGGCGGCAAGACCGGCCACATGAGGACAGGCACTAGATGTGCCGTTAAAATCGCTGATGTAATTACCACTGGAATATCCTCCGCTGCCCATAATGTCAGTTGTCCATATCTTCACCCCCGGTGCCACCACGTCCAATTGAGGACCATAGTTACTTCCCCACCATGATTCTCCATCGCAACTACTTGGGTTCTTCCTTTCATCACAGGGGCTACTCGCTCCTACCGCCATCACCTCTTGGTATTTAGCTGGATAGATTACCGCCCCATTATCATTACCGCTAGCAAAAGCTATGACACAACCCAAGCCGTTTCTGCCATTTTCCTTGGCTTCTGTGATAGCACTATGGACTAAAGAAGAGTCAGGCCCGCCACCCCAACTGTTGCTCAGGACATCGGCCCCATTATTTGCTGCCCATAAAATCCCATTGGCCGCCCATTCGTCTGTTGTCCAGTAATTACCAAATGCAATCCGAACCGGCATTATCTTGGCGGTCCAACAGATGCCGGCTATTCCCTGAAGATTATTTGACACGGCAGCAGCTATTCCAGCGCAAGCCGTTCCATGGCCATCGCTTGAATCTGCATTACCGGGTACATCTTCAGGTGGGGCTAGATCCGTGGCATCATAGCCGGTTACCATATGAGCAGCCAAATCCTCGTGATCTACGTCAACCCCCTCATCGATGATGGCAATAATAACCTCTCCGCCCCCTGTGGAGATGTCCCAGGCCTCAGGGGCATCAATATCAGCATCTTCAGTCCCGCCAGATTGACCGGTATTGTGTAAGTTCCATTGATTAGGAAAATAGGTGTCGTTTGGTATGGTTTGTTCTTCTAAATGCCTGACAAAGTTGGGTTGGGAAAACTCTGTGATGGGATTTTCGTGGTATAGATTTGCTGTGGCTATAACAGCCAAGGGGCCATCCTTTTTTTCCTTTAGGAAAAAGGTGTTTTTCAACCATTTGTTCTTTCTAACGATTTGAACATCATGCAACCTATTTAAGTCATTCAAATCACTTTCGTCATAACCTTCCTTTAACTGGACGATAAACTCATCAGTGGCAATCAGCTCAGCATCAGGAAATTCAAACACAGGTGCGGCAAATTCCACTTCTTTCAAGGCGTGTATTTCCGTGATGTTGCTTTTTACGAGGGAGGGTGTGATCTCTTCCTTGGAACTAAAAATGGTCAGATTTAGCCTGGGAAGTTTTGCTATTGGAGTAAATTTGCCCAAGACCGGGTCTGTGGCTAATCTCTGTTCAACTGCCGCTTGTGCCAGACCGCTTTTAAAGCGGACGGCAATTCTTTCTTTGGATAGGGGAAGATAAATCCTTTCACCATCCGCATAATAGAAATAGCTGTTGTCTGAAGCTGATTCCAAGGCCCATATAAGACCAGGAGAAAGCAAAAATGCAAATAACATAACGCCCAGGATGAATCGTGTTGCGGGGCAAACTTGTCTTTTCATATTATTCTCCTTATATAGGTATGCTGAACACCTACGTAGTTCTTGTAGGGCCCTGTGGCTTCCCTCTTAGTGAGGCCGGGGCCTGCTAGGAGGCGTTGTTCAAAGCCACTGTTTCCCGCAAGATGTGTGTCTTGGAGGAAGAGGATCTCCACGGCCTCTGCGAGCCTGACTATCATTGCGGTAGGGGCCGGTCAATGGGGGATAGCCCCCATTTCGGGGTAGGAAATTCCTACTTTTCGATGAGGTATTGTCCAATATCTTGGGGGTAAGTGAACGGAACCTGAAGTGTCGATACCCTGCCATGACTTACATTCAGGAACCAAGGAAGTCCCGTTAAGGTTTCTCTTGTGTATCACAAAAATGTCGGAAACTGAATTTGTTGGAGGGATAACAGAGAAATGTAGTTTTTGTCCCTCCGTGGAAGTTTAATATGTGGTAGGTGAATTTGCTTAACTCAGCTCTTCACCTCTGCGTGTGACATGCGGTACATGGATCGTTATCATTCAACAAATGTCGTTATCAGGAGAAACAACCCCTTTTCATCCGTCCTCTGCCTCTATTTCTTCTGTGATGTCATCTACACACTTTGCCACTTTACTGATAATCACTTCGATGTCGTTTTTTTCAATGCCCAGCATTTGAATTGAGTCGCCGTCGAGTTTATGTATTATTCCTTCTGTGTCCATATTACTCCATTTCGCAACCTGATCTGCTGCATGGATGATGTATGCTAATTTATTGCCCAGTGACCGGGAAGGATAATGATGATACTTAGTAGCAATAGATATCGATTTTGGAAGATTCCACTTTTCACAAATCTGTGCAGCAATCTCCGCATGATCAAAGCCGAAGATCTCTTTTTCAACACCGAGGGATATCTGTTCGCCATCCGCTACGCGTTCCGAAAACTCTTCTTTTCTCTCTAGAACGTACGGGTCCAAGATGAGCTTTCCTGAATCGTGAATCAGTCCTGCAAAGAAGGCTTGATTGGCCAACGCAGGGAATCTCACGTTTGCAATCATTCTCGATCCAACAGCAGCAGCGAGAGAATGTTTCCAGAGAGATCTGGCCGGGAGACCGTAACCCTTAAGCGAAGTGCCGAGAAGTTTTGAAGTAAAACCCACTGTGATAACTTCACTCAGGCCCTTAAGTCCAAGAACAACCGCAGCTTCTTGCACAGATGACACTCTTCCTGTCCGACTATAATAGGCTGAGTTGGCTAATCTCAGAAGCTTGATGGCAAGTGCTTGGTCGGTTTCAATAAGATCTGCCACATCCTTCAAACTTGAAGTGGGACTTCGAAGTAATTCCCGGGCCTTATGCATGACTTGAGGCATGGGCGGGAGGTTGTTGACAGCGAGCAAAATATTTTCTTTTAAGTTATGTTGCATTGGGCAGTCTAGTATTCACGCCTGTGACTTCTGTAGTATTTTCAGTCTTGAGGCAAATCTGACACATACAAGGTGTTGGGCAATTTCTTTTTCAGGAAAGATGTTCGGAGAATAGAATACCGTCCAGTTCTGCTCCTCTTGTTCAAAGAAGAAGCAACGCTGCCACATAGGGCCTCTTAAGCCACCTGGTCGAAGAAATTGCCTATGGTTTTATCTATCCGCTCAGATAACTTCTGAAGACTCTCGGGCGGAATTTCACGTATGATCTCCCCCGATTTCTTGTTTACAACGGTAACCGCAATCTTGTTCTTGTCATAAACTCTGTATTTCAGACTTGTGTTGACAACAGCGCCTACAGAAGACTGCTTGCCTGAAAGCCCTGAGTGTAGCGCCGTTGAATTTAGTCGTGCTGTGATCTCCATTTGCTTCTTGTCCGTCCTCATTATATCTATCGACCATTTACAGAAAACTCTTAAGTCCACACTGCCACTTAAAATCCGACATGCCCCTGCAAAATGTCAGCGCCAGAATTTTTTCTTTAGAAACGGACGGAGTCGGGGTTAAGAACTCAGAGGTGGGGCGAGAAAACGACGCGACTATGTTTCTCTTTCGAACTATATATTGTGGTCGTTACGATGACTGCCAAATCAACATAGCAGAAAGCGAACATCGCCACTTTGAGACAAATTAAAAACATTCGGGCCTAAGAGTTTGCCTGTTAAAACTGGATCTGGATTATCTTCTTATTGTACCCTTCATCCTTTACGGAGAGCAAAAGCCTTCCCAACCGCTCGCACCACATACGCACTTCTTGCTCAAAGGTTGGACAGTCTTCCAATACCTCCAAAATATCGCCAGGTTGCATGTATGGAGCCTTCACCGCAATCTTCAGAACGGGCTGAGGGCTTTTAAGGCCCAGGGTATCCAACCGATGTACTGACACGATTATTTGTCTATCAGGTGAGAGTTAATTGAACGGCAAAACCACTTCAATTCCTAGTGGTTAGCCAGGAAATCGTCAAGTGGAAAAAAATTAGATACCGTAGCGATTGTACAGTTTTAACCGAACAGGGCATGAACAAATTATGCTGTTTCCAAACCTATAGTTGTAATAACAGTGAGGTTCCTCTCCCTGGCGCAAGAACAGAACCGGCCCACACCCCATAGCTCGTTCGACTTTGCATAGATGATCTGTCCTGCTAGACAGACAAGCGAAGTCCATTTCACATTTAGTCGTCTGATTGAGGACATCATCACTTAAAATAATGGCCATGGAAAGATCCTCACAAAATCGCGTTAAACGCCGTAGCGTTGGTAAAGTTCTCTCCTGACTGGGCACGCACAAACGTAGGACGTTCCAAAACGCCCAGCATAGGGACAAAAATAGGACGTGTTTTTTTTGACAAACAGAACAGGATGAGATCCCAAAGCCCGTTCGACTTCGCACACATCAGGTGCCGTGCCGGACAGGCAAAAAAAGCCGTTTTGACACTTAGTCGTCTGGGCGAGTGTGTCCTCACTTACTGTGATGCCCATCGAGATTTCCAGATTGTGTTGGTTGTTTCGGAACGAACCTAACTGGGTTTTCTATACTAAACGACTTGGGTTGGAGTCAAGCGATATGAATGGCCGTGGTGGAAAAACAGAAAAAGGCCGGAGAGCCATTGAACATCAATATGATCCTCTGTTCTCTGGAGGGTTGGTCGATACTTTAGACCAGTGAAAAGAAAGCGCAAAATTAAGGCCATAGAAAGGAGTTCTCAGTCAAGGCAACCGGTGGATAATCAATATGTGGTGGGTCAGTCTGGCCAGGCAATAGTGTTGATTTGAAAGCCAAGACTTCCATTTGGCAAGTAGGGAAGCCCCGTCAAGGTTTCTTTTGTGTATCACAAAAATATCGGGAGTTCAATTTGTTGAATGGATTGCAGGGAGCATCACCCTGAGGGAATCACCTTGTCGAGTGCTTGCATATCCTCACGTTCGATCAGTTTCAGGATTGCGTCAGCAGGTACTACATTTGCCAGACCGGAATTTTCTTCGAAAATAATGCGAGGGCGTTTTGTCTGCAAACTGATTGCAGTATCCATATAAGGAATGTAAGAGGAGACCAGGCCAATCAATCGCTGCTCTTGAATGTAGTTATTTAACGCAATATTGCCAATCTGAAAAGCCGGCATGTACACCACAGGTCCACCGCTATTTCCAGGGAAAACGAAGCCATCTACGATAAAACGCTTCGCATCCGCTATAGCAACCATGGCCCTCCTGACAACCGGTATGGCATACTCTTTTGATCGTAGGCCCGTCGGAAAGCCAAGGGTTAGAGCTGGCGAACCAGCCTGGATTGATTCTTTTTTGAGAAACATCTCAGGGTCTATTGTAGCGATGTCGGATGTCTTAAAACGACCAGTGAATCGGGCCGCAACGTCCGCATCTTCAGCAATAAACCAATCACCTAATCCGAGTTCTTTCATCTTTGCGTCTGTAACAACCTTGCTTTTCTCGTCCTTTAAATTCATTAGATAGGCGAGGCCTTTCTTCGTGTTGCCCTGCTTGTCAGTTACTACGTGCTTAGCTGTTACCAAAATTATGTGCTTATTCTTGGTACCGACGAGAAAGCCGGTCCCGATAGCTTGATATTTGTTTGACCCGACTGCCTGCTCGATTGACACAACAGCTTTGAGCCATAGTTGATTAAAGAACGTAGTGAGTTGGGTGGGATTTCCGCCGGCAAACGTTTGGGAGACGAGAAAAACGTTCACCACCAAGGCCGATGTCACAAGGATTGGGATACGTCTAAACATTTTACTCCTCCTTGATGGTTACGGGGAACACAACAATGGGTTCGATATCTTGCCACACCGTTGATTCTAACGTTTTTTGAGATCTTAAATGTAAATCACAACCGCAGCCGAATTGGCAAGGTCCCGAAGGGTGTCTGGTTGCCTTTTTGGGGCGATCCTAGACGGCTATCTTGTCGTGACGGGACTATAGATATCATCATTCTGAGGCCCGCGATGCTGGATTTTGCAGATCAAAGATTACCTGCCATCATACGCACGTGACAGTGAGAATTCCGAAGCGTAAATATCCACCCCCGCCGCGTCGGCAACAAGGATTGACCATTGCAGCGAAAGCCCCTTGACAGTCTATTGCATGCCAGACTACACAGGATGTCGCCGTATATCTTGTAATACCTGCCTGGAGATATAAAAATCAAGAAGCGGTTCAGTTGTTGAAAGAATCTATCAATCCCCCCGATCTGCTATTGAGATCTATTAGAACTTGGTATATTTCATGGCTGTTACAATGAAAGAAATTGACAGGGGTGTGAAGATGAAAAAAGCCTTTTATCCTAACCTTTTTCGACCACTAAAACTGAACGGCTTGAAGCTTAAGAATCGTATTACCATGGCTCCGCTCTATCTAGGGTATGCTGCTCTTGGTGGAAAGACTTCTGTGTTGCTGCTGGATCATTACAAACTCATGGCACAAAGCGGCGCAGCATTGATAGTGGTCGAGAACTCTAGCATAACCCCCAAGGGAAGTGGTTCACCTAGGACCATTCGTTGCGACCATGACCGTTACCTGAAAGGCCTGGAAAGCCTGGCCGGCGTTATTAAGCGGGAAAACACCCTGGCAGCCCTCCAGATCAATCATGCTGGGCGTTTTGCCCATGTCGCTGAACCCGTTGCACCCTCAGCAGTTCCGGCTTTCAACAACATGCCCCGTGCGCTCACAAAGAAAGAGATCACGACCATCCAAAAGCAATACGCAAAAGCCGCATTGAGGGTTAAGAAAGCCGGATTTGATTTGGTGGAGCTCCACGGAGGAACAGGGTATCTACTTGCCGAGTTCGTATCTCCAAGGACCAACAGAAGGGAAGATGACTATGGAGGGGCAATAGAGAATCGAATCAGGTTTCCACTCGAAGTACTCAAGCGTGTCAAGGACTTGGTGGGCGATTTCCCTGTAGGGTATCGTTTCATGGCTGATGAATGGCTCCCCGATGGACTTCATGTTGAGGAGTCGGCTGTTTTGGCAAAGGCTCTAGAGGAAGCGGGTATAGCTTATATCTCGGTCATGGGCGGAACCTATGAGTCGTTTTTCCTTCCCGAGACTATCAAGAAATCCCGTAGACCCGGCTACATGGTTTCCTTGGCTGGTTTTATCAAGAAAGACGTGAAGGTACCTGTTATCACCGCTGGTCGGATATCAACCCCTGCACTGGCAGAATCAATCTTGAAAGAGAAAAAGGCGGACCTCATAGGGCTGGCACGCATGCTCTGGGTGGATCCTGAATGGCCCCTCAAGGCCCGACAAGGACGGGATAGATCAATCCTTAAATGTAGCCCTAAATGCGATGCATGTCTTCAGTTGGTGATGAAGGGCAAACCTTCACTCTGTCCAAGATGGCAAAAAGAAAAGCGGAAAAAGTATCGAGCCCTTTACCGTTGAGAAGAAGAATAACCAACTGGTATGTCAAGGGTAGATGAAGGCCCGAAAGCTTCACGCCAACCCTCCTTTCTTTTCTTATTGCTTACGAACG
Source organism: uncultured Desulfobacterales bacterium (assembly GCA_964502365.1). Taxonomy (GTDB): domain Bacteria; phylum Desulfobacterota; class Desulfobacteria; order Desulfobacterales. Next base: position 66,701 of record CAZCWQ010000001.1, on the reverse strand, counting down.
AGCATTAGTCCGTCGCCTATTGGGACAAGGCTGATAAAGTGGTTCGCTGAGACTGAGGGTACGGTGAGCCATAGGCTTCCTTCTCCTTTCACACCTGTGTCAATGCTCTTTACTCTAAGGATCATGAGAGGCCCGACGTGAGGTCAGTCCTCAATAACAAATCGTGCAAGGTTTTTCTTTTGTGGTATGTATTCTCCGACTGGCACAAGCTTCTTATTAAACTTCGCGCAGTCGACGATCAGTCTCCACAGGGCTTCAACCATAGCTGTCTCTGTGTCGCTTTCCGGCTCGAATTCCACCAGACTCTTTTCAATGTTGATTTTCATGTTTCCTCCTTTAAAGTGTCTGTCACAGTCACTAGTTCAAATCTTTGTCCTTCCAATACTTCGTTCCGGCAATTGTTGCCTGGAGAGCAACACCAGCTTCTGTAAGCTGATAAATAGCAATGCCAGTCTCAACATATGCTTCACCACCAACAGCGGCACCTTTGTCCCCGGATTTCGCAGCAGCGTCAGCCTGCCCTCCAAATTCCCAGCCTTTCTCTACAAATTCATTTAACACTCTCTTGTTCTTGAATATGAAAACTGCCCTGACGTCCTTTACGCCTATCCCTAAGCCGAAACCTACTGATCTCATTTTCATATACGTTTTGTGCGCTGTGGCATTGTCAATGACAACCCCATAACCACTACCACCGGCGAGAAGAAATATGTGCGTACCTATGTTGCTAAAAACTCCGTACCCCGCAGCCTTCTTTATCATGGCTTTTGTTTCTGGCTTTTGCGCATATAGCCTGGCCAGTGTTTCGTCTTTCATTTTCAGGACATAATCTCTTTGTTCCTGCTTTGTGACTCCCTTTGGGGTAGCACAACTCACTAGAAACAGGCTTATAGTTACCAATAATAGCACCTGTGAACATCTTCTTCTCATAGCATAGAATCTCCTTTGCTCGTCTATCGGTTTGATAATAGAGTGTCAGATTTAAGTCAAGGGACGGGTGGAGAGAACTTGCATTAGGCTCTGGTGCCCTTTATTGAGCCAATTTTTATTGCATTAGGTCGGGGGCAAGAATGTCCTCAAAATCTAAAATGAACCCAGGTCGTACAGAGCACCTGCTGGAAGATCATTGGATGACACTGTTTCTTTAAATTCAAGGCCTTGATTTCCGTCCAAATCAACTTGCACGATGTGGGCTTCCTCAGGAACCAGCCAGAAAATCCGAAATTCCGCAGGGTCATCCTTGGTTACCACGACTTGGGTGTAAATCTCATCGTCGAAATTGACATCCCCGTCAGCATTTTCGTCCCAGACCACAGTGACAATCGCTTGGCCAGAATTGTTAGTCACGAACGTGTCTTCAGCAATCTCACCGTAAATGGTAGCTGCCTCTAACGTCTCATTTATGTGAAAGACCGGTTTGAGCGTATACGACGGGGGCTGCTGCCCGGTCACAACGATAGATTGGCTTAGGTCGAAATCGACGGTGACATGTACGGCGCCACCACCTTTCATCTCAAAGTCAAACTGAGTGTCTGTCTTTATACTTGCCGATGGAACAGTCACTGAATAGGCCGCCGCGTTGGTTCTCAATTCTGCACTGCTCACCACGATACGGATCTGCGTGTATTTTCCAGATTCGAGACTAACCGGAGGAACCAGCTCCGTGGTTTTGCCTTCTTGGAACTGGAGCAAGTCGATCTTATATGGTTCTTGGGCCAAAGGCAGGGAAGTCCATCCTTCACCTGTCTTGTGAACATCCACTTCTTCAAAGGTAATTAAAACTTTTTCAGTGTTATCAGGGAGTAGGGGCTTGGCATCAGTAACGTTCAAAGAAAAGGTCCCTAGCGCTCCTGAACTACTGGCGGCAAGGTCGTTTCCGTCACCGTTGCTTCCACCACCGCAACCTACCAACAAAACGGCCATGGAAAGACAAACCAAACAGTAATTCAAGGATATGACAACAAGATGCCGTCTCATGTCTTCTCTCCTCTTCAAAAGGATTTTCTCGGTGATGCAATGGCACAATGAGATTATAATAAATGCAAAAATTATGCAATCACGTGAGTTGTGTGATTTCAGGACGTTAGGTCTTGTGGTTGAGTTTTGTAAGCCTCGAAGTGTGAAGCAAAGTACCAAGTGTTGGTATCAAAAGCAACAGGGGCATGCCCTGGTGGTTGGTCCTTGGTAGAGTTAGGAATCACTCACCCCTTTTATTACTCTGACCAATTGCTCAACAAGGGATTTCCTGTCTCTAATGATAAGGGTATTGGTGGGCGAATAGGCCACCATCCGGCCATCTCTTGTCAGCAGAGGACTTAAAACAGAGGCAAGCTGCTCTGCATCAGCGTAATCTAGGCGGATTACTTTGATCACTATTGGTTCTCTTAGTGGCCGCACGTGCTGACCATGGACAGCGAGCGGAGCAAGACACAATAGGCAAGCCGTGAGAAGAAGGACAGCAAAGGATCTTACTCTAATTGTCATTTCATGCACCCATATGTCACGGAAACGTGGAATTTCCCCTCTCGTTCGCGAGCGTTGCGGTGTCCTCATTCCCCAACGACCGAGATCTCTTCTAGAGCCTTTGGCACATCAATGGCCTTTATGATCTGTTGTAACCGTTGAATGTTTGAAAGGGAATCTGTGATAATCAGCATCCCTGATCGGTGGTGAGAGACGATAACACTGTTTTCGGATACAAGGGGAGTCAACAGGCTTTTCGTGTCGTCTAGGCCGAGATGGTTGAGGTGGATCACTTGCGTAACAAACTTGTCTCCTGCGGTTCTTAATTCCTCTCTGAACCCTGTTTCAACGCTCTTGCCCCGAGCCGTTGCTGACGGAACGATCTTCACCACGCTTCCAGCCTCCACGGTCGTGTATCCGTGAACCTCAAGAACCGACTGAAAAAAGCTGAAAACCTCATCCACGGGGACCTTTGTGGCCGAGACTATTGTGACGCGTCCCTTAACATTGGGACCAAGGATAAAATTCGTTCTCGTTACCTTACTGACGTAGCTCACGAAATCACGGATGTCGACATCCTGGAAGTTCATTTCAACGGATGGTCGCTCGATTTCTTTCGACTCAGATGAGTTTGGAAGAATACTAACGGATTTGGCCGATGCCGGTTGTTCGGACGAACCTGCTGCTGTTGGACTGCTCCATAAAAGAAACCACAAAACAAAGACCGTAACCTTCGCCAAATCGGTTCTCCCTAAATACTCACGTATGACAGAGTCAATAAGACTGTCTGAGGCATGCAAAGAGACAATTCACAGTGTATTTAAATATCACAAAATTTTGGGAATTTCAAAAATTGCAGGTACACGTAACAAATTTGATTTCTCTTTTGATATTAGTTGGTTACATGCATTAGAGTCTCACACCGTTAAATATCAGTCATGTATTCCTCAAGAAAGTTCTTAACCTCAGCTTTGTTTTACGCATAATGCGTTATACGGAGCGCGTAATATGATCAATCCATTTCAATACGGTGGAGTTGTTGGCATGGAGATCGGAACAGCGCTTAGATTATATGCCAAAATTTGCCTGAAGCTATGGCATGCAGCGAGACTTTTCTTGAACGACTTACTCGGGAGTGAGGGTGTACAGCTTGCCATCTGTGTGTCGTACCCAGGTACAACTCTTGACTCCGCCCTCCTCCTTCCAGCAGTGATCATTCAGCTTACACAGGCCCCTTGCCTTGGCATCTTCCACGCTAATGCAGGGAAGCTGATCCTTATGTTGTTCAATGAAACTGAAAAGAGACCTCCCAAGCATAGAAAAATACTCTTCGTTGGCTTTTTCTGAGTCATCAACTGTATCGCACAAAGATTGCTTCGGCTTCTCCATCGAAACTACCCCTTTCTTGTCCAGTTGTGGGCTATTGTAGACCAGCGAGCACTAAGACTTACTTTGTGTATCACAAAGACTTCAGGATTTCAAAAAGTCGGTTGAATTTCAGCAACCTCTACTTTTGACTAAGTCAATGCAACCCACTCCTTTAAGGAATACTTAATAATTGGTTTTAGTACTTCATTCTTCGATACGTCTAAGTTCAAATGTTATGCCTTTGGGATCGGGACAGTGAATTGTCGTAACACCCGCCTGTTTTTCCCATGGAAAATTCCCGCCGCAAAGCAGTGTAATCACACTTGGAGATATGGCATTCCAGGCACCCAAGCACATTCCTTCAGGGGTTGTCCACCCAACCGTAAACGCCTGCCCAAGTTTGTGGATTCCACCCAGACATTTTCCTTTCTTCACGGTAACACGTACACGCATTGTTCTAGTATCTCCCTTTGTTCACGGCGATGGACCTAATGTGTGATTATTCTTGAAACGGGGACGGATTGTCTCAGCTACGATTCAAGTATATATCCAGCTCTTTTCCAGGCTTGAACCCCGCCACCTAGTACGGTTATGTTCCGGTGTCCTGCCTTTGTGTATGTTTCTGCCTGACCGACAGCACTTGCTTCCTTGGGTCAAGCACAGTAGAATATGATCTCTTGATCTTTGGGTAAAGACGCTAGTCTAGACTTGAATTCCGACAGCGAAATCGCTCCTTCGAGATGATTCTGGTTAAACTTCTGCTCATCATCATATGCGCAGACAAGCAGAGCCGAGCCAGACTCAACTTTCTGCCTAACTTCCTGTGGAGGAACACGGATAAACTCTGTCATGCTACACCTCTCTCTGTCACGTTGCTTTCACATGGAGACAACAATAATATAGTAATTGCCGATAGTGCCAGAATCAATAGGGTGAACACTGTATCTCATGGCGGAAAAGACTGTATTCACAGAAGAGCACTGCATCCTGGTTTACGGCCAGGTGGGGCAAATGGAAGTGCTACAACATATTGAGGCGGTATCTATGCTGTCACAATTGCAGCTTTACTTGCCATGACTTCTATCTGGGAATCGAGCAATTCCAGCACAGATTGAGTTTGTATATGACAAAGATTTAGGCGTTTCAATAGGTTGGGTGAATTGCATAAACATATAGTTTTAGAGTAAGGGGCTGACATACAATATATAGAGGTTACTGTTTCAACTGGCGGCATCAGAGGGCGGGCTAGAGCTGTTCTAATTTCTTCTGGACGTATTCTTCTAGATACTTGTTTGGCATTGCCAGCTTTACTCCAAACCCATGCTTGTCAGTCCATACAATCTCTCCTTGTGTCTTTATAGGCTTTGACAGGCCGGGAAAAGGAAAGCTAAGCGTGATTGCCTGACCGACATGGAAACGTCCAGAAGGTTCGATGTGCACCCCCCTTCCATTGATATCTCGAACAAAACCGCTGAAGGCCCGATTTCCTACAGCAAAATCTACGGGGAGGGAGTAAAGTTTCCTTTGAAGCCTTCTTCGTTCAGGGTTTTGCCAGTCTTCTAACAACTGGAGGAGGGTTTTTTGTTCGTTTTCAGGCAAATAATGGAGAAGTCCGCCAATGTTCTTAAGTGATTCTCTCAGTTGAGTGGCCACATCGGGCTGTTGCGATATTGTCACATGATCAGGCGCAGTCATCTAGCTCTCCTTGCTCGATTGATAAACGAAAATGCATGATTCTAATCGGAACATGATCGAAAATTCTTTAGTAGGCGTAACACAGGCCAAATATCTATAAAGGGAGAAGTAGAGATCACTGGTACGATCACGGCTCAGGAAATAGCTAGCCTCAAGCAAGGTTTGTTTTGAATATCACAAACATTTAGGGATTTCACACGGTTGGATGAATTGCAGAGAGTTTTAATCCGCTCTATAAAGGGCTATCAAATAACCAGCATAATCAATTATCCTGCAAAAACATGGGCCAAAAAACCTTTTCTCCAAATCTCTTTTGAGACTCTTCCTCAAGTTGATCCGTCGAGAGTAAGAGAAACCTAGTTTCAATATTTCCTGTGTCGAAAGTAGTATTGTCGAGATAGTTTTCAAGACTCTTAATCTGAGAGTCATCCCGACTTACTAGGACAAGGAAAATAATAACAGCCTTGCTTGTCGGTTCAAATTTCTTGGCGGTACTTGAAAGTCTTGACAATACTTTGGAGAGATCAATAATCTTCCTAGCGAATTTTACTTCAATTAAGAAAGTTATAAAATCCTCGGTTTTTAGAATGGCATCGACATCATTCATGTTTCCTATTCTAACAAAACGTCTTTCCCAAGTGACTGTGTGTTTTTCACGAATATTGCTACGAGCTATATCAATAGCTACATTTTCCCACAATGAAGTTAGAGTATATAGTTCCGCCTTACGGAGACCACGCTGATCGGTATAGTCGCCATCACGACGAACTTTTCCCTCTCGTACTAAAATATCCATATAGGTTGTAACTGTCGACCGTGTCGCACCAATTACCTATGCAAGGTGCATTGCATTTAAGGCATGATTTTCACGAAGCATTTGCATTATTGAATCTCTATGCTTTTCAAAGTTATGTAGTGTTCTGGTACTACTCGACAATTCAGGACTCACATTTGGAGACGCAGGAATATCGGATGTACTCTCTTCCTCTTGTTGAATATGGAGTTCTTCACGTTTTTGGAGGTCTTGGGGAGATTGCTGTTCAATGTCTGGCTCTGGGCCGTGTAAAAAGCCGATTCCTGTTGCTTTTAGTTCCTTTCGCCAAAACCAAACGGCGACAACTAGACAGAAAAGCCCTACCCATTCAAAAAACTTAGCACTTCCATCGGAGGTTGTTGTTATCTGCTCATCGTTTACCCTATATGTGACAGATTTGGAGGCAGGTCGATATGAAAACGAAAAGTACGCAATGGCAATAAATATGATCGTCAAGACTATGCGTTTTACGACATCTTTTCTATTCATCGCTTAAATTTGAATCTTTGTCTGATAGGAGATTTCTTGCCACCATTACACTCTGCAAAAAGGTATGATCTCAAATGAAACTCAAAAGCCCACTTCTTCCTGTGAGAAACGGGTTCGTGATATTCAGTTCATGGCATCTGCCTGGTAGATGAATTTGGTTTTATCCAAAGATTATACTCCCAACAGCACTTACGACGACTGTCACGAACTAGGCAGGCACATCTTGAGGTTCATATGACTTCCTGTGTATATGGTTGGTTTAAGAAATGGAACAGCGGTACTGCAAGTATGCGTTTTCTTTAGCCGATTGTGGCGCAAGAGTCAAGAGGAGAGCACAAGGCAAGAGCAGGCAAGCCTGTGCTGGGATAGGTCTTAGGCGTTTTGCACATGCCCATGCATTAGCATTTCTGGTGTGGGGGCTTTGCATATAGTGTTATATTGCTTCAAATCCTAAGGCAAACAAAGTGAGGGGGACATGAGAAAACTGGCAATTCTAACACTGTTGGCTCTTTTTGTTGGCTGTGCAGCCCAGTCGGCACAGCCAACCCGGCACGTTAGGACACAAGAACAGCGGGATTGTATTAAGAACTGCCAATCCCGGCACTCGTTGTGTACCTCAACATGCGAAAAGATGCCGAGGAGGAAGTATTTTAGAGGTTATCAGGATGATCGCTGGAGCTGTAAGGATGAGTGCAATCGGAAATTGCAGGACTGTTACCGTCAATGTTTGGACACGGACAAAGAAGTTGACTAACTCTATGAAAACCGCCCCCAGAATCCACGATTTCTGCTAAAGGGATACACAGGGGTATGGAGGTGCAGGAGATCCCCCGTTCTGTGGGCGGAAAATACTGGCCTTAGCGGGTCAGATGCGGTTAGATGCGGGTGTTACAGCTAAGAAAGAGGGCGGAATATGCCTCGTCCGGCGACATGCCCTAAGAAGAGATGGAAAAGGAGGTATTGTTATGATCGTTCAACATAACAGCGTTGGAAGCCTAGTCTGTCCGGTGAAGCTAATTGCGAAACAAATGCAGCAACAGATGCTGGAACCTGGGATTGAACTTTGTCTCGGACGGAATTGTATGCTTTGGCGTTGGCTTAACCCTGACAAGGACAAGAATGAAGACTATGGCTATTGTGGCCTTGGAGGGATTCCGGTCACAGACAAAAAGGGGCGTTCATAACTATTCATGTGCGTGAATGATGTCCGGTACCCGTAAGGGCCGGGGGCTTCCTTTTGAGGCTGGACGCGCCATGGGCGTTCTTGTTTCATACCACAAGAAGGGAAGAAAGGCCGGGGAGCCTTCTGAAGTAGTTAAGCTGTTCCCACCAAGGTATCATAATAAGGAAGGAATGCTCCCCGACCCTAATGAAAAGCAATGACGCTGAGCAATGCCTTTTAAAGTTAGAATGAGCAAGAACTAGGCCAAGCGGAGTATCTCTATATTTCCATTTAGTTAGGCAAAATTCAGGGTAAAAGCCATAGCGAAAATGTGAAAAGAATATCTCTTGGACTGAAAAAAATTACACACTTGACAAAGGAGGGGCTTGAGTGAAACCCTCGATCCAGTTAAACCCAATCTGCTTTTCATTATAGGCGTGAAGAGCGCTGGAATGCGAGGCTATGATCTGGTAACAGGCTGACAGATATAATGTCAACAGCCAAAAGGCAGGAAAGGATGGGCGAACGTACTAGAGGACCTGTAGCATAGACTTGAACGAGTAAAGGGTTTGAGAGTTTAGGATGAAGCCAACTGTCGTAGGATTTCTGAGGCAATATGATATTCGGGGTTTGGATCTTTAACAATTGGCGCGTCGCTCAGGCACTGTTTCTTTAGTCTGTGAGGGCAGACGGAGCAGTTCCAACATTGCCAACGATGTTTCACAGCGTGATCCAAACAAGCGTCATAATAAGGACACAAAGCATTTCTATCACCCGACTTACAAAGAGGACTTGCATTTGGTTCCATAGGAACCTCACTTCAAAGGAGGGCCATTGAGCCTTTTTCAAATGCAAGAATCAATCGTGGGAAGGGAGAAGACGAATGAACGGCTTTATGACGTCTATCACTCCCTCTAACTCTTCACAGCAAGCAGTCCTTTTTTTCTGTGGAATGCTCAAGGCGACCGCGTTGGTGTCTCGGTCTATTTTCACGCTGCCGCCCTATTTCTCCAAGACCCCACCAATGACGTACAGGAGTAAGAAATGAGACGGCCCCTTCTGGCTTATTATTTCTGGACTGCTGAGATGACTCTTGCTACGCATTTTAAGATCCTTTCTCTTGTCCAGAGGGGTGTCGTTAATTGCTCTGTTTATTCTTAGTATCAAGAACCATGCCAACATGTACGTTTGGAATAATATACTAGCGATGTTAAATAGTTAACTTGCATTGGATGCGATAACACGTCTGGTAGCTTTCATTCTAATGACGGCAATAATGTGCAATACAAATCACTCTTATGCAGAAAAGTTCCACACATCCACAGAGGTGATGTGCCGATTGCTACGGTGATGAGGCGGCTGTTGACCGGATATGCGGTTCCTTATAACAGGCGTCACCGCCGCAGCGGGCATCCTTTTTAAAATAGATACAAGTCGATTTTATGCCAGGAAGACCTCTATCTTTTGGAGCTCATACGCCACATTCACCTGAATCCGATTCGTGCCAGGACTGTAAGGGATATAAAGGCATTGGATAAACACCCGTATACTGGCCATAGCGCTCTTATGGGAAAGGTGGACAGGGATTGGTAGGCTATTGAATGGGTATCGATCATAGGCAATGGATTGCGCGTCGAAGGTATAGAGCGTTTGTTGAAAAGGGCATTGCCGAGGGAAGGCGTAGTGACTTGACCGGTGGTGGAAAACCGCAGAGCCAAGATATTTGAGAAGTCAGATGAGTGTATCCTTGGTGATTGCAGTGTAATATCACAAATGGCTACGCTTTCTGATTGTTACGTGTTTAGACGGGGCTTCCCTTGCTCACAAACAAGTTGTAAAGCCCGCCCAAAACCAATCCCAAAATGGCACCATCAACAAGGGCATACAAAGTTCCAACTATCACGGCACCTATGGAACGGGTGGCATCATAACCAGGATAGATCGAAGCTACCACCTGTAAGAACATGGTGCCGTACCCAGACCAAATTAGGTTTGCGACACCGACCGCTAAAACGGTCCCTGCCCAGATAATGCCTGCCGTCAACACTAGGGCTTTGACGTTCAGTTTCATATTACCCTCCTGTTTTCATTTGCTCATGACGTTTGGATAACTCTGGCCCGGCTCAAATAATCGCAAATTACCAAAACTAACACAACCAAGAAGTCTATGGCACATGACTCAGCCTTTCCGCCAGTTGGACTTGGTCTCGTTCATCGATCCAGAACGAAACCGCCGCTGCTGCCTTGGAAAGCAGCACTTACTTGCCGTTGCTGTGCTGGAATAATCGTTGGGTTCCAAGCGTGGTCTCAATAAGTCACATCGTAGCGGACGGATCCCAGTGCTGAAGGTGGTCAGGTCCTAACCCTGAGGTGACGCCATAGTACCCACGAATAAATTAGGCCGTTCATACCGAGAACAATGGCGCCAAGAACAACCTGCAACCATCGTGTGAGTCCTGTGGGATAAAGCAAAGGGAGGAGGTACTGTTCCACAAACCCCATGTCCTGCACAGTCATTACGCTCTTGGTACGCAGCCAGTACTCAAGATGAGTGAGAGGGCAAAACCAGCCGGTAATTTCCATTACAGCAGCCCAGAGAGCCAATGGGACATGCATCCAAACCAGCCAGTGCCATCTAACCACCAAGAATGCTCCAAAGACCGCAAAGACGACAAATGCAAAGTGAACGATTAAGGCAAAATCTGCGAGGGTGCGATAGACCATCTGGCTTATGTTTGTGAGCTACCGTGGCCTGTCCCGGCAGGTAAGGAGCCCGTCCAAAACTAGGTAATCTAAAATTTTGTTTAGAATATCACAAAACTTTCGGGATTTCAAAAGGTTGGGCTATTGCAGAGAGTTGTGTTTTTTGCTAGGCGATACCTGCACTGTATGGAAATATGGCTTTTCGGAGAGCTGGTTCACGATTCATGGTTTATCACTGTAATTCCCCCATATGGGGTCCTTCCCAAAACGTTTGAACCACCATTCCCTCTCTGTGATATGTTTTTCCACTTCTTCTTTTGAAAACGAAAAGTCATAGTTATTGCAATAGCTCATAATTATTTCATATGCATCGTTAATTTCCTTTGCCTTTTGTTCATAGATTCCTTTTTTCTCCCGACATTTGTCGGGATGCCATTTTGTCATTAACTTTTTATAATGTCCTGTTATTTCTTGCATTGTGGCTGACTCGGGCAACTCTAATATCTTTCTTGCCTTAGTGATTTCTTCGTATAAGGGCTTAGATTTCATTATACCTTTAGATTGATGAAGATTAACCGACACAGGACTTTTGTTTCATGAAACTAAAGAAATACTGCAAAATGTTGGGGTTGCCTCCTGTCCCCGATATTGTGACATAAGTAGCCAACCAATGTATTCGGCGAATTGTTAATATTTTGGATGTAAATCACAGCGGGGTGAAATTGGCAAGTCCGGTTTAGCGTGACATACGAGAACCCTCTAATCTTGCAGGTGACATTTATTGCAAAGCTGTCTTTGGAAGCTGCCAAACTCTGCAATCATATTCCTGCCGTAATAGCTGTTGAGTACGTCATTACCGGTTATGCCGCCGTCACCTGGTTTGGGATGCGAATTAGCGATGAATGTAGATTGAAAATCCCATCTCCCAATATCCTGAAAGGCCGAGGCATGGGCCCTGTGACAAGTCAGACACATGACATTGGCCGTTCCTTCGGGCCCAGACGTGCTGGATGGGTCAAGGAGATACTCTGCCGTTGTCCCAACCTCGAAAGGGACTAATGACAAATAGGATGTTGTTTGAAATCCGCCTAGAAGGCCTGTGGCCATGTAGGCGTTGTAATTGGAAATGATGGTGGCGCTAAGTCCCGCGATTTTCCCACACGGGTGCTTGTTGCCCTCATTGAGAATGCCGGTGTGGCAATTACCACACCAATCGGACATTCCTGAACCATAGGCGGTGTGGTTGAAGTCGGTCTCAATCCAGTCATTTACGTTGGCCACAGCCACGGGGGATGGATATGAAAAAACCATACCGTTAACTCGGTCACCAGCGCGGTAATTGGTTCCGCCAAGAAGCCTGAAGTTGCCCACCTCTGTTCCCGGGGGAGGGTCTTCCTCGTAAAAGCCAGAAGTCGATGTCATTGCATGGGGGTTGTGACAGCTGTTACAACCCATCGCAGTTGAAGGGTATATGCCACCGGGAGCCGAGCCCCGTATCTGGTCCGGAGCCAAGCCGTAATCAGCAGCAACGACATTGTGGCCGTGATTGTTGCCGGGGCTTCGGTAAGACCTTCCATTGACACTCCACAGGAAAGTTTTTGTCAACCAATAGAAGTCACCCCCCGGGGTATACGATGACCCGTCTTGACTCATCACGTTGAAGAACTTGCCTTCATCTGCATGACAACGCAGACAAGTTGAGCTCGGATCTGAGCCTCGAAGCTGTGGGCCGGTGGGAGTCTGGTCTTCTGGCGATTCATTCAAAACATGACAGCCTTCGCAGTACCCAACACCCCCTTCATGGAAGGCGTGGGCAGGACCCGGCAGCACTTGAAGGGCGAGGTTTCCCGTCAAAGCAAGTATGGTTATGAGTATCGCTTCCAGCCTGTTCTTCATCTTGACACGTAAAAAATCGCCGCAACTGACTGACAATATGGAAATAGGTAAGCTGGCATCATCCAGCTATACGCTATGTCATGGGATAGTTCAACCCACATACGCTGCGTATGGACTAGCGCGTCCTCGCCAAGCCTTTAGTCATTCATGACCATTGTATCGGCATTTGAATTTCGGAACTGAATAGTCTGAAATAATCGCTGGATTTCAGATGCTAGCTTGTAGGAGGCTTACAGGATCTGGCCTGCTGTTTGGTGGGCATGGTTATGATGAATGAGAATCGTTGAATTGGATGTGATGGAGGTGGCCACACACATGATCCTTCCGTATCCGCCGGCAGTATTTATGTGCTTTCCGACAGCAAGTTATAATGACAACTTGCTAGCTTGCCCGTTTTCCAGGTTCATGGAAATAAAGCAACTTAAACAGTCCGTCAGGGCCGTGACAGTTCTTGCAGGGCAGATCGCGAGCTCTACCCCTCAGAAAGCTGTTGGTCGCATCTCCCTCCAGTCTTTTTCCTTTCCCCTTAGCGCGAGACTGCGGATCCCAGATATGCCCGTCATGGCACGAGGGACATGAGATATTGCCAACTTCCACCATTTCCCCAGATCTTTTGTGAAACAGTGGGAAAAAATGGAGGCTTCCTTTAGCGTTTCGTCCAAGGTTGTTAATGAGCACATCTGGATGAGACGCGATTCGTGGTATCTTGTCTCTTGCTGACCCTATTTCTGAATGACAAGAATTGCACATCCTTTCCATGATGTTGTTACCCGTCCCAAAGGCCTGCGCCCAAAGTCTTGTCTTGTTTTTGCTGCCGTGTACAGCATGGCAGACTCCGCATATGCCTGATTGAGAAGGTAGTTTGTCTATTTCATTTTTTGACAAAGGCGCTGTCACAGTCAGGTCATGCTCGGTCCTCTCAATGTACGCTTTCTTGCTGTGGCAATCTTCGCAGAGCCTGGGAGATGGTGTATATTCCAATCTCAGAAACCTGTTTTTTGAGTTCTTGACAACATCGACGCGGTCATTGCCTGATGCTGATGGAAGCGAACCATGCGTATCGTGGCACGTGTGGCATCGCATCACACCATTTTCACGAATTCTGTCGTTTTCATCAAAAAGGGGAAGCGTGGTCTTGATGTCTTTTTCCGAAGGTAGGATGTTTAGAGGATGAGAATACCCCTTTATCACATTATCTTTTGCCATGCCCTTTTTGTTGTGGCAGCTCGAACACAAATCTTGCACGATACTCCCACCCATGGAAGTAATTTCCCTCGCCCACAAGAAATCTTTCTGTCCCCCATGCACAAGATGACAGCTTCCACAGAGACCCGATTTCGACGGCGTCTGATCGAAAATGTTCCTCTCCAAAGGAGCAACCTTCCTCAGATCATGTCCCGAGTCTACAACAAAGAACTTCTCGCTGTGGCAGTCCTGGCAAATCTCTGGCGATGGACTCCGCAGAAACGATGTCATCCGATTTCCTTTCACACCTTTTCTTGTTTCTCCCACCGTTGAGTTCGCCTGCCATCTGTGAGCGTCATGACACGTTGGGCAAGCAAGCTTCCCGGTTTTGTCCTGAATGCCAAATTCCGCAAAAAGAGGAAGCATCGGTCCTGATGACCGAATGCTTTGTGCACCAGCTAAGGTATTTACGTGTTTTTTACTGCTTGGTCTTACATTCAAAGGATGAGAATACCCATCAAGCAGAGGATTCTCGCCCACATGTCCTTTGCTGTGACAGCTCAAACAGAGCCCTGAAGCGAAATCCCGGTCCTCATCTACTCTCCGAGCCGGTTTGTGAGGCAAGTGACAGGCCGAGCACACGCCCTTCTCTCTTACGGTCTTTGCCTGGAGATTCTTTTCTCGTGGTGCGGAATGGATGAGATTATGTTTTGTATCCAAAATGTATTTCTTCTCTGTGTGACAAGTAAGACATAGGCTGGAGTGCATGTCCTGTCTGACGATCAACAGTCTCTGTTTGATTTTATTATGATGCACCTTATGACAGGACTGGCAGATGATTTTTCTCTCACGACCCAATCTTGCTCCCCTCTCAATGAGCTTCTCGGGCACTATGACTCTCCTGGGTACGACATTGACCAGGTGAAACGGCTTTTTCTTTCCATGGGAGATTCTATTGTCTTTTTCCCGGTGACATTCGACACACAGCCCGGAATCCCTGCCGCTCTTAATCAAAAGGTTCTCGTAAGGCGAGCCGTGCGCTGTGTGGCATGTCTCACAAATGATTAGACGACCACTTGTCCCCACGGCACTGCCAAGGGAAACAAGGCTTCCAGGAATAACTTGTTTCATCTCGCCGATGGGATGATTCCCTGTATCTATCCCTCCGTCCACATCAGCATGACACATCCGGCACATGGCTGAGTTTTTGTTCGAAGTTCTCAAGAAGATACTTTCCTGGGCGGTTGGCCCGCTCGGAACACCATGCGGTGTATGGCACGTAGCACACTGCACATTTCCCTTTTCATCCAAGGGGAAGGTTTTGGGCACCTTGACATGAGAAGGCGGTGGCTTGTTCGTCTTGTGTCCGTAATCATTGTACACCCTTACCCTCGAATCCAGCACGCTGCCATCATGGCATGAAAAACACATATCAGGAGTGGCCACAACCTTTTCCGACTGGTACGGGACCAGCTCGGAACCTTTTCCATCGATAAAGAACGTATCGATCCAGCGATAGTGGCATATGGCGCACTCTTTTGCAGATCGAGGGTTCCTCAACGCTTCATCTTGTGCGTGGGAAACCTGCAATTGGAATAGCACGGAGGCGAATAACAATCCGAGGCAAATCGCCTGCTTCACGCCACAGTAAGATCTCACTTGATTCAAAGGAGTTTCGCTTTGCTCCAAAGGCAAGGTGTTTCTTTATTCGGTTTCCGTCCCCAAGCTGTATACGCTTACCTTGTCTGCAAAGGTTTCCACCACATAAAGTCGGTCATTATTGTCGATGAATATGCCTGTTGGTGTCCTAAATCTTTTCACGGTTTCATCTTTGGGATCACCGATCACGGCCCAAAAGTCGCCGCCTGCCTCAAATACCTGTATCACCCCCATATAGCTATCACTGACATAAACTCGCCCCTGCCTGTCGATGGCCACCCCCTTGGGTCTGAAGAACTCTCCCGGTTCAACGCCCCACTTACCAATAACGGAAACAAAATAACCTTCCGGGCTGAGCACCTGGAGCCTTGTATTAAGGACATCCACAATATGGAGATATCCATCCGCGTTTATGGCGAGAAGGAATGGATATCTGAATTCACGCCTCTGGGTCCCTGGTTTTCCGAAGCTCCCCATAAATTCAAGGGTCTTGAGATTATAGACTAAGACACGATGGTTATCGTTATCAACGATGTAACAGGTATTCGTGGACTCATTGACAGCAACATCTGTGGGATCTGCCAGATGGAGATTGCCCGGTGGAATGTCAATTGATGCGGCAAAGCTGCCATCCCGGTTGAATATCTGCACCCTGTGATTTCCAGAATCGGCGACGTAGGCTCTGCCCGAGCCATCAACTGCAACTCCTAAAGGGGATTCAAACTCGCCATTTCCAGAACCCTTTCCACCCAAAGAAGACAGGAATTCACCGTTTCTCGTGAAGATCTTGATTTCGTGGTGTACGCCGTCTACAACATATATCAGGCCATGATTGGAAACGGAGACATCCGTGGGTGCTCGGAGATTATGGTTAATCTCAAAAAGACCTTTTACATAGGCGAGCCGTACGGCATGTGCAGGGAGCAATGGTATTACCATCAGCATAACGCAGGACAACACAAAAAGGCGGGACAAGCAATTTGCCCATGTAGCTCTGAAGAGGGCAAGGTTTTTCGACAGATTCTGTTTCAAGGTGCTATGATGAACTAATGACCAAAAAGATCTGGGAGATAAAAAACGTCGTATTTAGCGACCAACCCCGCGAGATCGAGGTCCATGAGGTCTTTACTCTTTTTTTTGCCGAAACCAAGGCTGCCAAAATCCAGAATGCCCTTACGGGAATGGCATTCTTTACAGGCAAGGGTTATCTCTTTACGCGAGATATTCCTGTGAAAAAAAACCAACTTGGTCTCTTTGTCCCTGTCCTTCAGCCCTTTTTCCTCCAACAAGAATCGATTCGCCTCGTCAGCATCTTGTTTATGGACGAACAGCGTTTTCCTGCCCTTTTCCCAAACAAAGACAACCAAACGAGATATAAGATTCCCGGTTGTTCTGACAATTCCTCTCTCTGGATCATAACGGGACCCATAAGGCAAGCCGGTGAATTCAACGTGTTCAGGTTCGCTCCATTGATAGGCAACACGGGCAAAGGCATCTCGTTTGAGATGGCACACCTCGCAGGTTATGAAGCCTGTGTGCATGTTGAGTAGCGCTCTAACCAGATTACTCTTGCTGTGGGGATACAGGGCGTGGCATACTCTGCACGATGACTGATCCTGTAACTTAACGATAAAAGAATGCTCCTTCTGATGGAGGGTCTGTAAGGGATATTTTTCGATTACAGCGCGTTCCTTATCACTCGCATGACACGCAGGCGTGACGCATCGGACGGCATTCTGACCGGTGTGGGGGACCTTAACGATGTCTGCATGGCACTGCTTGCAGTTAAGCTTGCCATGGGGAGAGCCTAGAAAGGTTTGTTCATCGATATGAAGCGCCTTGAGTGCATCTTTTTCGCGTCTTACAAGTCCTGGGTACTTGTGGCAGGTTAGGCATCCAGTCTCGTCGGCAGCGAAGCAAACGAGGGCTTGTGTGTACAAAAAACAACTACAAACAACAGTCAAGAGATTTACCAACAGATGCTTTTTCATTCTTCAAAAAACGAGACCTCTTAACCAACATAAGGCCTGCGGGTTTGCCTTGGTCTTGTGTATAGTTCAGAATTATTTGAGTATCATGGGCCAGTTCTGTCAATTTGTCAACGGCACAGGGTGTAAGGAAAAAGTCATAGACCGTGTGGTGAAATGACCGATTTCATATGGTGTTTTGACCAAAATTTCTTTGATTTCATCATTCAAGAAGACAGCTTAAATCATGTAACCCATTGGATTTCCATGTGTCCAGGCGTATAGGAATATTCTGGCACAGACATTGATTATAAACGATACTACTAGCAATTACTCGGCCATCCAGCCTTGGGAAAAAGGCGAAGTTGGGACAAAGATAGAATCCATGAGAAATGACAGCTCGATACCAGTGATAGCGTTTCTTATAATGGTATTTTTTCTGGTTCTTCCTTTTAGGGTCGCCTTTGCAGCCATTGATCTGGTCCCTGACACGGAGAATTGCCTGTTGTGTCACCGATATCCTCATATTGGACGGTATGACGAAGATGGTAACAAGAGGGTATTCTATCTGAACGACAAGATGTTTGCGGAGTCGGTGCATGGAACGCTCAAATGCAAAGACTGTCACGTCGGCCTCGACAAGATACCTCACACCGACGTCAAGAAGGTGGATTGTGCCACAAAATGTCACACAGAAGAGCCGTCCAGCAAACAGCAATTCTCACACCTGAAGGTTCTAAAGATACATGAAGCAAGCGCTCACGGAACTGGAACACCCAAGAGCCCCAAAAACTATGTCAAAGACTTACCGACGTGCAAGTATTGTCACGATAATCGAATCCTCAACCCTAGTGGCACTATGTGGAGCGAGGGGTCTCCTTTGGCCAATGAGGCACTGGGCAGATGCTTTGGCTGCCACACGGAGCAACAGTGGGCAGACCGATTCTATTCGCATGTTTCGCACCGTATGAGGAGGAGAAGGAGCCAGGCAGAGATCGTGGAATTGTGTTTAAGTTGTCATGAAGATCCACAAATGATGGCCCGACATGGCCTGAGAACAGTCGGGACCTTCAGGGATACCTTTCATTGGGTTCAGATCAAATATGGCGTTCAAAACGCCCCGGATTGCCTGAATTGTCACGTACCCATAGGCTATGCCAAACATGATATCCTTACCACGTCAGACCCTCGTTCGCCGGTCAATCCTGCCAATAGAATAAATACTTGTCGTCACCAGGGAGGCGTTCAGATATGTCATCCCAATGCCGATGCGGAGTTTGTGGCTGGCAGAGAGCATGCGTTTGGGATGAATGGGCCGGTTGCGCCCTATGCCGGAAAAGATATCATTCAGGTCAACTACAAAGCCTGGCAGTCAAAGAGGCAAGCTGAAATCGGCATCTCCAACAAAAACGTGTTTCAGGAAAAGATACTTACCCTCGTAAGACTTTTTTATAAGGTGTTGATAGCCTTGGTGATAGGATCTATGTCACTACACCAGATGCTGGACTATTATCGAACCAAACGCAATCACAAAAGTGGGCATTAGTCGCCCCCTCCTTTGAAAGGCCGCTAAAATGGCAGAACAGGTTGTAACGCTAAAAGATATTCCTAGTTATGATAAGGGCTCAGGTATACCCAAAAGGTATTTTGTTCGTCTAACCTATGCAGAGAGAGTACAGCACATTGTCTTTGTGTCATGTTTTATTGTGCTGGCCATCACTGGGCTCATGTTGGAACTCCCAGAACCCACAGTAGTCAAGATGCTTGGAGAAGCCCGGGAGCCTGTGTTCTATTATCGAGGTATTTTACACCGGGTTGCTGCCGTCATTATGATGCTGACCAGTTTATACCATCTTTATTATCTGTTGTTTAAAAAGGCCGGGCGTCGTTGGCTCATGGATATGATCCCAAGACCTAAGGATTTAACAGACATGATTAGCACGATGCTCTTCTACGTTGGTGTTAAGAAAACCCCCCCGCAATATGACCGCTTCTCTTATAAGCAAAAGATGGAGTACGGGGCTCTTATTCTTGGCAATACGCTCATGACGATAACTGGTCTGATGCTGTGGACTGAATTTCTGTGGAACAGGTTCTTAGTCGATCTTGCCACGATTATCCATGGTATGGAAGCTGTGCTGGCTTGTCTGGCCATCATGATATGGCATTTGTATGAAGTCCACTTGAGGCCGTACAAACTCTTCAGTAATGTTTGGATAGATGGCGTAATCGATGAAGAAACTATGAAGGAAGAACACCCATTGCACTATAAAAAGATCATGTCTGATCCAAGACTTCAGGAAACTTACATCATCCAGGAAGGCCAGTGATTCTGGAAATAGGAACAATATCTGAAAATGATGGCTAGTGGAATTAAAAAGTTGATAAAAGCCCTTTTGATCGTCGTCTTTATCTCATTTGGCCTTTGGCTTCTTCGGGTTGTTTACTTTCCCCAAGCTGTTGCCAAAAAATCTTTTAGGATATCAGAACGTCCCAAAGGAGAAAACGTTTTCAGAGAAATCCTTACAGAAAAAGGGACCATTTCTCGCGGTCATTTCCATATGGTTGACGACTATGTCACACAACCTGAACAAAACCCGCCACTTTGTCTGACTTGTCACGGGACATACCCTCATAGCAAAGAAAAAAAGGTTCGGTCCCTTCTGAATTTCCATACCGGATTCATTGCTTGTGCCGTCTGCCACGTCAGGAAAGATTCTATGGAAAACAACTTTTCCTTTGCCTGGGTCGATCGTGAAACTGGGCAGGTCAGTTCTTCTGTTAAAGGGGCATTCGGCAAATACCCGGCCAAGCTCTTTCCAATAACAGTGTCCGACAGTGGAGAAAAAACCGTTTTCAGGCCAATCACCCAAAAAGCGGCGCAACAATACTTGGAAGTCAAGGACAAATATACCGCTGATCAAGTTGCTCAGGCAAAAGTCGAACTGCACACAGGCATATCAAAGAAGCCCGTGTTTTGTACTGATTGTCACAAACAGGAGGGCTATCTCCCTTTTGCGCAACTCGGCTTTAGTGAAAATCGTATTCATCATCTGGTTTCCACAGAAGTCACTGGGATGCTAGAGAAATACGATACGTTCTACCTGCCCTCTGTCATTGACTTTCGATTCGGCGATACCCAATCTAATAAACAGTAAACAGCGGCCCTATGTCCGTATCAACCAGGGTGTTCCAAACAATAGGCATGAAACGTGGCCACCCGGCTCTGAGCACTTCACCTGCGACCCATCTTCGAGCCTGAGATTCCCTGTTGCATGACATGACATGCGATGCACATGTTGCCCGGTGTGCGTTGCTTGAACGGCTCGCTAGCACCCTTTGCCGCAGGTTTTGTAGCGGGAATTACACCTTTTTCGTGGGGATTATGACATGTTACGCATGTTACTTTTCCTTCGGCGTCCAGCGGTAGTGTTGTTTTAAATGTCTTCTCAGCCTGGACAATTCCAGCCAAGACCTGGGCAGATGGCTTGCGAATGTGAGTGGCATGCAAGGACTGCCTATTCGCCTTGACACGACCATGGCATCTCACACATAGCATCTCAAGATCCCCGACAAGCTTAACATCCTTATATCCAGCCTTTTTTTCATCAGGTTTTTCAACATGGCAGTACAGACATCGCTCGACGATGATCTTTCCGCTTCCGTCCAACTGGTCGTGAGGGTTGAGCATCCCATATAGCTCTTTGTCGTGGCATCTAAAACACTGTGTTGTCTTGTTTGAAAAGGGTGCTCCTCTCAAAAAGGCGTCTCCTTTCGGAAATAGCCTGTCTATGTCACTGTCTCGGCACTGAAGATATACATCGTGGCATGTGGTACAACAGATCCTGCCGTTTTTGAGGGGAAGATCAGCAGGGATCCTTGTCTTCATGATCTGGGAGGGTTGAATGTCCGCCGGATGGGGACACCGACCCCTCGTATTGTAATGACATCTACACAGCTGCCTAAGATTTCCGTCAAATCTCAACAAGGTATCTACTCCCTTTTCAGGTACCGTCTCGTGGCATTGCGTGCAGTATTTTTGGTCAAAATGAAGATTTGTATCTTCTGCCAGATCTGCAAGCCCGGGGATATTGTTGTCGGCCGCAAATAGCAAAGTGTTGCTAAAGGCATACAGTATGATTGTTATCGTTACTACCGATAGTCTTTGCATTTATCCGGTTTCAGACATATCAAGGGGTACTGTCTTGTCTTTCCTCCTTGATATTTTCCGCCAAAAAATGATATCTACTTTCGTGTAACCATCTCAATATCTTGTTTTTAACCTGCAACTGAGGCCGCAGGTTCTTGGAGTTTCACAATTCACTTATATATCACACATGCAGAAAAAGGGTAGAAACCAATGGTTGCGTCCGGGAAAAACACTGTCTCACTTCATAACGGTGCCTCAAAACTGACTTTGTTGCGCCTGGGCAGTATTCTCCTGTCGATGGTGCTTTGGATGGCCATATCAGTTAGCTGCACTGACATATGGGCAGAAGATAATGTGAAGCCGTCCAGTCGGGAGGGAGACTCTCTCGTGATAGGGCTTATTCCTGAGCGCAATATCTTCGAACAGCTTGAACGATATGAGCCTCTATCCGACTATCTTTCAAAAAAGATGGGAATGCATATTAAACTGAAGGTACTGACACGGTACGGGAATATCATTGAGAATTTTGTCGCTTCAAAAATGGACGGTGCATTCTTCGGGAGCTTCACCTACACATTGGCCCATGCAAGATTAGGTGTTGAACCCCTTGCACGTCCTGAGACTGCTGATGGCCGTTCTACGTACTATGGGCTCCTGTTTGTTAGAAAGGACAGCGGCATCAAAGACGCAAAGGACATGCGGGGAAAGACTTTTGCCTTTGTGGACAAGGCCACGACAGCCGGCTATCTCCTTCCCCTTGCATATTTCAAGACCCACGGAATTGCAGATTACAAGACCTATTTCAAGGAAACCTATTTTGCAGGTACGCATGAAAACGCCATCCATGACGTTTTGAACAAACTGGCAGATGTGGGCGCCGCAAAAAATACTATATACTACCATCTGTCTAATATAGAAAGCAGGGTAAGAAACGAATTGGTTGTGCTTGCAAGGTCTCCTGACGTGCCGGAGAATGGTTTGGCTGTTCGGCCAGACCTGGACCCTTCGATTAAATCCAGGCTCAAGGATTCCCTGACCAGCATGCATGATGACCATGATGGGATGGAGGTCCTAAAAGCCTTTGGTGCGAAAAGATTTATCGAGACAACGGACAAAGACTACGAAAATGTTTACCGTTATGCACAAGAAGTGGGACTGGATCTGGCAACCTACGATTACGTGAACGATTAATGAAAAAAAAGATACTTCTGGCACTGGGCGCCTTTTCCATCATTTTCGTGGGAGGAGGCATCTACATCATTGCCACCATTCAAACCGCTACGTCTCAACTCGATCATCTCATCATGCTTCATCAGGTGGAAATACTCAGGGAGCATCTGTTGATTAATCTCAGAAGTGTCCAGTCTGACCTTGCGCTAATTGGGACGCATCACAGGCGAGACCTTGGCACTATTGTCAAGAATGTCAAGAGCATGGACGACGTCGTAAAGTCCTGTTTTGACTGTCACCACTCTGAAACTGTACTCAAGCGCCTAACGGATTTGGAAAGCCAAATTGGGCTATACAAGGATGCATTGAACAGGGTACTCACGCTTCGGGCAAATCGTGATAGGATGGCTGAGGAAGAAAACGAGGCCTTCAGTATGGCCGAACAGGCCATAGCAGACGTCAACACGATGGTCCATAAAGCAGCGCTCAGGCTGGCGGATGAAACGCAAAATGCCCTTCAGAGTGTGGCTGATTCAAAAACATTGATCTATGTTCTAGTGATCGCGGGTCCCATTGCCGCCGTGGTTTTTGTTTTTTTCTTTATGGCGACCCTGACAAAACCGCTTAGTGCGCTACTGAGGGCGACACGGAAGTTAAGGGCCGGTGATCTTGATCATAGAATTGAAGGCCTAAAAGATGAATTTGGAGAAGTAGCAGCATCGTTCAATAACATGGCTACTTCGCTGAAAGAGCATATCCGCAAAGTTGTGGAAACCGAAAAGCGTTACAGACTGCTTTTCGAAGGCGCCGGGGATGCCATATTTATTGCAGAGGCTGAGGGGGAAAAGCGCGGCGACATCGTGGACGCTAACCCTGCGGCGGCAGAAATGCATGGATATAGCATGCAGGAGTTGCTCAATCTCAATTTGGTAAACGATTTAGATACGCTTGATGCTGCAAAAGAAGCGCCAGAGCGTATCAAGCGTATCTTGAGCGGTGAGTGGATCAAGGCAGAAATCCCCCACAGAAAAAAAGATGGCACAGTGTTTCCTGTTGAGGCTAGTGCTGGGCTCCTGACATATATGGGTCGTAAATACATCCTAGCCATTGACAGAGACATCTCTGCTCGAAAAAAAATAGAAAACGAGATCCTTCAAGCCAAGAATGACTGGGAAGAGACATTTGACACTATTCGAGACATGATTACTGTCCACGACAAAGAATTCAACATCATTCACGCCAACAGGGCGGCAAAGGAGTTTCTGGCACTACCACCTCTGGACGTGGTCAAGGCAAAATGCTATGCCTATTTCCACGGGAAGGA
Organism: uncultured Desulfobacterales bacterium; assembly: GCA_964502365.1. Lineage (GTDB taxonomy): Bacteria > Desulfobacterota > Desulfobacteria > Desulfobacterales. The sequence continues at coordinate 42,656 of CAZCWQ010000001.1, read as the reverse complement.
CTGTCCACCGGAAAATTGTCCCACCTGTGAATGCTTCAAAACTAAGGAGCCCGCGTCTTTTGAATTCTTTGAGCCCCACTTTGACAAATATTTCGAGGTGAGGGCCATGCCTCGGTTTGACAGCAAGAAAGAGATGACAGGTCTGATTCACGTGGTTCGGGACATCACGGAACGCAAGAGGGTACAAGAGACTTTGCAGAGAGCGGAACAGATGAAATTGGTCGGAGAATGGGCCGCAGGACTGGCTCATGAAATCAAGAATCCCCTTGCAGGCATCAAGGTATCAGTCCAGGTTCTTAGAGAGGAACCAAATATCTCTGAGGAAGACCGGGCCATTGCATCAAAGGCGGTCGACGAGATTGGACGTATCGAATCATTGATAAGGAGTCTACTCGATTTTGCCAGGCCCCCTAAACCTCAGCTCATGGCCGTGGATTTAAATGACATTATTGACAAAATCCTTTCTTTTGGCCTCAAAGACCCCTCCCTGTTATCCAATGTAACGGCGGCAATAGATATTTCTAAGGATTTTGATGAGCATCTTCCTGAAACCCTGGCTGACCCCATGCAACTTAAGCAGGCTTTCTTGAACTTGATGCTTAACGCAATCCAGGCCATGCCCAATGGCGGAACCCTGACCGTTAGAACCAGTTATGATGAAAAGCAGGGTTTCATAAGGATCACAATCTCTGATACCGGCACCGGGATGGACAAGCAGACCTTGGACAAGGTGTTCGAGCCCTTTTTTACTACCAAAGCAAAAGGCACAGGGTTGGGACTGGCCATTACCCAACGCCTCATCGAACAACAGGGCGGCCAAATACACGTTGAAAGCACTCCAGGCACGGGGACCCTTTTTACGATTTTGTTGAAGGCGGAACAGTACAAGAGCAAACGGCTAGCATGAAAAGCAAGGGCAAATTGTTTATTTTGGATGATGATGAGCTCATTCTCACAGTCCTATCGAAGGCACTGAAGGAAGAGGGCTACGAAATATACTTAGAGTCTGATCCGAACGATGTCATTGATAGAATCAGCTCATGGGATCCGGATGTGGTTATGCTTGATATCAGCCTTCCTGGGCGAGACGGCATAGATATCCTGCGAGACATTAAGAGCGGGAAAAATCCTATCGACACTCAGGTCGTCATGCTGACAGCTGACGAAACTGCAGAAACCGCAGTGAAAGCCATGAAGCTCGGGGCTGTGGACTATATCACCAAGCCTTTTAATACTGATGAGGTCAAGATTGTCTTGGACAGTGTCCTCGAGAAAGAAAGTCTTAGGCAAGAAGTAAACTATCTCAGGAAGGCCTATGCTGAGGTCATAGAAAAGGATTTTATCGGCGAATCTGGGGCCATTCATGAAATAAAGGCGACTGTGCAAAAGATCGCTAAAGCCCACGTATCTGCCATTCTCATTACCGGAGAAAGTGGAACAGGCAAGGAAGTCGTTGCCCGATATATTCACAATCTCATGTTTGGCCGTACGCCATCACATCATGCCCCCTTTGTTTCAATCAATTGCGCAGCGATGCCTGCCACACTTTTGGAAAGCGAACTCTTTGGTCACGAGAAGGGTGCCTTTACAGATGCTAAATCTGACAAAAAGGGGTTGTTTGAGCAGGCCAAAGGAGGAGTGATACTCCTTGATGAGATAGGCGATATGCAACCAGGGCTTCAAAGCAAATTGTTAAGGATATTAGAAAACAGGACAGTGAGACGAATAGGCGGAAACAAAGAAATCCCCGTAGACCTAACAGCCATTGCTAGCACAAGCAGAAACCTCTCAGAGGCAGTGGAAAAAGGCGAATTTCGGAAAGCCTTGTTTTTCAGACTGAGCCCATTCTATATCCACATCCCTCCGCTCAGAGAGAGAAAAGAAGACATACCCCTACTGGCCGGGCATTTCCTCTCTTATTTTGCCACAAAGTATAACAAAAGAACCATCAAAGGGTTTTCACCTGCCGCTGAGCAAGTCCTGAGCGCTCACGGCTGGCCGGGGAATGTAAGGGAGTTGAAAAATTTGGTGGAGCGGTTTGTGGTGCTGGAAGATAATGAAATAATCGAGCCTGAACAAATGCCGAGCTGGATGTTTGGACGTACTATGGGAGCAGTCCAACCATCGAGCGACCGTTTTGTTTTACCTGAATCGGGGATCTCTCTGGAAGAATTGGAAAAGGACCTCATCATTCAGGCTCTAGAAAGGACCGGGAACAACAAGGCGCAGGCAGCAAAACTTCTTGGCGTAAGCTATGACAGTCTCAGATACCAATTGAAAAAATTTGGCCTGGATTAGCTACCAATATCACCTTCCGCCTTCCCTCGCCATTGTTTCCACGGCAAGACGTACCATCTCGGATGCCATGGCGTTGGCTGTGTTTACCTTCCCTAGGTCGAAGAAGAAGACCCCGTTGTCCCCCTCATTATAATTCTGGCAGGTCCAGACCACTTCCCGGCTCTTCTTCTCCAGCAGCATGGCTGAGAAACCGACCTTGGGTTTCCCGGCGGGACCACGATAGTCTTCATAATCCAGTACGTTACCCGTAAGAATAAGATCGGCGTTAAGTCTGCCGAAAATGAGATCTGCGTAGGCGAGGGATAGACCATCGTCCATGATGACCCTGAGTGCCAGCAGCGTATCTCTTACGACACCTGGCTCGACAACGGCAAAATTCTCGAGTGGCCTGAGTTCCTTGACAAAGTGGAGGGCCATGATCTCGCCGGCGTATTTTCTCTCACTTACATTGAAAAATGGCATGACAGCCACACGGTAACGTCTGTCGGTGGCCATCACAGGGGACCTGTAAAAAAATTTCGGCTGAAATTTGTCTCTTCTTTTGGGGGTGGCCATCGTGCCCCCGTCTCCTAGATGTGCCGACAGAGAAAGGGCGAGGTATCGCACTGCCTCGTCAAGAAGGCTCTGGGGATCTTCAATCAGAGAAAGACCGAGAATTCCCGGAGAGTCATCACCTGCCAGCCCTATGCCATCCATCCACAAAATTGCGGTGTCGTCTGCCGTAGAAACCAATCTGCATGTGAAAGCAATCCTGGGGGGAGCACTCTCACTATAGAGCTCCAGCGATGTGATCAGGACCGCTTCAGCAGAGATCTCTGTTCGGAAGGCCTGTGCGGTGGCCCTGTTCATACCGCCTACATAACGGACACGGTGCCCAGCAATAAATTTCTCAAGTGCTGCCTCATCAACGGGAGTTATCCCTTGTTTCTTGAAACCGTCTGACAGGGAGTCTCTGATATGCTTAAGGGGGGCAGGACCTCCACTAAGGTTGTCGACCGGCAGAAAAGCCACGCGGAGCGGTCTATGCACAGGGGAATCACTCGTCACGCTTCTCACAGGGTCGTTCACCGTTCCACAACCCCAGAGGATAATAAGAACCGTGAAAAGGGTGATAAGATATTTACTTGCTGAAGAGTTTATTGATAATATCATCCACAGCCGCTTCGGTGACATCGTTCATCGGCTTGCCTCCGCCCCCAAAAAGTCGATCCCATGTGCTTATCCCGCCCTGCGAAGACGATGCTGCCCACACCACCGTTCCCGTTTGCACCTCATACATTTGCACGCTGATGGATATAACATTGGCAGATGTGGTCCCGGATCTTATCTCTCCGTACTCCCTGACAACGCCGGTGATGACAGCGTCTGCCTTGATGATAACGGCCAGTTTTAAGATGTCCTCCGCGGATGGCGTAGCAGGCTTATCAAGCGCTAATCTTGTGCTGCCCCGTGCGACCTCGCCGGGAGGGATGACATAAAGCGAAGTGGTAGCCAAGAGGTTGTTAATGAAGGTGTCTCGCACCCTTTCCGCCGCAAGCTTGTCTCGCGAGAGATTCTCAAAAGGCATGACTGCAACGCTGCGCAATGACGCAAAATCCATATCCGGGTCATGATACGTGGTGGGCGGAGGGGGGGCGGCACAGGCGGTCAAGGAAAGATAAAGGCAAGGCAAGACACATCTCATTAGACTCACACCGCGTTTCGATCCAATCATGGCAGAATTCCTTGCCTTAGAGGGTGATGTATCGCTATTTTGTCTTCTGTGAATCTCTTATCTTTTTAACACCATATAAACCATTTGGCCATGCCAGTCAACTTGCGAACCCACTTGCCACGGACCGGATGTCGTCTGGGAACGGCCACAGACGGTTTCGAGCGCCCACTTGTCACGACCTTCACGGTAACCTAAAAAATGAGCTTCACATTGATATTGAGACTATTCGAATCGATTGTCTGCAACTCGGTCTCGCTTGTGGCAATGGTGTAGGACATATCCGCGAGGATGTGCCTTCCTATGGTCCATTTCAGACTCGGGCTTATGGTCCTGTCCTTTTGTTCGTCCTCCGGCCTAAGGGTCTCGGTATACCCGAGAAGAAACTGTAGGGTACCGTCAGGAAAAGGTGACCAGCTGACGGAATAGTCCTGCAGCGTGGTTCTGGAGCCCCCCCTGTCCTGCACGCTCAATCTGGCAAAAAGGGACAACGTTGTACAGGGCAGAAAGAAGGCTTGCAGATCCAGTGAAGATCTGGACGTGTCTCTCCCGTCCTCCTCCGCTTGTTTTGTGTCAGTAACGGAGTAGTTCATATTGATGTTAAGCTTTTCGTTCGGTTCTATGTCTGTCCCTGATCTTATGATTGTGGAGGTTGTCCGGGCCGAGTTCAAAGGTTTGTTCCAACTGTATCCCACATCGAAGAAGGCGCTCCAACCCTTATACAATTTTGCATTATTGCGAAGGAAGACGGAATTCGTATCGCCCGAATCATTGTCTTGGGTTTCATCCGTGCCGCTGTACGTCAGCGTCTGTCCGAAGGTGTCCAGATGGTCGGCATTGAGCGAAGCGGCATACGTGTACGTGTGAGTTTCCTGGTCCGTCAGCTTCGTGTCTGTTTGTGACACACTTGTGCTGGCGGAAAAGATTTCGTTGAAGGTATGCTTAAGAAAGATGTCATTAGAAAGGCGCGTTCTTTTTTCAGCAGATGGGTCCCGCTCCTGGAGGCTGTAATACAGATTATAGCCGAGTACGGTGTGCGTGCTGAGCCTGCCCGTCAGGTTGAAGTTGTAGTCGTGGTCCACAGTAGTGTCTTTCGTCTGCAACGACACCCCTGACTGCGTGCTGAACGCCTGTATCTCTGTAATAAAGATATTAGAAAAGTTGGCAGCGTCCGGCACGATGGGAGACAGTGGCCTCACTGCAAGCTTGATAAAGCGCGTATTTACCGCAGGAACGGATATCTCAAAACGATTGTCAAGAGCCCCAAACGAGGCAGGAGAAACTGTAGCCACAAGCGACCATGTGCTCACGTCGGTATTGTCCGGGCTGGTATAAACAGACCAGGAAAAAGCATTGGAGACCGATGAGGAAAGACGCCTGCTCACCCAAACATACAGCTTATCCATAGAGACGGGAAATCCAAAATCGAGCCCGAGGTTTGTCAGGGTCGTTTCATCGCCAGCCAACCCGATATCCAGACCGGCTGACGTGGCAACATCCCCGTCTATGAGGCCAAGATTTGGATCAAGGGCCGGTCCGTCGGTGGGGGTGTCGTCAAGTGCCGAAAGTCCTACTGAGCGCAACACTGGAGACTCCAAAGTCGCCAATGTGGGAAACTCCAAAGTGTCATGACGAATTCTGTAACCCGTTCCCATAGAGAGGCGTTTTCCGAAAAAACTGTGTGAATAGTCGACCCTGCCGGTATGCGTTTGCCTCAAGGTCTCGGAAGGGTCGATAAGCTCTTGTCTCTCATTTCGGATATAGAGATAGCTCATCCGAAGTTCTTCCCATGCGGTATATCGGGCATCATAGGTAAGCAGTTTATCGATGGTATCCACGGTCTCCGGATGGTCATAAGTATGGGTATGGGTATAGCGAACGTTCATCTCGGGGAAATCCGTAGGCCTCCACCCGAAAAGGGTACTGAATTCGTCTCTCAGGTCCTTTGTGGTGGGAATCCCTGTTGTATCTCTTTCTATTTGGGTCCCGCGGTATCCGATTCCAGCCTTGTAAATCGGATTGTTCAGGTTGATTTCTGCGAATGGACGAAGGGTTTGTTCCTCCGTCTTGGTTTCTGTGTCTTGAGAAGAGGACATAGAATCGTTAAGCTCAAGAATGCTTCCGCCCCTTAACGTCAGGTAGGGATAAATGGTCCTGAATAGGTCCAGGTTGTACCACTGCCTAAATGCTGAGTACTCACTCTCGGTCACTTCGCCGGTGACCTTGTTCGTGGTTTTGGTGTCGGAATCTCTGTAGGTGAATTCACTACGGAAGTTGATCCCTTCGGCCCAAATGTTTGGTGGCCAAAGGGCACTGGAGATAACGATAATCGAAAACAGGCACACAGCTGGCGAACGGACCGCATTCATCGGCTATCTCTCACGCACGACGACAACTGCATAAGCCTCCTCGCCCACGTCTATGGCGCCCGTAATCTTCTTACTCGTGAGATTGACCTTCTGAAGAGACTTGATGTCCGGAAGGGCCACAAACAGACTGTTCTCTTCGTCGTCGATAGTCAGGTAAGCGGCATTGCCTTCCAGTACGATGGCATCGATGGCCATGGAAGCGAAAGCGTCAATCACCAGGATGTTCCCCCCCGCCTTCATGCCCACAAGGATGAGATCGGTCTGCGTGTCCACTTTTATGGACAGGGCCCCAATGCCTATGAAAATCCTCTGTGTGATGACCAACCGTGAGGCATCTATGACCGTCAGGTAGGGTGAATCCCTGCTCACAACATAAAGCGTATCGCCCTCGCGATTGAAAGCACCTCTAAGAGGGCCGCCTTCGACTGCTATAGTTGCGGAAGCCTCACTTTGCGTCAGATCCACCACAGAGACCGAATTGGCCAGAGGGCTCATAACGTAGGCTTTCAGGCCTGGAGGATCCACCACGGCCGAAGAGGGCCCTTCAGCAACCCTGACCCTCCTGATCTCAAACAAAGAGACCGTATCAATGATACTCACCGTATTGGAGTCATGGTTCACTGACACGAGGGTTCTTCCATCTGGGGCCACCGCGAGCTCCAGCGGCCCATCACCAAAGTTAAGTGGTATCCTGCCAATAATCTCCCCTTCGATGACATCGATGACTTCCACGGTATCGTCTTCATAAGCAGCCACGTAAGCCCTTCCCCTATTTCTGTCGAGGGCGATCCCCTTGGGTGCCGTGCCGGTTGATATGGCACCGACCACCTGCATCGTCTTCTTGTTAAAGACCAAGAGGCTGTCGGAGGCAGGATCACTGACGTATCCTGTAAGATTGAGGAGCTCTCTGGCAGAGGGTTTCAGGGAAAAAGCAGGTGTAAAACGGACCTGATCGGTTATGGCTCCTGCAACATGGAAGGAAAGAAACAGGATGGCTGTTTTTCTCCGGGTCACGTTGAACAGACTGTCAACCCTGGTGGGTTCTTCAGGGACTAACAAAGCAAATTCGCCTTCTTCCCCCTGCACAAATGCGTCCTTGATCCTGATGGACAGCCCTGTGTATGAACCGGGAGGCAATCCCCCTGATGCCAGCCGTTTCTGGATAGCCACAAGACCTGTTCCCTTTATCTCATTGATTGACAGAAAGAGGGGAATCAGAGTGCCGTCGTCCCGGATGGCTGAAATCTCGCCGATAACGAACCGGAGCCTGTATGCCTCCTGGGATAGAGGCTGTAGATACAAAATAACGTGACCCTCGTCCATTGAGCGTACGTTATGTAGGGAGCCTTGCGGAAAACAGCTGCCCAAAACAAACGAGAGGAGAAGAAGGAGGGGAAAGATCCTTGGTGCCATCATAGGCCGTTCCTCACATGACGCGACTACTTCCACTCTGATGGAGGTGCCACTATGTATCACGCACTTGCCATATGAACAATCTTTCTGGGCTGTTGGGTGGTTATATCAGGGCCCTTCTGTCCTCTTTAAGCACAAAGGTGTCAATCCGTCAAAAAAAAGGCTGAGGGCATGGGCCCTCAGCCTTAAAATAGGGTTACACGACAGTTTAGACTAGTCTTGCACGTGGCACTTGTTGCACAGCGATCTTTGCCATGGGCCGAAGTCGGTTGCAATGTCTCTTTCGTAGTATTGCACGGCTTGCACTGCCACTGGTGCGTTTGCATTGGACTCTGCCAGCAGCTCCGTATTCAGATCCCACCTGGCAATGTGCTTGAATGGTGAGGCATGAGCCCTGTGGCATGTCAGACACATGACCTGCGAATTAACATCAGGACCGTCCGTATTGGTCGGCAACAGGAGTGTTCTGTCCGGTGTGCCTCTCTCAAAAGGCACCAGCGCCAGGTAGGTTGCGCTTGTGGCGGTTCTTGAAGTATCAAAGTTGCCTGTGGAGATGTAGTGATTGTAATTAGTGGCCTCCACGCCCAGGGTTGCAGCCGTGTCAACCGGGTGCACGTGGGCGCCTGAGAAGAAGCTGGTATGACAGTTTCCACACCATCCCGACATGCCTGACCCGTAGTCTACGTGATTATCGTCGCGCTCAGTCAAGCCGACACTACCGGGGGCAAAGCCAAAGGCTGGCGCCGTAGCGATGGGAGCAGCATTGGCGAAGTTGGCGCTTGCACCCTGACCACCGTCGTAACCGATACCGCCAAGGAGTCTATAGTTACCCAGGATAGAGCCATCCGTAGGGTCTGGGTCACCGTATGACCCGGAGCCTGAAATCGGCGCAGGGTTTGGTGCGCCGGGGCCTACGCCAGCCCCGCCCACTTTAGCGTGAGGATCATGGCAGCTGTTACATCCCAGCTGGGTATCGGGGTAGGTACCACCAGGAGCCACATTCAGTCTGCCATCGTCCCCAAGGCCAAAGTCCAAGGCCGTGATGTTGTGGCCGCGATTTGAGTCCGTGCTGTCCGTGTCGTGGTCCACCGTCCATAACCCTGCCGTGACCCAGTAGAAGTCACCACCTGGGTAAAAATTGGTGCCATCTGCGCTCAGAATATGGTAGCTTCCACTTCCTGCATGGCAGTTGAGACAGGTGGAGCTTGGGTCTGAACCTGTGGTCAGGTTATTGTTTGCATTCCCGCTAAGGTTGGACGCGCCGTCCACCTGCTGGTGCATTGAGTGGCAGCCGTCGCAGTGTGCAACACCGCCGTCATGGAAAGCCATGGCAGAGCCACCTAACCCAACGGCTATCAGGACTGCTGCCATGATAACCAGTAACTTAGTAGTTTTCATTTTTCAGTTTCCTCCTTTTCATGTTTGATTTTGTGACCCTTCATCTTCCATCTCTTCACTTTATGTTTCTAATCCCCTCCGCATCTTTCGAATCAATGTGCCTCTGTTCTTCGTGGTTCGCCCGTACCCATTAGGTCACCCTGAAAACGCTAATCACTTCTTACTTGTGATCACCTCCTTACTCTTTAGAATTATGCGCCTCTGTTGTTTGAGATTAGTCATAGGTTATCCTAAAAACACTGACCCCTCTGCTCGCGAGCTGAGACACATAGAGCCTGCCCTCGGCATCCAGAACCAGATTTTTGGGACCTATAAGATTCTCCGGCCTGAATCCGCGATGCCCGAACTCGGACTGAAACTGGAAATCCTTGTCAAAAATATCGACAACACATTTCAACCGGTCTGCCACATAGTAATAGCCTCTTTCATCTGCCACGATATCCCCTACAACGCCAAACCCCCCAGGAGCGCTTCCGGGCCCGCCAAAGCCCTGTATCTGCCCGTCCGGAGAGAGTATGTAGGCTGAAAAGAGGACCGGGATGGTAAAGAGCATGTTTCCTTCCCGGTCAACGCTGAATCCGCCGATGTCCGCCTCTCCCCTCTTTTTTTCTTCGAGGCCCAGGAGAGACACGACGTCATAACCGTTCCGGAAAAGGCCGTTGGTTTCTGTAATCGCTATCCTCAAGGAGATGGTGTCAAGCAGGTAGAGCCGTTCTTTCAGGTAAGCGATGCGGTCGGGTGAAAAAACCGAAAAATCGGGAGGGAAGTTCCTGAACTCGAGTGCTGACAGAGGCTCTCCTCTGAAATCACAGAGAAGGACTGAGGGCTTCAACCCCTGTCTGGACACAACAAAGATGTTTCCATCGTTTCGAACGGCAACATCGATGAGAGTGCCCAGCCTTCCATCGTCACCAAAACGGTGGATTTCCATGCCGTTTTGATCGAATATCCTTATGTCCCCCTCACGCCTGTCCACCACATAAATCTCGTTTCTCTGTTCGTCAAAATAAATGTTCGCCCAGTTGTACGGTATGGGACCATCAAAGTTGGACAGAGTGTATAAAAAGACCGGTTCCACTTGTGCTGACGCGCCAGTGAACATGCCTGCGCAGAAAATTGTACTCGCAAGGCATACAACGATCATGCGTTTAAGGCGCAGCCCAATGAGTAATTCAATCTTATTTTGTCGGTTTCTCATTTATGCTTCTCTTCGCCATTGCGTGGAGGACCATAAGCACCTGCTGTCCTCCAACATTGGCAGATACAGGCCAGGTTCTTTTCAACGGCTACATTGATCAAATATCTCCCTTTGTATTTCATATTTGTTTAGTAGGAATAGCAATCTACATGCCATCGATTTTTCCCCACAAAACACGTTTCGAATCAAAGTGTTAGGTAATCATGACGCCCTGCAATGGCGAGTTGATTGAGGCAGAAGCGGTGATTTCACCGGGTCTGTTCGGTGATTTCACCAGGAGTGACATTGAGTCATTGGCCTGAAGCGCTCAGTGGTTATGTAGGATAATATTGGACTCGGAAAGAACAGTTTGGTTCTGTGAGCTTTGCTGTCAGTGCATACACAAGGGAATGAAGAATATGGATGGATAGATCAGAAGGATGTGAAGCTTGCATGGTATGGTAATTGCCTCCTCTTGATTACTGCGAAGCATTTAAGGGTTGATGAATAACAAAAAGCCCTTGGGCAAATAGGTGATTTATGAGAAAGATTCTAATCGTTGACGATGAGCCATCTATTCTGTCCGGCATGTCAGGCGCACTTCGTAAATTGTGCGGTTTTGAAGGAGAGATCAAAACCGCCTCAACGGGCAGAGATGCCATCATTGAGATGCACTTCTCATCCTACTGGGTGTGTTTCCTCGATCTGGGACTGCCCGATGTGAGTGGCCTGGATGTCATGGACGAAATACATCAGATATCCCCTGAAACTAATGTCGCCATTATTTCGGCAAGTTCTGTTGGTGATGAAATAAAAAGGACTATCGAAGAAAAGGGAGCCGTTTTTATCCCCAAGCCCTTTGTCCTGTCTGACATCAAGGCTTTTTTAAAACAGGTATTTTAGCAAATGTTTTTGTCCTTGTTGGAGCCCTGTGGGCAGCCGGCAGTTTTGCAGTTGCAAAGGGAACCTGAGTGTGCCACAATGCGATGAATGCTGAATCGGCGGGCATCCCGTTATTAAGAAAAGCCTGGGTATCGTCTCATTTCAACATGCTTGCTCCGGAACCCTATGCAAAGCCTGTTCTTCCTGTTGGTCTTGGCGGCAGGGCTTTCGCCAGGCCGACCCAGCCCACCATGTCGCCAAATGCCTTGCTATTTCGAAAGGAGTTTTACCGACGCTTATCCTCCGTCTTAACACATGAAAGCAACCAGACCGGCTGTCCCGTCCAATGGGTAGGGGCTGTGCTCGCGTGCGTTGCCACTTGCTTGCTACTGGCTTCAGCATTGGCCTTTGCCGAAGCCAAGGAACTTCCCCTGGTTGACAACAAGGAGGTCGTGGCAACAGTGGACGGAGAACCAATTACTTTGGAAGAGTTCAACAGGGCCATTGCCTCCTCACACTCGGCAAGGCAGGAGGAAAGAGAGGCAGGTCGGATAGACTATTCCGCGATTATGAAGCGCATGATCAATATGAAACTTATTGGGCTTGAGGCCAGAGAGATGGGCCTTGGCGAGTTGCCGGAAGTGAAAAGCGCTGTGGCTGACTATGCGGTAAAGAGCCTTATCGAGCTTCTGCTTGAACGGCAAATGAAAGACGTGAAGGCCGATGAGCAGGAAGTGCAGCGGTTCTACAAGGAAATAGTGAAGGAATGGAAGCTAAGGTCGGTGACGGTTGAAAAGGAACATGAAGCAAAGCAAATTCAGGAAGAGATAAAGGCAGGCAAGAGCTTTGACACGGTGGTTGACAGCGCCGTTGCCCGAAGCGTGGCGAAAGGAGACCAAGAGGCAGGATATTTGAAGGCCAAGGATCTGACGCTGCCGGTGGCCCAGGTTGTCTCGAAAATGGAGATCGGCTCTGTGAGTCCTATCCTTTCACTTGGGAACAAAGGGTTTATCCTCTTTCGCCTTGAAGGTATTCGCTACCCAAAAGACGAGAACCAGGAGGCAAGGCAAAAGGCAAGGCACCAAGCCCTTAAACAGGAGAAACTTCGTGCCGGCAACGCCTACTACGAGGGTTTGAAGAAGAAATATGTGAAGATAAACGCCAAGATCTTTGATGCCCTTGACTATGAATCCAAGAAACCGGGATTCGAAGACCTCTTGGAAGACACGCGAGTTGTTGCCGAGATAAAAGGAGAAACGCCGATTACCGTTGCAGACTTGAGCAATGGTTTGAAAGCGAGATTTTACCACGGGGTTGAGAGAGCCATCGAAACGGAGAAAGTGAACAAGAGAAAGGGCGAGGTCTTAGAAGAGCTACTTCAAAAGCGGGTACTGGAAAAAGAGGCCCTGAAGCAGGGGATTCATGAGACGGAGATTTATAAACAGAGAGTCAAGGAGTATGAAAACTCGGTCATCTTTGCCGCCTTCATGAACAAAGTCGTTGTCCCTGACATCAAGCTCACTGAGAAGGAACTGAAACAACGCTATGACGACAATCTTCAGGAGTACACGTTCCCGCAGATGATGAGAATACGCAGTGTCGTGTTCAAAGAAAGAAGTCGGGCCGTGGATGCCATGGAGAAGCTGAACAAAGGCACAGACTTTGACTGGTTGAGTTCCAATGCAGCGGGGCAGGTTGACAAGGACACGGCCGGGGTTCTACCGTTCGATGGGACGCTGCTGACCCTGGAGGGATTGCCCGAAGCAGTCCAAAAGGCCGTATCAGGGGCCGATTCTGGAGATTTCAGGCTGTATGCGAGCCCTGATGGCCTGTACTATGTCTTGTTCGTGTCCGCCGTGATTTCCCCCAAGGCAAAACCGTTTGAAGATGTGAAAGAAGAAATTGCAGAGGGCCTTTATAAGGAAAAGATGAAGGCGTCGATCGAGCACTGGGCAGACGAACTCAGAGCGTACTATCCGGTAGAGATTCACCGAGAAGATCTTCAACCGTAGGATTGTAAAGTCGTAATGACCATGGCAATGAGAGATCGCGGAGTCTTGATGCTTGGCAAGCGAAAATATGTCGTGGCGGGAGTACTACTTGTCCTGGCGGGGATTTTCTATTTCTTTTCGGCATGCGCGCCGGTCCGTTCGCGACAACCGCGCAAGTTTGAGCGTAAGGCGTGTGTAGAGTGTCACACTGATTTTGCTGCTAAATATCTGGGAATGAAAAACGTTCATTCCGTTGTGAAGGAGAATAAGTGCGAAGATTGCCACCTTAGACACGGTAAGATCCCAAAGCTGCTACTTAAGAAAGAGGGAAAGGGGTTGTGCTATCCGTGCCACACAAAAAAGCAAATGGGCATGGACAAGTCCGTGGTGCACACAGGACTCGAGAGAGGAAAATGCACCAACTGCCATGACCCCCATGCGTCCGAGGCAAGCCATCTCTTAAAGGCCCAAGGCCGCGACCTTTGCTACCAGTGTCACAAGAGGGAAGGCTACGAAAAGAAAGTGGTACATAAGATATTGCAGACAGAGCCTTGTCAAGTCTGTCACCTGTCGCACAGTTCCGACGAGCCTTACCTCCTCAAGAACAAAGAGTCGGCCCTTTGCATATCCTGCCATGACTATGGTCAAAGATCATTCAAGAAAGCACATGGCGACTATCCTGTACAGGTATCACTCTGTGTCAACTGCCACAATCCCCACTCATCATCACAGCCCAGACTGTTGAGAACCAGTGCCCATCCCCCCGTTCTCAGCATTGAGTGCATAAAATGCCACAACCCGTCTTCGTCCGAGAAACCCTTTGAGACGCCCATGAAGGGCAGCGACCTTTGCCACGAGTGCCATAAGGCATCAGATCTTAAGGGAGGGGGGCATATCGAGCATTCGCCCTTTCAGAAGGGACGATGTATTTCTTGCCATAATCCCCACACCTCAGAAAATCCAACCCTCCTTGCCAGGAAGGGCAACCAACTCTGTGCCGGTTGCCATGCCGATAAAGCCGTCCCCGTGGCGGTCTCTCATCAAGCGCTCACAAGCGACAGAGGATGCCTTTCATGCCATGTGAGGCATGCCGCCAGGAACGAGAAGCTCCTGATTGCAAAAGTGGAAGACCTGTGTTTCTCGTGTCATGAGAATACAAAAAGAGATCTGAGAACCCGCAACCCACATCAACCCTTTTCAGACAGGATGTGTAATGCCTGCCACAATTCCCACGGGTCGAATTTCAAGGGCATGTTAAAGGACAGGATGGACACGGTTTGTTACGCCTGTCATTTTGATGCTGAAATACGGTTCGCAAAAACAAATACCCATAAGCCTGTAGTCAATGGCAGTTGTGACGCCTGCCATCGTTCCCACGGATCAGACCGAGAAAAGATGCTGATAGCCGATGCCACCTCCTCCCAACTGTGTGCCAACTGCCACGGTGAGCTTATGCAGAAGCAGGTGCGAGGTTCCAGCCACAAATACTTCAGAGATGGAAAGTGCCTAAGATGCCATGATGCCCACGCAAGTAACATCCCGGGCATGATCGTGAATAGGCAAAGCTTTCTGTGTCGTTCATGCCACGGCACAGACCCCGGCAAAGAAATAGCAGACGTCAAGAGTCAACATGGCCCCGTGGTGGCTGGGGAATGTACGGCCTGTCACAGCCCTCATAAGGCAAACCTCGACAGCCTTCTCTTGGCCACATTTCCTGACTTGTGCCTGTCTTGCCATACCGAACTGAAAGCGAAAATGTACCCGGAAGACAAAGAGGCGCAGACTCCTCCAGGCGAGGTGCCCGCGCGCGAGAGCGATACTGCTCCCGAGGCCGTTGAAATAAAGTATTATGTGCATGCGCCATCTGATCTGAAAAACTGCCAGATATGTCACCTGCCCCATGTTTCATCAGAACTAGCCCTCATCGCGGAACCGATTCAACCCTTGTGCGGAAAATGCCACGACTATGACGCGGATTCTTTTGGCGAGGCCCACATCCGTATTGACGCAAAGGTGATGGATTGCAGAAAATGCCACACCCCTCACGTTTCAAGGTATCCCAAATTCTTCAAGGACGAGATGCATAAGCCTTTTGCCGACAATATATGTGTAGACTGCCACATAGTGGAAAAACCATGAGACCATTGAAACTTGACCTGCGCCGCGCCACTGTCTTGCTGGTCTGCCTCATGAGCACTTTGCTTATGGCGACTCGTGCTCGCCCAGAGGGCAAACACAAACTCAAGCTGGGGGCCAAAGGGCAACTATGCCTGAAATGTCATGAGACCTTTCAAAAAACGATTAAGAGCCCTTATGTACATCCTCTGATGAAAAGGGGCGAGTGTTCCGCATGCCATGAGCCTCATACATCTTCTCACAAGGGCTTGTTGACCGCAGGGCCGACGAGGCTTTGCTCCAACTGCCATAAGGACGTGATGCCTGAGAAGGCACAAAAGGTCCATATGGTTGTTGCAGAAGGCAAGTGCAACAAATGCCACGATCCCCACGGATCGGACAACCAGTTTCAGCTGGTCAACACAGGCAACGAGCTTTGCTTTGATTGCCACCAGGACATGGGGAACCAAGTCAAGAAGAACCGGTTCAAACATAAACCCTTGAACACGAAAAAGGGGTGCCTCAATTGCCATAACCCGCACGCCTCAGAGAAATCTGATTTCTTATTGAAGAAGGATGCCCCTTCCCTCTGTGTGGAGTGCCATGACACGGGCAAACCTTCTTTTTCCAGGAAGCACATGAATTACCCTGTGGCCAAGACGAACTGTGGCTCCTGCCATGACCCCCATGGCTCCAATGATAGGGGCATGGTGTTCGCCGATGCCCATGTTCCTGTGAGCAAACAGCAGTGTAGTGCATGCCACCAAGAACCAACTTCGGCCAACCCGTTGAAGACCAAATGGCAGGGCACTGAGTTGTGCATGCAGTGTCACAAGAAACTGATTGATAAGACGCTCAACCAGAATCGCACACACTGGCCTTTGGTGGATCAGACTGGATGTTTGAATTGTCATGGGCCCCACGCCACCAAGCAGGGGAAACTCTTAAAGAGGGCCATTGTCGATCTTTGCGGGAGGTGTCATTCCGATACAGTGGAACTTCAAAAATGGTCAATAAGTAATCCCAAGAACCCGAAGTTGTGCGAACCCGTAAAGACGGGCAATTGCATCGCCTGCCATTCTCCGCACGCCTCAGATAACGTCCTGCTCATTTCACAAGAGTCTATCAGCATAGAGCTGTGCGGCCGTTGCCACGAATGGCAGACCCACTCAACACATCCGATTGGTGAAAAGGTTGTAGACCAAAGGAACAGGAACCTCACTGTGGAGTGTCTAAGCTGTCATAAGGCTTGCGGCACAGGGAACAAGCCTGCGATGATGCCATTTGCCACTGTCTATGACCTGTGCATCCAGTGCCACACGGAACGGAAGAGATAACAAGATGAGCAAAGGCTTAGACAGAATACTTGCAGTAATCATGGCGTTAACGGTTTTAGTGTTCTGGCCGGTGAAGTCCTTCTGTGGCCAGATGGTGAAGTTCAGGCATGTTGCGTCCATATATGCCGATGACAAAGGGGTGGGCCTCAGGCAGCCGGAGGGGGTGGTTTGTAACGACGAGGGCCTCCTGATTGTGGCCGACACGGGAAACGGTCGACTCTTACAGTACACCTTTGAGGACAAAACATTGGGAGGCCAAACAGTACCGATCAAGGTGCCTGAGGTGGTCTATCCCATCATGGTCAAGATGAATTCAAAGAACGAGATCTACGTCCTCGACGGCAGGCAGCGCCGCATTGTTCGCCTGTCGCCACAAGGCGAGTTTAAAGATTATCTTGAGCCCACAGGGACACCTTCGCCGGCGTCCATTGTTCCAAGAAGCTTTGAGATCGACGAGAAAGACCAGATATACGTCTTGGACATATTTTCTTCTCGGGTCCTTGTCCTTGACCCTGAAGGGGCATATCAGAAACAGCTTGATTTTCCGGAAAACTATGGGTTTCTGTCAGACGTGACAGTAGATCCTAAAGGGGATGTATTGTTAATTGACAGTGTAAACGCCACGGTGTTTTTGGCCCTCAAAGGTTCCGAGAAGTTTTCTCCCTTGACCCAGAACTTGAAGGAATATGTACGCTTTCCCACATCAATGGACACAGACACCAGGGGACGGATTTATCTGGTGGATAGAAACGGAAGCAGTATAGTCACCCTTGGCCAGAACGGCTCTTTTCTTGGCCGGCAGACCAACATGGGATGGAAAGAAGGGCTCTTGAACTATCCGTCTCAACTGTGCATCAACAACAAAGGGGAAGTTTTTGTTGCTGATACAAACAATAGCAGAATTCAAGTATATGCCGCCTTTGAATGAGCTTGGTGCCTGTGTTTCCTCTCCCTGTTTGGAAATGCATGGTTTTAGGGTTGGCGCGGTGGCAGATGCCGTCGAAGTTTTATCGATCCTTCAATGAACTGGATGATGGGAAAACCCGTAATCGCCCTATTTTTTGTTTTTCTTATGTCTGTCCCTGTCAAGTGTCTTGGAACAATCCAGGAAGAAGGCCTGGACAGCCCACCTGAAGTTGACCCATTCCTAACTGCCCTTACTTTTGCAGAACACGACACTGCCGGCCCTTTAGGATTTGGTCCCCAAGAAGACGGTTGGAATTCCAGTTCATGGGAGAACGAGGAAGACGGCCTTGAGACGATGGAATCAAATCCCAGCTTAGCCGCAGCATCTCTTTCAAGTGAACAGGCCCCAGACGAGAAATCCGAGACTTTAAATGGGAAGCTACACAGACTCGTGCGAAAGGGAGACCTCGACGGAGCATACAAGCTTATCTCAAAAGGGTTGGAAGAAGTTTCGAGGGAAGATCCGAACTTTTTTTTTCTTAATCTCTATGCCGGCGAATTCCTTGTGCAGAAACGAAACCTGCTCATACACCAACTCGTTGATAGGCTTGGCAAACAAGAGGACATATCAGGCCTTAATGCTTTCGGCACTGAATTCAATAGAGATCTTTCCCGCCACGAAAAACTGAACAAGGAGGCCCTAAGACACCTATTAACGGCCTGGGAACACATATACTTGGTTTCAGAAAAAGACCATCAAACGGCTGTGACGAGGTTAACCGATGCCTTTTATGGCCTGGTTAGACCATACATTTCTTATACCCTTTTTCGAGCCAATAGCGATAGAATCCTGAATATGTGCCTCCCATCCCTCGACACGGCTTGCGCATTGTTGAACCAGATTCCCGTTGGCAAGATTCATCTCGAAGGGCATACAGACGACCTTGGGCCCGCAGAAGACAACCTGGCGCTCTCAAAGAGAAGAGCTGCGTCTGTAAAGGACTATCTGGTTAGCAAGGGGATACGGAAGGACCTCATCACTGCCAACGGGAAAGGAGAGACGTCGCCCATCGCATCCAACGACACCTATGAGGGTCGCGCAAAAAACAGAAGGGTTGAAATCGGCCTCTCCATTAGATTCCAGACCCGTTGACAAGGCTGTGATGGGTACTTATAGCAAGAAGCTGGTCGGTTGGTATCAGATGATGCCTTTCCGAAAGAATAGCCCGCAGTCTTCACCTAGTTTCGTACCCCATGTTGCATAACCCACACCAGAGGCTTTTTTATCTACTTACCAAACCACCGTATAACCCAATCAAAGAATATAGGGGTCTTTTTTCAAAAATACAGTGTTCACCCCACTTGCTTTTCAGGGCTGAAACCCTATTATTTTAGTATAGAAAGCTTCTATGATGAAGTATGAAACTCACTAGAGCACATCAGATACGTTGTGCCCGTGTATAGAAGAAAAGGTGGGCAGTATATGCCGATGAATTCCACTCGATTCGGAGTATCATATGAACAAGCTGCGTGTAAAGTGCCTTAACTGTTCAAAAGAGTGGGAAAAAGACTGCTCCCGCTGTTGGGGCCCAGGCACTGTCTCGTCATCACTATGTGATTCATGCTTTAGAAGAGTGATTACTCCTATAATTCGCAGAAAACAATTGAGTACAGGGCAGTTAGACTGTTTTGACAAACCGGGTAAGTCTTGTGGTGAGTTTCCATGCAAGTATAGGAAATGGTGTAACCAGGAGAAGGATGCAGCCTAGAAATTAGAAACCCTTGGGCGGGGTCGCTTTCCCATCAACTTGTCCACAGTCACGTAAAGGCGGTTTTTTTATTGTTGACCCTGGTGCCACATTGTGGTACTTGGTACATAGGTGCCACATTGTGGTACCAAATACCAAGGGTCTTTTGAATATTTCTGTGGACAGCAAAGAATTTCTAGATTTCCGAAAAAAGCTTAATAAGACGCAAGAAGAAATGGCCCAACTCCTGGGGACTTCTGTAAAGGCTGTCCGAAGCTACGAGCAAGGATGGCGATCAGTGCCGGCCCATGTGGAAAGACAGGTCTTCTTCCTGGTTTCAAGAAAGCCATGGGCGATGAAGCGACAGAAGTCGTGCTGGGTCATAAAAAAATGTTCTCAGGAACACAGACAAAGATGCCCGGCATGGGAATTTCGAGCCGGTCGGTTGTGCTGGTTTATTAATGGGACCATCTGTGATGGAACAGTCCAAACAAACTGGAAGAAGAAGATGAAGATGTGCAGAGATTGCAGGGTCTTTCAGCCATTGCTGAAACCAGAAGGGAGTTAACATGAGTCAAGAAAATCCCTACCGTTTCCACACTCAGGTCATTCACGCGGCCCAGTCGCCTGAAGATTGGAGCGGCGCAACCTTGGCCCCTATCTTCCAGACGGCTTCTCATATGCACCCCACGGCAGAGAACCTTAGCCAAACCTTTGCCGGCAAGAGGACTGATCACATCTACATGCGGCTTACGAACCCTACTAATCGCATCCTGGAGGAGAAACTGGCTGCTCTGGAGGGTGGACTGGCAGCGGTGGTCATGTCTTCTGGCATGGCAGCCGTTACAAACGCGTGCATGGCTTTACTCCGTGCTGGAGACGAGTTTGTAACGGGGAATTCCCTTTTCATGTCCACGTATCTGCTTTTTACTAATGTCTTCAAGAAATATGGCATTACTGCACGCCTGGTTGAGTCCACTGACTCCGAGGCAATTAAGAAGGCCATCAACTCAAAGACCCGCTTTGTTTACTTGGAAACCATCGGTAATCCCAAGATGGATATTCCAGACCTGGCTGCCGTTGCTGAGATCGCACACCAGCGTGGCGTCCCCTTGCTGGTTGACAACACGCTGGCCACACCCTATCTCTGTCGCCCCTTGGAACTGGGAGCCGATGTGGTAATCCATTCCACCACCAAGTATTTGAGCGGACACGGTGCAGCCGTGGGAGGGGTAGTCATTGATGGCGGGAGTTTTTCCTGGGACCGGGAACGGTTCTCGGATTTCCAACCTTTTGTGGGGCGGAAAGGACCGCTGGCCTTTCTGGACAAGGTCTGGCGGGAACATCACATCAACTTTGGGACCACCCAGGCTCCCCTACACTCATACCTTACGATGATTGGTCTCGACACCCTGGCCCTTCGCATGGAGCGCCATATGGCCAACACCGTGGAGGTGGCCCGATTCCTTAAGAAGTTACCTGAGGTGCGTTGGGTAAACTATCCGGGGCTGGAGGACCACCCATCATACGCAATTGCCCGAAGGCAATTTGACGATAGAGGCTTTGGCGGAATGCTGGCCTTCGGTCTTAAGGACCAGGCGACTTGCTTTCAGTTCATCGATAGTCTCAATCTGATCTACCACTTGGCCAATTTGGGAGACTGTAAAACCCTGGTGATCCATCCATACTCATCCCAGTATGTCTCCTTTGATGACGCAACCAGGAAGAAACTGTCCATCACCCCCGACATGATCCGCTTATCAGTTGGTATTGAGGCGGTGGAGGATATCTGTGAGGATCTGGAACAAGCATTGTCCAAGGTGTAGGAATGAGTGAATACATCGAACATGACAGACAAGGTATATCAGTTGGGATAGTTGAAAAGAGGTTTTACTCCTTTGCCCAACCGCCCCACGAGGCGACCTTGGAAAGTGGGGCTAAGCTGGGGCCAATTACCCTTGCCTATGAAACCTATGGGAAGCTGGACCACGACAAGAACAATGTCATTTTGATCCTTCATGCCCTGTCCGGGGATTCCCATGTGGCCGGTTACTATGGAGAAGATGACTCAAAGCCGGGATGGTGGGACATTATGGTCGGCCCGGGCAAGGGAATTGATACCAACAAATACTTCGTTATCTGCTCAAATATTCTGGGTAGTTGCATGGGTTCCACTGGGCCTTCCTCCATCAATCCCAAGACAAACCAGCCATATGGACTCGATTTCCCTGTGGTGACCATAGGAGACATGGTCAAGGCTCAAAAGGCGCTAATGGACCATCTAGGCATAAGAAGCATCCTCTGTCTAATCGGCGGGTCCATAGGAGGGATGCAGGTTCTCGAGTGGTGCGTGAGATATCCCGACATGGTTGTGTCGGCTGTTCCGCTGGCAACTACAACAAGGCATTCTGCGCTTGCCATTGCCTTCAATGAGGTGGCCAGGCAAGCGATCATGGCAGATCCGATTTGGAACAACGGAAACTACTATTCAGGGCCGAAACCAGACCTTGGACTGGCCGTCGCCCGCATGATCGGCCACATTACCTATTTGTCCGACGAGGCTATGAGGCACAAGTTTGGGCGTAGACTGCAGGAAAAAAGCGATTTTTCTTTCAATTTTGGCGCCGATTTTCAAGTGGAGAGTTATCTTCGCTACCAGGGCACAAAGTTCGTCGAACGTTTCGACGCCAATTCCTTCTTATATATTACAAAGGCTTCAGACTACTTTGACCTGGAAAATCAACATGACTCTGGATCAGCAGTCAAAGCCTTTTCCAAGGCAAAGGCCAAATTCCTGGTCGTTTCCTTCACTTCCGATTGGCTGTATCCTACTTATCAATCCAAGGCTATGGTGCAGGCCATGAAAAAGAACGGTCTTGATGTGAGCTTTTGTGAAATCGAGGCAGAGTGGGGCCATGACGCTTTTCTTCTGCCCAATGAGCGACTGTCCGCACTGGTGAAAGGATTTCTAGAACGTGTCTACAATGAACCTCAAGAATAACAGGATGCGTTTTGATCTTCAGATAATCGCATCCTGGATTGAACCAGGATCCAAGGTTCTCGATCTTGGTTGCGGCGAAGGGGATCTGCTTTATTATCTCAAGGAAAAGAAGGGGGTGGCCTGCACTGGGATCGAACGTGTTGAAGCCAAGGTTGCCCATTGTATTGAGAGGGGATTGTCGGTGCTCCAGGGCGACATCAATGAAGAGGTCTTGGATTACCCGGATGATACCTTTGACTATGTCATATTGAGTCAAACCCTCCAGCAGGTCTATGAACCGCAGAAGTTGATCCAGTCTTTGTTGCAAATTGGGAGAAAGGGAATCGTGAGCTTCCCCAATTTCAGCCATTGGCGTGTACGCCTCCAACTTCTCATGACGGGCTATGCCCCCATAACAAAGCAGCTGCCTTATGAGTGGTACGACACCCCCAATATTCGAGTCATTACGATAAAGGATTTCAGGAAGTTCTCAAAAGAAGTTGGCTTTAGTATCATCAAAGAGGTAGCTATCAGCAGCCGCAACCATGACAGACGGGGAGACACCATTCAATTCTTACCCACTCTGCGCGCTACCTACGGTATTTTTCTGATTGGAAAGGCTAAATCATAATCGTTAACAAGCCTGTCGAATCCAACTTGGCCATGAGAAGACGGGCGAATTCATAATGATGTCAAAGGAGAAGCCTTATGTCGCGAGAGTGCAAGATGGAACTGCACGAAATCGTTGGTGAGTTCAAGTGCCCGAAGGATTTTGTGTGCTACAAGTCGGGATTTGAGATTCTATGTAAGGCAAAAGATGTTGGAAGAGAATCATTCTTGTTATGTAAGGAAAAAAAGCCATGGGAGTGTAAATTCTCACTAGCTGTTGACTATGAATATATTTGTGAATGTCCTCTTCGAATCTATATCGCCAAAAAACTGAAGAAGTGAAGTGGTAGTGTGAGCGCATTCCCTATATAACACACCCAACCCGGACAAGCCGGAACCAAACAGTCTTGTAAGATTGAATAGTAGAATTCCTTTCAGTGCTAGAATGCTACGAGATGCGCGTTAAGAAGAGAGAGTGCTGTAAGTCGCAACTTGCAACCCGGATCCGTTACGCGTAACCAGTTAAATATTCTCAATAAGTTTTCAGCCACGAAAAATGCTAATTTTACAACTAACAGAGGCATTTCGCGAGGTCTTCTATAGAAGGATGTTACGATGGAGACAAAGCCCACATATGAAGAGTTGGAAAAGAGAGTCGAGCAGTTAGAACAGATGGCAATTCAATGGAAACGGACTGAAGAGAAACGCCGGAAGAGCGAAGAGACAGCGCGAGCGCTCCTAAACGCCCCAACTGAATCGGCTTTGCTAATTGATACCGAAGGGGCCATCCTTGCTTTGAATGAAACAGCTCACCAAAGACTTGGGAACGCCATGGAAAAACTTGTTGGCGTGAATTATTATGACGTACTCCCTGCCACTATCGCCAAAGACAGAAAACAACGAGTCAAGGAGGTCATCTGCTCGGGGAACCCTGTGCGGTTCGAAGATCAAAGAGACGGAAGGTACTTGGACAACAATGTCTATCCTGTCTTCGATGGAAAGGGAAACGTAGGGCGAATCGCTATTTTTTCCCATGACATCACAGATCGGAAGCGGGCCGAGGAGACACTTCGAAAAATAAACGAGGACCTTAAGGACTTTATGCATATTGTCTCACATGACATGAAGACCCCCATCTATGCCATCAGCGGGTTTTCTTCACTGATACTAAAGCACTATCAAGAAGAACTGGGGCAAGAGTGCCTAGACTATGTCAATCACATCAAGGTCAATGCCCGCCGAATGGAGGTATTGGTCTCTGACCTTGGGGCACTGTTAAGGCTTGGCCGGGTAGCCACCACTTTTAAGGATGTCCCTTCGCTTGAGCTAGTAAAAAACGTAACCTCTGCCCTTCAAGGCAGGGTCAAGGAGAAAGGAATAAAGCTACTTATGGCAGGCAACCTTCCCACCATCCACTGTGATGAAGAGAAAATCTATCAGGTTTTTGACAACTTGCTAACAAATGCTATCAAGTTTATAGGGAATACTGAGAACCCTGAGATCGAGATCAGATACGAAGACAAGGGAGAGGCTCATCAATTTTCTGTTAGGGATAATGGCATCGGAATCGATTCTAATTATCACCACAAGATATTTGAGATGTACCAGCGATTAGAACAAATAGAAGACAAGGAAGGAACGGGCCTAGGCCTTCCAATTGTTGATAGGATTATACGTGAACACGGTGGCAAGGTCTGGGTCGAGTCTGAGCCAGATAAAGGCGCAACCTTCTACTTTACACTGCCTAAGGCATCTTAATCTATAATCTATTGGATATCCTAGATATCCACCCCGCTGTGCCGGCAGCAACGAGTGACCATGGTTTTGATGTCTTATGTAGAGCTGTTGCCCTTTTTCTAATGACTCTTCATGTGATGCTGGTGAGGGTCTTTGTCGAGACCTGCACCGCCTACGATTTCTCCACAGCGAAGCATTTTGTGACCGTGGTAAGGATTTCTAATGGCCTTACCCTTCTGGAGCCAGGAGCCCTTTGCCATGGAGCAATACACAACATAGATGTCTTTTGGTTTTGACATGCTCCCCCACATTGCCATGGGCCTAGAAAGCTCCTGGAAGGTTTCCCTGATTTGTCCGATATCTTTGCCTCTTGCAAGTTTCCTCGCAGCCTCCTTGATCTTCATTGGCACATGCTCATAATGACGCTTATGTTCGCCTGTAACTGTCTGCGCATCAAGGCTCTCTGCAAGTTTCAAAATCTTTTCTGCCGCCTTCTTTACGCCGTCCGTCTTATCTGCCGCAAGTGCCTCATGGATCTTCAAGTATTCTTTCAAGATAGGGTTCATTGCCGCGTCAAACTCTTCAGTGCCTGCATAAACCACTGAAGACCCTATAACCGCCAAGAAAAGTAAGAACATGCCAATAAGGTGTCTTGATTTCATAGTTTCCTCCCTCTGCTTAGGTCTTTTTTATCTCAGTCCATCTCTTCCACAGGGCATAGATGGCCGGGATGATAACGAGTGTTAATATGGTAGAACTGATCAGTCCGCCCACCATAGGTGCTGCAATTCTTTTCATCACACGCGATCCAGTCTCAGTGATCAACATGATCGGCACCAGGGCAAACACGTTTGTAGCAACTGTCATGAGCTTTGGTCGGACCCTCATGACAGCGCCTTCGATAATAACGGAATTAAGGTCTGCAATTGTTGTCAGCCTGCCTTCATGTTTCCACCGGTCATAGCTTTCATCAAGATAAACCAGCATGATAACACCGGTCTCTGCGGCGAGGCCTGCCAAGGCGATAAAACCGACAACAACTGCAACAGAAACATTGTATCCCAGAAAGAACATGAGCCACACCCCGCCGATCAATGCAAATGGCAGTGTGAGCATAACAATAAGACTTTCCGTCATGTTCTTGAAGTGCATGAAAAGCAGAAGAAATATTAGGGCTATGGTAAGCGGTACAATAACAGAAAGCCTCTTGTTTGCCCGCTCCATATATTCATACTGCCCGGACCATACCATGGATACGCCGGGTGTGAGTCTAATATGGTTGGAAACAAGCTTTTTTGCCCCTTCGACAAAACCGCCGATATCCTGGGTTTTGAGATCCACATAGATCCATGCCGTACGTTTTGCATTTTCACTTTTTATGGCAGGCACACCCTTGCGTATATGTATGTCAGCAATCTCACCGAGCGGAACTGCGTGCCCCATGGGCGTAGAAACTGTAAGCCTTCTTATCTTGTCTACATTGTCCCTCAACTCCCTTGGATACCGCACATTCACGGGATAACGCTCAAGACCCTCCACCGTGGTTGTGATGTTCATACCCCCGAGGGCAGTCTTTATGACATCCTGCACATCACCCACATTAAGACCGTAGCGTGCTGCCTGTCTGCGGTTTACGTCTATTTCTACATAGTTTCCACCCACGACCCTCTCTGAAAAGACAGAACTAACCTCGGGCATGCCACGCAACAGCCCCTCTATTTTTTGCCCCAACTCGGAGAGTTCCTCAAGGTCATCGCCTAGGAGCTTTATGCCGACTGGTGTCTTGATACCCGTTGCAAGCATGTCGATTCTAGTCTTAATCGGCATGGTCCAAGAGTTTGTAAGCCCAGGAAACTGTACCATATTGTCAAGTTCGCGGATAATATCCTCAATGGTCTTTCCTTCAGGCCACTCGGACTGTGGTTTTAGGATGATATGTGTCTCCAGCATACTGAGCGGCGCAGGATCTGTCGCCGTATCTGCCCTTCCCGCTTTTCCCAGTACATGCGCGACCTGGGGGTGCAGTGCGATAATCTTGTCTGTCTGCTGCAAGAGAGTTCTTGCCGTGGTAATACTGATGCCTGGCGGGGTGGTAGGCATATAGAGCAGGTCCCCCTCGTTTAGGGGCGGCATAAACTCCGAGCCCAGCTTTATAAACGGATACCATGTTGCAACGGTGACGATGATGGCAAACAGTACTGTCAGGAGGGGAAACCTGAGCACAAGTCTAATAAGTGGCCTGTAGAGTATGATCATAAGTCTGTTAAGAGGATTCCTTAACTCACTAATCGTCTTTCCTCTCACAAAGTAATACATCAGCACTGGGATAATGGTAATGGCTAGTACGGAGCTTACGGCCATGGCAAAGGTCTTGGTGTAAGCAAGTGGCGAGAAGAGCCTTCCCTCTTGCTGCTGTAATGTAAATACAGGCAGAAAGCTCACCGTTACAACAAGAAGCGAGAAGAATAGTGCAGGACCAACCTCCTTTGCCGCCTTAATCACCATATCCTTATGGGAAAGACCGGCATCGGCTTCCTTGTGCTTGTGCAGATTTTCTACCATTACGATTGAGGCATCCACCATCACACCGATAGCAATGGCAATACCGCCCAGGCTCATAATGTTTGCGTTGATGCCCAGAAATTTGATAAAAATAAAACTCAAGATAATGCCCACTGGAACGGTGAATATAGCAACAAACGCACTCCTGAAGTGCAGTAGAAAGACAAAGCAAACGATTGCGACCACTACTAGTTCCTTGAACAGCGTTGTTTTTAGGGTGTGAATGGCACGAAGAATGAGCATTGAACGGTCGTAGCTTGCGTGTACCTTGACGCCTTCGGGCAGGCCTGCCTCAAGTGCCTTTAGTCGTGCTTTTACACGTTTTATCACATCCAAGGCATTTTCACCGAACCGTATGACAACAATGCCTGATACGGCTTCGCCTTTTCCGTCCAACTCAATAACACAGCGCCTGATCTCAGGCCCTATCTGGATATGAGCAACCTGGGAGAGCAGCACAGGGGTGTGCGTTTTCTTGTCCACACTGACCGGGATGTTTCCTAGGTCTTCTATAGTTTTCAAGTAGCCCCTGCTTCGCACCATGAACTCTGTTTCGCCCATCTCGAGGACCCTGCCGCCTACATCAATGTTCGATTTCTTTATCGACATGTTTATCTGCTTTAAGCTCAGGCCGTAGGCGCGCATCTTCTCAGGATCGACCTCAATCTGATACTGCCTCACAAAGCCGCCAGCGCTGGCAACTTCGGCAACACCTGCCACGCTCATTAGGTCGTACTTTAGATACCAATCCTGAATCGAGCGGAGCTGGGAAAGATCATGTCTGTCTGATGTTATGGTGTACAAATAGACCCAACCAACGCCCGAGGCATCCGGCCCCAGCTGGGGTGATACCCCCTCGGGAAGCCTGTTTGACACGAAATTCAGGTATTCCATAACTCGCGAACGGGCCCAGTATATGTCTGTTCCATCCTCAAAAATTACATACACAAGAGAAAACCCGAAAAAAGAAAACCCCCTCACGGTTTTGGCATACGGCACCGAAAGCATGGCTGTAGTGAGTGGATAGGTCACCTGATCTTCTATCACCTGTGGCGCTTGGCCGGTATAAGGAGTGTATATGATTACCTGCACATCGCTCAGATCCGGTATCGCATCAACCGGGGTGTTCAGCATCGCCCAAACCCCGGCCATGATGGCAAGAACGGTAATAATGATGATAAAGAGTCTGTTTTGCACAGATTTTTCAATGACCCACTTTACCATGACACTTTCTCCTACTTCTTCTTCCTGACCAAATCCATACCGCAGATCGGACACTGGCCGGGTTGTTCCTGTATGATCTGGGGATGCATAGGACAAGTATAGAGTTCTTTGTCCTTGTCTTTATCCTTTTGCTTCCTTGCATCGGCCTCATGTGCACCTTCCGACGATTGAAGCTGTGCATCAAGAAACTTTTTGACCGCCTCCTGCAACTGACTCTCCGAGTCAAGCAGAAATTGGCCACTTGTAACCACGGTTTCCCCTTCCTTGAGGCCAGAAACAACTTCGGTCACATGGTTATCGCCCACAACACCTGTCTCTACCTCTCTGGGCTCATACCTGCCCAGGGTCTCTGTCACGAAAACGATCTTCCTTTCCCCTGTGTTGATGACGGATTCCGATGGAATGATCAGCGTATTATCTTCTGAATGTGCATAGATGAGCATACTTGCGATCATGCCGGGCCTCAGTTTCATACCTGGGTTTTCCAGATCAACCCGCACGCTCAGTGTCCTGGTCTCAGGATTGAGTGTAGGATAGATAAAGGATATCTGCCCCTTGTAGTCACCAAAACCGGGTATGGAAAAGTTAATCTTCACATCCGATCCTTTTCTGATCCATGGTGCGTCGAAGTCATAAACCTCTGCCTTTAGCCATACCTTTTTCAGATCGATAATGGTGTATAGGTCTTTGCCTGAAGCAATACGGGAACCTTCCACAACGTTGACTTGTTCTATGAACCCTGATGCCGGCGCAGAAATAGTTATCATGCGCATCGGTTTCATGCGTTTACGGATTGTTTTTATCTGCCAGTCGGCGATATCCCACAGCCTGAGCCTATTTTCGGCAGATTGAGTAATACTGTGGTCTCTGCCGTAGTTTTTCAGGGAAAGGACATACTCTTCCTGTGCAGAAAATACCTCTGGAGAATAGATAGCAAAAAGCCTATCCCCTTTCCTTACATTCGCCCCCTGCTCATCAACCCATATCTTTTCCACCCATCCGGAAAACTTTAGATTGATGACTGAAAAGGCGTTGTCAGGCGTCTCAACCCTGCCAAATGTCCGTATGTGGCGACGAACAATGCCCTTGTTGACCTTAGCAACCCTTACCCCCATATTCTGCACTGTGACAGGATCAACAAGGATGGTGGCTTGACCCATGGG
Organism: uncultured Desulfobacterales bacterium; assembly: GCA_964502365.1. Taxonomy (GTDB): domain Bacteria; phylum Desulfobacterota; class Desulfobacteria; order Desulfobacterales. Next base: position 13,036 of record CAZCWQ010000001.1, on the reverse strand, counting down.
TTTGCCTTTAGCTCGCTCAGCACTCTTCTGCGGCACAAGATCCATACCGCAGATGGGACACTGTCCGGGAGCCTCCCGCACAATCTGGGGGTGCATCGGGCAGGTATACAGCGTCTTATCACTGTGTTCATGAGACTGATCGCCCGCGTAAAGCTTGCCATGAATATGGTTATTCACAGGATTGTCGCCGCTTAGTGGACATGGCAAACCCCATATGAAAACACCTAGAACCAACAAAACAACATACTTTTTCATGACTCTTCCTCACTGCTTGAAGATTCTCCAACAAGAAACTCAACCTCTATGGACATCAAAACTGTCTGCGCCTTAGCGACAACAACAGACTCCTCAAAATTCAGCAGTTGCAGTTCGGCCTGATAGAGTGAGGTGAAATCAGCTCTTCCAACCTGCCATGCGGAAAGCGCGGCATCCAGCGTCGCCCTTGCCTCAGGAATCAACCGCTCACTGTAAGTCGATGCCTTCTGATAACTTCTTTCCCACTTTGAGAGGCTTTTATCTATGTCAGAAGAAATTACATCCAGGATGGACTTGTGTTTTTCTTCATAAGCCAGCGCATTTGCCAGCCGCGCTCGAGTTGTTGCCTCATACCTGTTGCTGTAATCAAACGGAATCGGCACACTTACGCCTACTGACACAAAATCCTCACCTCTGTCCATACCCACTTCACGCCTGATCCTGTACCCGGTCCAGACTGTTATATCTGGCCACTTTTCATAACCCTCCTTCTGTGCTGCAAGGCGCTCAAGTTCGGCTTTCTTTTTCCATACTTGAAGCAGCACTCGTTCCTTCTGCGCAACCTTAGTAAGTTGATTCGACGTGGCAGTAACTTTTACGAGCGGGATCTCCTCGTGAGTTTCAATAGAGACATTCATATCTCGATGAAGTGCACTATTTATAGTTGCAGTTAATTCCCGCTCTCTCTGGGCAAAATCGTATATCTCGTCAGTGAGCTTTTCTTTTAATATGTGCAGTTTCAGAATATCTTGCTGATTGGCCCTGCCCGAAGAATACTTTGCCTTTACAGCCTCAAGCAGACTATCGACAACACCGATGTGTTTTTCTCTGATCGCTTTTCGTTTTTTCACAAGCACCAGTTTCCAGTAGAACTGTTTCACTTTCCCGCTAAGTTGACTTTTAAGCTCCTCAAGCTCAAGCCGCTGCACGTCCACGTGCGCTGCAGCAACCGCCCGCCTCCTGTCATTCTTGCCAGGAAATGGAAAGGTCTGCTGCACCTTGAGTTGAATCCCACTCATCGCGTGCTCCCCAAGAGACGGGGCATCCCATGGCATATTACTGTACTCGACCATAAACACCGGCTCTTTCCAGATAGTTGCCGCGCTTTCCTGCTCCTTTAACGCCTCAACTTGATGGCAAAGCATGGAAATCTCGGGGTTTGCCTTAACTGCCAACCCGGCAAGCGACTCGGGGGAATCCAAGGCTCTTGCGGTACGTGGAAAAATTACGGCCAAACCCACTAAGAATACAAAAATCGAAACTCTCATTGTTGCGTTCCTCCTGTACAAACGGATCCGCGCTTTAAAGGAAAGCGGACGTGTGATCCGTACGGCAGATGATGTCAGCTCCCAGGTCATGAGGGTGAAGGAGTTGACGACTTGCAAGTCTCCGTCTCAGGACGTTTCCATCACTAAACGTGCCGACTTCCAGTAGGTAATGCCGGGACAACCAGGAAAAGCTTAACACAAGAGGGACAAATTTAGGAGATAAAGCTCCAAAGGCGGGCCTGTGCCGAATGTCCAAGTCTTATTAGTCAAATCACTCTGAAAGGTACGAGATGGAAATAAGTTTACCGCGCCATCTGTTATGTCTGACTGGACGGGATTTTCCACGCTCGGCACAACAAAGAAAGAAAAAACCAGTAACTTAGAAACACAGCCTTGCAACACCTCGCATGGGCACGCCCCTCCTCCACAGCAGCAACCCGCGGGGTGAGAGATCCCCTTTGCCCCTGGAGGATGTTCGCAGCCGTGCATCCCAGGTCGTATACAGCATACTCCAGCGCAAGCCTTCTGCGCTGGGAGGATGCCAACCCCTAGAAGGCAGAGGATAACTCCCAGAGTAAATGCGACATGGATGAGTTTCCTGGGCATGGTACTCAATTTCCTCAATTGTCAGTTCTCACCATCTACCACCGCTAAAAGTCATACCTGGGGGCAAGAGGGTACCACGTTAGTATAAAACATTATGTAGGATCCGTTACACAACCCTGGCGTTGGAGGCACCACTGACGGCCCTTCGTAGCACTCGGGAGACCATAGGAGTCAGTTCCTGCCTCGTTTCCATGCGTTTAGAAACGAATCGCTCCAGTAGAAACGCCAGGATCAGACCTCCCAGCGTAAAGATTGCCATCCCCACGTTCTGATTCAACCCCAAAACCCTTGAGAGGCTGTTTGCCGAGAAGGCGCCGATCAACAAGCCAAGGACCGGAAACATATAGAGTACGAACTGGCCTTTTAGCTTGGTCTTGGTGCTGACATAAAGTTCCACCTCGTCTCCTGTGCGGGCCTGGGCTGTATTTCTTGCCTTTACTATCATCCGGTCCATGCCATCGACCATATGGCACATGCCCTGATGTCTGCAGTGTCCGCACATATCCTTACGCCGGGTCGAAACCCATGCCCAGCCGCCTTCAATGCTATCCACGGTGCCTTTTTCTTTAGACATGGCGCCTCTTCTTGTCTTATAGGACCGCCATCTTGCTCACCTGAATCGTCAATATCTGATCTACGAACTTCTCATTGTCGATATGATCCTGCATCTAAGCCTAAGCCTCCGTCAATACGCTCCTGTCCGCAAAAGACCAACAACCCGCCTTTCTTACTAATACAGGCAAGTGCCATATTCAGGGTCCGGCCCAGCTGGACTGCCAGAGCTGTGGGGCGGGACATGCCGATCAAAATCGCAAGATGGGCCCGGGCTGCCTTTTGGACCAACTCGTAACTGATACGAGACGAGAGGACTCCTAAACAGGCATCAGCAAGCTTTCCGCCAACGAAGACCTTGCCGATTGCCTTATCCAAGGCGTTGTGACGTCCCACATCCTCTGCCATGGCCAAAAATTTCGGCTCTGAATCAAACAACAAGGCTGCGTGAGAGCCGCGTGTTTTCTCATAGAGTTCTTGATGCTCATAAAGCTGGCCGGCGCACCCAATGGCCCGGTCAATGTTGATTTTGGTTTCGTCTGTTACCGGAGTTAGAATCTGACATAAGTCCTTTATCAATTCCTTGCCGCAGATGCCGCAACTGGTTTGACTCAAAAAGCCCCGCCTCTTTAACAGGCTCGAAACCTTTTGCCGTCTTTCTGGTTCAAGTGTCACGCTGGCAACATTGCCATCCACATCATCACAGTAACCAAGGGTTGCAATATCGTTCGGCTTATCCACCAAGCCTTCGGCGAGACAAAATCCTGCCACATGGAAGGTCTCTTCGCCCGGAGTGCGCATCACTACAGAATAGGGCTTGCCCTCAACACGAATCAAGAGGGGCTCTTCGCAAATCAGCTCATGTTCGAAAGTCTGACACGTCTCCCCTTTACAATGGAGCACACGATGAGATTGGATACTGTTCACTTGAGTCTTCATATCGTGTTGCACAAAACCAGCTGATATCATGTCTTTTATGTTCCAACCAGACTTTCAAGGCCCACACACAACCTGCACCACATCGCCGCGACGAATCTTGCCTCCCTTAAGGACACGGGCAAAGATCCCTTCTCTGGGCATTATGCAGTCCCCGGCCAGATAATATATAGCGCATTTTTTGTGACATTCCTTTCCGATTTGCGTAATTTCCACCTGCGCCGTATCCCCCAACTCTAATCGCGTACCTACGGGTACTTTTGGCCAGTCAATGCCTGACGTGGCAATGTTCTCAGCAAAATCGCCAAAGGTAACGTCAAGGCCCCGTTTGCGAGCCTTTTCAATGCTCTCCCCGGCAAGAAAGCTCACCTGTCGGTGCCACGGTCCGGCATGGGCGTCTCCTTCCAGTCCATGGTCCTCAATGAGAATGGCCTCATCAACCTTGACCTTGCGGGTCCCTTTTTTCTTGCTTATCGCAATAGAGAGAATCCTCATGTTGGAGCTTCTCCTGATTTCGCAGTCATTACAGATTGCAGGTAAATTCGTCACATTCCCGCTTTGCCAACACATCAAAGGCAAAAAGGATCCTCTTCTCCTTTTCCAACCGCTCTTCAGAGATCTCCTCAAAGATTAATGTGTCCATTTCTTCCTCTGCTTCTTGTCTTGATGGGATGGCTTCAAGCCCCTCGGAAATAACAGCGCCGGATCTTGTTTCCAACACTTCGGCATCCTTTCCGTTTGTTATCACCGCAAAAGGAACTGCATAGCTCTCAACAAGTCTAGCTGCTGCCAGCGTGGAGCGCTCACGGGTAACCAGAGAACCGGGCCCAAAGATGATTATGGCAAAGGCCTTACCGGCTACTCGGATGAGAAAATCAACCCTGGCAGTTGCCTTGTCGCCGTCAACAGTCAATTCTATTGCTCGCCGCACTTCAATGTCATCTTTCAAATAGCCTTTCTTTTCGACCAGGAACCGTGCAATCTTTTGTCTGGCCCGTTCGTCGTGAGTGTCCACGATCGTCTGGCCCGTGATGAAATCAACGGTTTTGCCCAATATAAGATGATGCGTAGACATGGTATCCTACCGCTCAAAAGCTATCGCAGGGTGCCTGAACCGTATCTGGGGTACGCCTGACTCACATTACCCACACCTATGCCTAGTGTGTCGCCGCTTACAAGAAGAAAAGGCGCATCATAAAAATCGCCAAATCCGTGCGGTGCCACATCGTAGTCCGGCAGGGAAATAAAGGGGATCCGGTCACCGTCAACAGACTTTATATAATGAGGATGTGTAATCGCCAGAAATTGTATCCCTTCCGGCCCAAAACCGATCTCGCCGTTGAGTTGTTTTCTCACCCTTTCCACACTCATATTATGGTACTTCTTTCCAAGCTGCACTTTTCTGAAATAAAAGCCCTTGGGCCTTGGCCAGGTATCTTCCCTGAGCCTGATGAACTTCGGATCGTCAAACCTGACATACTCGCACTTCCAGGTTCCACCTCTTCTCTTGCGGCTGCGAACTGCATACTCCCACGCCAATTTACCCGAGAGAACAGCGTCGGCGTGTCCTTTGCCGTCATCGCCAAAACCGTAGAATAGTGCGGCACCGACAAATCCATCTTTTCGATCCTGGTCGGTCATTTCAGCAGGGGGGCCGATACGATCGAATTCCTCTTGGCCAATGCCCCAGCCCATCTTCCTGTTCGCTCTTTCCCACACCGTAATCTGGGCCTCATGATCCAGGATGAACCCGTCGGAAGCTTCTCCCTGAAACCGTTGCTTGGATAGTCTGTTCCACAGGGAGCCGATTTGTCTGATAAACTTAACCATCAGAAGCTCGCAAGAAAAATTTCAATGGAGCAATTTCCATAATCTCTTGATGCCTACATTTTTCTGGTTCGAGACGTGAATGATCATCTTTTCTGAATTCGTTTCTTATCACCTTGTGAACGTTGAATCTTTCCCATGCTTATTAATCATTGCAGACAACGTCATTGAGTTCAGCTCGTCGTACATAGCTCTCGTAGCCCTTTCCCATATGCCTCGGGTCAAGCAAGTCTGAGACCTTTCGCATATATCAGGATCTTCAATACAACGCGACAGGTTGATTTCGCCTTCCAGCAGTTCTACGATCTCCCCGACAGTAATCTCGTCAGGAGACATTGCAAGCATATGTCCCCCTTTGGGACCGCGGACACTCTTCACGTAGTTGGCCTTTTTCAACGGTATGACCAGCTGTTCAAGATACTTAGGAGAAATATCCTGACGCTTTGCAATATCGCTTATTTGGACGGGGCCCTGATCATAATGTTGAGCCAGGTCCAACATCATCCTCGTCCCGTAGCGACTTCTGCTCGATAGTTTCATCCAAGGGACCTCCTGATTGTGCGGCAGCCTCTGTCCTACCAGCAAGATATCCGAGGCCAACTCAGCCCTTAATTTTGTACCCCTAAACTATACCGGCTTAGTAGAGTATAATGGCTGACCAGCCCAGTGTCAAGGACAAACGCACGGAAACTCTTGCACCTTTGGTTGATTGCCGGCCGTTTATCTTTCCCGGTTGGTATAGTAAGTTGGAACTGTGGGGAGGTGTGGCAAGAATGTCACACCCTCTTTCTGTGTGAGGACAAAAAAGCATCGTCAAGGGATCTTCGACATTTCTTCAAATCCCTTGTGCACTTCACCTCTTCAGTTTCTTGGCGATATAGATTCGAAGAGGACATTGACAGACATATCCATGTTTAATGGATAGGAACTTACATTGCAAATCTCTTTCCTGACATAACAGTGGTGATTCCGTTCCTATATCTCTTGCCTTGCAAAGGACCTCAAAGCTTGATTTGTAGCACACGAAATCTCTCGGGCATTTGAACTGGCCAATAAGCTCTTGTATTTCCTTATTGTGTTCTTCGTTCACGAGGCTCCCCACATGTATCGTGGCGAGATCCCCCGAGCCCAGTGCTTGTGGCCCGCAGTATCCCGGTTAGAGGCTAGCCTGTCTTAGGGAAAGGGGCAGTTTAACGCCATGCCCAGGGCTGTCTACAGCAACCCTCCTTGCAATGGGCTGTCCTCGGCAGACTAAACCTTTTCATGGTGCTCACCTCCTTTAATACACATTATGATGATACGTACACAGGATGTCAACGTCTCGTCGCTTTGTGAGCCTTCACAAGAGGCACAAAGGACAGCGGAAATCCGGAGCCGGGGTCATTTTCTCATCCCTAAGCTTCTATTTAGTTGCGGAGAGGTTGCTCGCCACCGACTCCAGACTTCTGCCCAACTAAATATGCCCTATAATTGACCACTGCAATGGGGCCAAGACCGTATTCTTTAAGAAAGAGCCCTGTATTTTATGGTTCTCAGATAATCAATTGGGGTGTATGGAACCTCACAACCCAAATTCGGCTGGAGCAACTTTGCCACAGGCTAGTAAGCCAGTTTCTCTCCGCAGCTCATACAGAAGTTGGCTGTGACAGGATTCTTTGTATCACACTGACTGCACATAATATGCCTCTTTGGCCTCTTTCCCTTTTTCGGCTCGGTGGCAACCGGCCTGCCGGACTTTTTCTCTTCATAGTCCTTGATAGCCTCAGCAAGTGCTTTTGCCCCAAGGTTGGAACAATGCATCTTTTCTTTTGGGAGACCATCCAAGGCTTCTGCAACTGCCCTTCTTGTTATGGCCTTGGCCTCTTCCAGCGTTTTGTTTTTTGCCATTTCACTGACCATGCTGGACACAGCAATAGCCGCAACACACCCAAATGTTTTGAACTTCACATCGGTAAGCCTATCATTGTCAACCTTGATATAGAAACTCATCATGTCACCACAAACCGGATTGCCAACTTCGCCGATCCCGTCCGCGTCGTCTATGGCACCAGCATTCCTCGGGTTTGTGAAATGTTCCATTACCTTTTCTGAATACATTTTCTTGTCTCCTTCATCACTGTCGCTTCATGACCACGACTGCTTGACAACAAGCCCATGATAAGGCTTGGTTTGTTATGCAGCTGTCTTTGTCCTCCAAATCGGAGACAGCGAACGAAGCTTTCCAACTACAACTGGGAGTCTTTCAAACAGATACCCAACCTCTTCAACCGTGTTGCTCATGTCCAAACTAAACACGACAGACCCTTGTGCGAGGTCAGGCGGTGTTCCGATAGCCACAAGCACAGGCGATGTTTTAAGGGCTTTTGAAGCACAGGCAGAGCCGGTGTTTGCGTATATCCCTTCCTGGTTTAGCATAAACACCAACGCTTCTCCTTCAATCGCCTCAATGCAAAAACTCGCATGGCCCGGAAGCCTCTTGTCAGGATGGCCTGTATGTTTCACGTATTCAATGCGATCATGGACACCTTTGACAAGAAGGTCTCTCAAGTTTTTCAGATACTTAACTTTGCTGGGCAGTTCTCTTGCGGCAAGCTCTGATGCCTTGCCAAGCCCCACAATAGCGGGGACGTTCTCTGTTCCGCCTCTCCTGCCACTTTCCTGGATCCCACCATGAATCAGGGGCATCAATCTTAGATTATCTCTGAAGTAAAGTGCCCCGACTCCTTTGGATGCCCCAAGGCTGACACCAGAAAGGCTCAACAGGTCTATATCTAATTCATTAACATCGACAGGTATGTTGCCGACCGTTGCAACGGCGTCCGTATGAAATATCACCCCTTTTTCTCGACAAATCGCAGAAAGCTCTGATATGGGTTCGATGGTTCCAATCTCATTGTTTGCATGCATTATTGATACAAGGATGGTCTCAGACCTGAGTGCCTGAGACAGACGTTCAGGATCCACCAAACCATGTTCGTCTACCTGCAGAAAGGTCACCTCAAAATCCATACGTTCCAAGAATCTGGCCGAATTAAGAACAGAATGATGTTCGATAGCAGAAATAATAATATGTTTCCCTTTCTTCTGCCTGGCTAAGGCTGCACCTTTGATGGCTAGGTTGTTGGCTTCGGCGCCCGATGACGTGAATACGATTTCCTGAGCCCCTGCACCAATGAGCTTGCCCACCTTTGCCCTTTGTTCTTCCATAACCTCTTTGATCTTTGAACCCATGTCGTAGACAGTGGACGGGTTACCAAAGTGCTCGTCAAAGTAAGGAAGCATAACTTCAATGACCTGTTTCCTCACAGGCGTTGCTGCTGCATGATCCATATAGACTTGTTTCATAGTGGGCCTCTCTACTTGGCTTTCTTTATATAGAGTTTATAACAGTCGTCGTCTTCCTCGATGCCAACAAATTCCTGGCCGTGTTTTTGACACCAGTTGGGGATATCCTCAAGAGCCCCGTCATAGTCGGTCAACACCTCTAATACTTGGCCCTTTCTCAGACATTTTAGCCTATCGCCTGGCTCCAAGAGGTGCAGAGGACACATGCGACACACAAGGTCCAACGTGTCGTCGGATGGCTGATTTTCCACAAATTTCATTTTTGCCCCCACTTTAGCTGTCTAGCAATGACGGTAGTATACCGACTCAATCTATAGCAATTAGGTAGAGTATAATAACGGATCAACTTGATGTCAAGAATAAAGTGCACCTGAACAGGCGATTCGAGCGCATTCCAAGTCCGCCAGGGCAGCGCGACCGCTCGAAGATTTTCGGCTTTGGTAACACCTCAGCGCCTTGAAAAAGTCCGTTTTGCAAACGACCTTGAGCAAAATCGACCTTTTTCCAAAAGCCTGAACACTTATTAATTTTGCAGGTTAAATGGATAGGGCCGCCTATGGACGAAAATGCAGCCTTTGCCTTTATGCGGCCAGATGCAACAAAGCGAGACCCTTTTCAGAACCTCGTTTCGCTCTTCGATATGAGGTTTTACAATAAAGGTCTCAGTACAGGGGGAAAGAAGGGGCGGAGGCCTTTTCCGAGGGATTTTTGGGCGAGGCTCCTTGTCAGGTCGGCTGGGCCCTCCACCCCTTAATGTTGGTATTACTTTAGCCAGGCAAGAGAAACCGATATCCTGTCAGCTGTAAATATCCAGAAATTGAACATTTCTAATCTGCAACCTTGTCTTGGCAATCTTTGCAATTCTTTTCATCATGAAAAAGCCCATCTCGTAGTCTTGCTCGAAAAGCATTTCCAAATCCGCGCCTTTCCAGGTGAAGAGCTTCGTATCTGTGAGGGCCTTGGCATTCGTCGTATACTTCCTTTCTTCAGTGTCAACCAAAGCTGAAAAACCGAACGTAAAACCTTTGGTGACCGTGTTTATGAGAACCCGAACGCTGGAGTTTTTCTCAAGTTCAAGCCCCACTTTTCCATCGATAATGGAATAGAGATATTTTGCCTCATCTCCTTCCATGAAAATGTACTCGCCAGAGCGATATTCTGCCATCGATGTAATTCCTGCTATCTTTCTTAACATAGCATCATTAAGATAGCTTAACATGACAACTGACTTCAAATCGTCCGCATGAATCATCGTTTCCTTGTCACCCAGATGATCCTTATGCCCTCATCATTGCAATCATAATGCTCCCTTACAATTGGGCATTCCAACTTAATTTTCAGTCACTTCTCTTGCCAACAGCCTTTCACTATATTCGTTCACCTGGCTTTTGTCCGACAGTTCGACAAACATACTAGGTCTTCCGTGGGTGGCACTCGCCACAGGTAACAGGGCCGGTCTTGTTTGTCCGGTGGCAACTCTTGCACAGGTCATGATACGCCTTCATCAAAGGTCTTGTTCGCGACCCACCTTCGACTTTATGGCATTCTGAGCATTCCATGTCCTCGCTCGACTCGTCCTCAACCTTCTTACCATCTTTGTATAGATGGTGGCAAACATTACATTCCTCGATCTTGGCCTTCTCATTGTGTTCCTCATGGACAAAGACTGCATCAGGCCTTTGTCTGGTACCAAAAGCCTCGTCCTCCAAGGCCACCATCTCTTCCTGCGAATAACCAGGCATAAAGGTAAATGCGAAGATGAACCCTATTGTCGCCGCATATAACACGAGCGTCTTCTTTTTCATTCCCACTTCCCCCTTTTTCAATTCTTGCAGGAACTCGCTATCTGATAAGTATCCAATCCTGGAAAACTCAAAGGCGTTTTGATGCCCAGCTTTATCAAGCAGCGGCCTCTTGTTTAGGCTTCATCTCTTCAGGCAGATCCCACACCTGCGGAATGATTGTCTTAAAGTGCACAACCTTCATACCCAAGTCGTATTCCTTATTAAGATCATTAAGTTGGTCGAAGCAATTATGGCATGGAACAACCACTATCTTGGCCTCTGTCTCGCGAATCTGCTCCGCCTTCACCTTGCCGGATTCCATCCTTCTCTTCTTGTAAGCCGGACCCATGGGGATGTAGCCACCGCCGCCACCGCAACAATGATTATACTCGCGGTTTGGGGCCATGTCCCGGAAGTCCTCACACAGCGCATTCATCAGATACCTTGCTTCTTCCCAAAGGCCGCCGCTTCTGGAAATGTTACACGGATCCTGGTAGGTCACCGGTTCTTTAAGTCTCTTTGTGGGATCGAGCTTTATGCGGCCATCTCGTATGTATTCATAAAACACCTGCACACTGTGAATGACTGGAAGCGGAGGCTGACCGCCGGGTAATCCCAACCAGTAAGGCGCTTCGAACCGAAGCGAACGATAGGGATGCCCTCATTCCGAAGTGAAAATCTTTTTTACCCCCAATCGCTCAGCCGCATCGTAACAAAGCTTGGCTGCGTGGGCCATAATCTTCGCGTTGCCTGCGAACATCGCGATATTGGTCATATCCCAACCCATAGAGGGAAAGGTCCAGTTCTCACCGGCAGCGTGAAAGATCATTGCTGCCTCGGCAATATCCTGGGGGTAAAATTTGACTTCGCGGGCATTAAGCACATACAACGTGTCGCACCCTTGCTTGTCAACGGGAATCTTCAGGCCCGGCATCTCCTCTTCGTTCTCCTCCTCCATCCACTCACAGGTCTCGATCATGTCCTCTGTAGTGATTGCCATTTGGTTCCCAAATTCCAAATGATTCTTTGCTGCTACCTGCAGAGCCTCCGGAGCGAGTCCCTGTGAACAACAGATACCCCGCACCGCTGCTATCATAACAGCTAAATCTATTCCAAACGGACAATACAGGGAACATCGACGACAGGCCGTGCAATCACCGTAGGCAATGTCGGCAATCTTCTCAAGCTCTCCTCGGGTCACCTTGCCGTCTTTCTTGTAAAGCTTCCCCAAAGTCTGCATGATCTTGTACGCAGGCGAGTACTTCGGGTCTTTGTCATGGGCTGTGTAGAAAAAACAGCTGTCTGCACACATGCCGCAGTGTGCGCAGATCTCCAGCCAAGCCTTAAAGCGACCACCCTTGAAAAACGCCAACCTATCCCTTATAAAGTCTGTGTCCACTGCACCTTCTGCCATTTCTGGGCCTCCTAATTTCATTGTTTAAGAGGGATTCGCTGTACGACTAATGTCCTACCAGGTGACAGCCCCTCTCCTTTGACCCATCTCACTGCCTATGTGAGCCCTGGTCAAAAAGAATAAAAGCATATGGCTTAGTTTCGTAAACGGTATGGCAATCAACATGATCTCCCCGCACAGGATGTGGATGACCAACATTGTCTTGTAGTCAAACCATTGGTGGTAGGCGAAATAGCCCGTCACAAACGGAGCAGCCGCAATAGCCAGCAGCAGGTAATCGTAGGCTGTGGTCACGATCCTCACTTCCGGGGCCACGATGCGTCGGACAAAAAAGAAAATGACGGCTGCCATGAGGAGCAGGGTCATGTAATCAGCCGTTGTCTCAGACAACGACCACCACCTGATGTTCCACCTTTCATCCCAGAGAATGTTGTGGCTCAAAAGGAAGATCGGAGTGGCCAATAGACATATATGAAAGACAAAGGTGAATATGGTGAGAACCGGCCTCTCTCTCATGCTGCGACTGCCAAAAGGGATGAGCCAATGGTAGATAGAACGAAACGACCATCCCCAACTGAAGTGATTGTAAACCACTTTGTCCTTCTTCCTGCTAAGGCGAATGAGCGAAATAATTTTCAGGACCGTGCCAATGATAAAAATGCCAAAAGCAATCCAGGCAAGCGGACCGGTCACAAATTCGTACATAACAAGCACCTCCTGTCTTCTTGGATTCAGTCTTTGGGTGTTAGAGTTTACTCTTTCTTGTGTTCCGCAATCTATATTGATTTGCTATAAATTGTCAACAGTTTTTTCTATCGAGTGGTCGGTTTTTTTGCGGGCTATTGTATATTTTGCGTAGTAAGGCCACGACCGTATTCGATTGTTCTGTTCTATTTTTCAAAAGCAGAAAAATCCTACTAAGTCAATAGGAAATTGTATATGCTTGACACCCGTGAGGCCATAGACTAATCTATATTAACGTAATAGGCATCAAGGCCAAACGGTCATATCAGACTCCAATATAGCGCAGGGGGCTATACCATGAAATT